>OZ244799.1:3782500-4283615 GCA_965219955.1 bacterium
AGGTACAGCCTCGTATGTATGCTCTCGGTCGTAGAGCACTGGATGGACTAGGGGCCCCACCAGGTTACCAAACCCAACCAAACTCCGAAGGCCGGGATGTCTTGTACGGGAGTGAGTCCGCGGGTGATAAGATCCGCGGTCGAGAGGGAAACAACCCAGACCGCCAGCTAAGGTCCCGAAGTGTGTGCTAAGTGGGAAAGGTTGTGGGAACGTCAAAACAGCCAGGAGGTTGGCTTAGAGGCAGCCATCCTTTAAAGAAAGCGTAACAGCTCACTGGTCGAATGGTCCTGCGCCGAAAATGTAACGGGGCTCAAGCACACCACCGAAGCTGCGGATTGGCTGGTTCTTCGGAACCGGCCAATGGTAGGGGAGCGTTCCGCGCTAGGTTGAAGCCGGACGGACGACGACCGGTTGACGACGCGGAAGTGAGTATCTAGGCACGAGTAGCGAGAAAACAGGTGAGAGACCTGTTCGCCGAAAACCCAAGGGTTCCTGAGGAAGGCTAATCCGCTCAGGGTCAGTCGGCCCCTAAGGCGAGGCCGAAAGGCGTAGCCGATGGGAAACGGGTTAATATTCCCGTACCTGCACGGGACTGCCAATGGGGTGACGCAGAAGGGTAGGTCAGCCACCTGATGGATGGTGGTTTAAGCATGTAGGCGGAGGGCTTAGGCAAATCCGGGCCCTCTCAACGCTGAGATGTGATGACGAGGAGCTTGCTCCGCAAAGTGATCGATCCCATGCTGCCTGGAAAAACCTCTAGGTGATAGGTCCGCGCAGACCGTACCGTAAACGGACACACGTGGGTGGGTAGAGAATACTAAGGCGCTTGAGAGAACACTCGCTAAGGAACTCGGCACATTGACACCGTAACCTAGGGAGAAGGTGTGCCCCGAGTAGGTGAAGCGGCTTGCCCGTGGAGCTGAAAGGGGTTGCAGTGAAATGCCCCAGGCGACTGTTTACTAAAAACACAGGACTCTGCGAAGCCGCAAGGCGATGTATAGGGTCTGACGCCTGCCCGGTGCCGGAAGGTTAAGGGGAAGGGTTAGCGCTTCGGCGCGAAGCTCTGAACCGAAGCCCCGGTAAACGGCGGCCGTAACTATAACGGTCCTAAGGTAGCGAAATTCCTTGTCGGGTAAGTTCCGACCTGCACGAATGGCGTAACGATCTGGGGACTGTCTCAGCGAGTGACTCAGTGAAACTGTAGCAGCGGTGAAGATGCCGTTTACCCGCGACTAGACGGAAAGACCCCGTGCACCTTTACTACAACTTGGCAATGACACCCGGAATATCATGTGTAGGATAGGTGGGAGACTTTGAAGCATGGCCGCTAGGCTGTGTGGAGTCGACCTTGAAATACCACCCTTGTTATTTTGTGTGTCTAATCCAGGCCCGTGAATCCGGGTCGGAGACATTGTCAGGCGGGTAGTTTGACTGGGGCGGTCGCCTCCTAAACTGTAACGGAGGCGCCCGAAGGTGCCCTCAGGCTGAATGGAAACCAGCCGTCGAGTGTAAAGGCAAAAGGGCGCTTGACTGCAAGACAGACACGTCGAGCAGGTGCGAAAGCAGGGCTTAGTGATCCGGTGGTTCTGAGTGGAAGGGCCATCGCTCAACGGATAAAAGGTACGCCGGGGATAACAGGCTGATCTCCCCCAAGAGTTCACATCGACGGGGAGGTTTGGCACCTCGATGTCGGCTCATCGCATCCTGGGGCTGAAGCAGGTCCCAAGGGTTTGGCTGTTCGCCAATTAAAGCGGTACGCGAGCTGGGTTTAGAACGTCGTGAGACAGTTCGGTCCCTATCTGTCGTGGGCGCAGGAGATTTGAGGGAAGCTGACCCTAGTACGAGAGGACCGGGTCGGACGAACCTCTGGTGTTCGAGTTGTGGCGCCAGCCGCAGTGCTCGGTAGCTATGTTCGGAAGGGATAACCGCTGAAAGCATATAAGTGGGAAGCCCCTCCCAAGATGAGATCTCCCTGGACTTCGGTCCCTGAAGGCTCCTTCAAGACCAGGAGGTTGATAGGCCGGAAGTGTACGCACAGCAATGTGTTCAGCTGACCGGTACTAATTGGCCGTGAGGCTTGACCGATTCGAGATTTCACTCAACGGTCCTCGGTCGAGAGCAAGATGTCGCCAATCGCGTGATTTGATTGTCAGGAATTTATCGAGTATTTCCGGTGGCTATAGCGGCGGGGCCACACCCGTTCCCATCCCGAACACGGTAGTTAAGCCCGCCAGCGCCTATGGTACTGCGGTCCTTTCCGTGGGAGAGTGGGTCGTCGCCGGAATATGAATCAAAACCCCGCTGGTGAACGCCGCCGGCGGGGTTTTTTGTGTGTTCAGGGAGTGTCGCTCTTCTCATGATGACGGAACTCATCACGCCCGTGCTCTCGTTCGCGGTTTCCACCTCCATCACGCCCGGACCCAACAACGTCATGGTGACGGCTTCAGGGGCGAACTTCGGCTATCGGCGGACGCTCAGGCACATATTGGGGATCAGCCTCGGGTTTCCGGTCATGGTGGTCGCCGTGGGACTCGGCCTGGGTGGATTGTTCCAGGCTTTGCCCGAAGTCCACGTCGTCCTCAAGTCTCTCGGCTGCGCCTACATCCTCTGGATGGCGTGGAAAATCGCTACTGCAGGCGGAATGGGTGGAGCAGGCGCAAAACCCGGAAAACCGTTCACCTTTCTTCAGGCGGCCGGTTTCCAGTGGGTGAACCCCAAGGCCTGGGTGATGGCGGTGGGCGCGATAACCGCGTATACGAGCGCGGGCGGATATTTTTATCTGGAAATCGTTCTGATCGCCTTGATATTTCTCATCGTCTCCATACCGAGTATTTCCATCTGGGCGCTTTTCGGCGTCGGAATAGGACGAATCTTGACCAAAAGCAAGTGGCTCAGGATTTTCAACGCCGTGATGGCCCTCCTCCTCGCCGCGTCGCTCATCCCCGTTTTTCTCACCTGGACGCCTTGAGCGGGTAGCTCATGAACCGTTTGGCCCCCCGGCGTGGTTTTTGTGTCTGTGCCGGGAGAGTTGCTCTTCAAGCTGGTGGTTTCGCTCACTCCCCTCAAGGAGTTGTTGAAAAAGTCTTTGCCAATGGTTTCAAGGGAATAACCCCCCTACCCCCCCTTGTCAGGGTTGTTGAAAAACCCTATTGAGGAGGAAGTGACACCTGCGCCTCCACCCGGTTTCGGGTTTTGGTCGTCATTCCGGCGAAAGCCGGAATCCATTTTCGCCTTTGCCTTTTCGCCTCCTCATTCGGACGTCTTTACGCCTGTGCGGGGAGGGTCGGAATCGAACACAAAAACGAAAGGCGAATTCTCTGAATTCCGCATCCCGACGCCGCCCAACAACAAGGTCGTGGCCGCCCTGCCCGGTAAAAAGTCAAAATGGATTCCGGCTTTCGCCGGAATGACGACGGTGGCTAATTCCGAGCAAGGATGATTTTTTCAACAGCCTCTTGATGGGGAGTGATTCCCACGGACGATGCGGAGAAATTGCTCCGTAGGGGCGGACCGGTGTGTCCGCCCGATTCTCTTGCATATCCATTCCTCTATCATGCGTAGAGATTGACCTCCTCTTGTTGGTCTGAAATGATTTCGCCCGTCATTCCGGTGTCGGACCCGACCAATGCGGAAGGGTTCGACGGAATCCAGGCTGAGGAGGTCGGCATTCACCGCACTCCAGTTCGCAACGCCGGAATAGCACCCGAAAAGCGAATTGACCGTAGAGAGGATTACGCATGGCGAAACCGTGGACTATCAAATCTGACGACTTGCTTTGGCCTACCCTGAAGGCTTTGGAAGCGAAAGGAGGTTCCGCTTCTATTCAGGAACTCTCGGAACAGATTGCGTCCGACATGAAATTGTCCGATGAAATTTTGGATGTCCCACACAAAGAAGGTGGTACTCAATCTGAATTTGAATTTCGCTCTGGGTGGGCGCGCACAGGACTTAAGAAGATCGGCGCGGTTGAAAATCCATCGAAGGGCGTTTGGACGATCACAAAGCAAGGCCGACAAATTCAGGGTGAAAATGAAGTGCGCAATCTCAACCGGGAGTGGTGGAAGGCTTACCAAACGCAGAAGGCGAAGGATTTTGTCGCGCCGCCGGATTCGGGGCCTGCGGATGAAAACGATGCCGAAAATGTTGACTTGGATGAATCGGCATGGCGAGAAAAGCTACTCAAAATCGTTCGCGGCATTGAACCCGATGCCTTCGAGCGGCTCTGCCAGCGTGTGCTTCGAGAGTCCGATTTCACGAAAGTAGAGGTCACGGGAAAGTCTGGCGATGGCGGCATTGATGGCGTGGGCGTCTTGCGCGTCAATCTTATTTCATTTCATGTTCGATTCCAATGTAAGAGATACACAGGGTCGGTTGGCGCGAGTGTGATGCGAGATTTCAGGGGAGCGATGGTCGGTCGCGCGGATAAAGGTCTCTTCATCACTACAGGAAGATTCACGAAAGAAGCGGAAAGAGAAGCAGTGAGAGACGGCGCCCCGGCAATTGACCTTATCGATGGCCTTGAACTTTGTGAGTTGCTCAAAGACTTAAATCTTGGCGTAAAGACAGAATCCGTCGAGGTCATCACGCCGAATGAGGAGTTTTTCTCCGCTCTTTAGGTTTGTCCAAGGTCGCTTCAATCCTCACAACTTGTTGCGCGCGACTCGTGAACTTTTGCGCGGACACTCAGGTCCGCCCCTACGCAATCCCTCTCTCAGCGAACGACAATCACCCTCCCCCCTCGCGTCAGTGTTGGCTCCTCGATGGCGGCCGCTGATTTTTTCGCCGGTTTGGTGTATACTCCTTTCCATACTCGTTGAAAATTTTAAGCCGTAATCTTGCTAACCGACGGAAGACCGCCATGGCGCAAGAGGCTCATGCATCGAGCGAAGGCGCCGCTCCCCCGGAGCGGCGCGTAGCGTATAGCGTACTGGTCCGCTTCGGACCGGTCATCGGCCTTGCGTTCTTGTGCCTCGTCCTCTCCGTAACGTCCGAAGCCTTCCTGAACCCGGCGAACCTCATCAACGTGGCGCGCCAGGTCTCCATCAACGCCATCATCGCCGCCGGCATGACGTTCGTGATGATCTCGGGCGGATTCGACCTCTCGGTTGGTTCCGTCATGGCGCTCTCGGGCGTGGTGGGCATCATGGCGATGAACGCCTTCGGCGACGCGGCGGGCATCCTCATCATGCTGGCCGTCGCCCTCTCCTGCGGGCTTTGGAACGGCCTCCTCGTCGCCTTCGCGCGCATCAACGCCTTCGTGGCCACCCTCGCCGGGATGACCATCTACCACGGCATCGCCCTCGTGGTGACGGATTCCTTTCCGGTCACGCGCTTCGGCGGCTGGTACCGCAACTTCGGCCAGGGGCACCTCTTCGGACTGCCGATACCCATCTACGTTCTCATCATCGTCTACGTCGTTGCCCACATCGTGCTGACGCGAACGGCCTTCGGCACCTCGGTCTACGCCGTGGGCGGAAACGAAGAAGCCGCCCGTCTTTCGGGCATCAACGTCGAGCGCATCCGCACGTCCGTTTTCACCATCTGCGGTTTCGGGGTGGGAATCGCCTCGCTGCTCATCATCGGGCGTCTCCAGTCCGCACAGGCGAACATGGGCATCCAGGCGGAGCTCGACGCCATCGCCGCCGTCGTCATCGGCGGCACGAGCCTCGCCGGGGGGGAGGGCCGCGTATTCGGCACCCTTGCGGGCGCCTTCACCATCGGCGTCCTGAACAACGGCTTGAACCTCCACGACATCAGCGCGCACTGGCAGCTCGTCGCCAAGGGCGCCGTCATCGCGCTCGCCGTCATCATCGACCGCCAACTCGTGCACAGGCAGTGAGCTGATGCCGGCGCTGTTGACGATGGAGGGGATATCCAAGGCCTTTCCGGGCGTCCAGGCGCTCTCGAAGGTCGACTTCGAAGTCATGCCCGGCGAGGCGCACGCCCTGATCGGAGAAAACGGGGCGGGCAAGTCCACGCTCATCAAGATCCTGGCCGGCGTCCACCGGCGCGATGCGGGAACGATCCGCTTCGAGGGGAGCGACTACCGGGTCGCCAACCCCCACGAAGCGCTGGCGATGGGCGTGGCCGTCATCTACCAGGAGTTGAACCTCGTCCAGAAGCTCACGGTGGCCCAGAACATTTTCCTGGGCCACGAACCCCTGCGCCGGGCGGGCTTCGTCGCGACCCGCGAGATGAACGCGCGCGCCGGGGAAATCCTGAAAGAGCTCGGGATATCCATGGACCCGCGCACCCCGGTCGAAGCGCTCGGCGTCGCACAGAAGCAGATGGTCGAAATCGCAAAGGCCCTCTCGCGCGCCTCGCGCATCCTGGTGATGGACGAACCCACCGCTCCCCTCACGCAGAGTGAGATCGAGGTGCTCTTCCGCGTAATCGCGGGTCTGAAGGAGCAGGGGCTGGGGGTCATCTACATATCGCACCGCCTCGACGAGGTCTTCCAGATTGCCGACCGCGTCACCGTGCTGCGCGACGGCGAGCGGGTGCATTCGAGCGAGGTGTCCGAGACGCAGATCGATCGACTCGTCCTCGCCATGGTGGGCCGCCGCCTCGCCGAGGAAGAGCCTCCGCTCGAGGTTCCTGAAGATGCGCCCATGGTGCTCGAAGCGGAGAGGTTGGCCGATGGCCGGGTGGTTCGTGATATCTCGTTAGGCGTAAGGGCGGGCGAGGTGGTCGGCCTTGCGGGTCTCATCGGCTCCGGGCGCAGCGAGTTCGCGCACCTGCTCTTCGGCTCCGAAACGGCGGCGGAAGGCGAGGTGCGCCTCGTGGGCGAGACGCTGAGCGGAGGCGTTCCGCAGCGGATCGCCGCAGGCCTCGGCATGGTGCCCGAGGACCGCAAACTCCAGGGACTCGTAATGCAATTACTCGTCAAGGAGAACAGCACCCTCGCCACGCTCGATAAATACACGAGCGGCGGCTTCATCCGCCGGCCCGCGCATGAGTCCCGCGTGCGGGAGATCATCGCGGAGCTTCGCATCGCGACGCGCGGTCCCCGCCAGTCCGTCAAGGCGCTGAGCGGGGGCAACCAGCAAAAAGTCATCCTCTCGCGCTGGATGGACACGGGCGCGCACGCGCTCATCTTCGACGAACCCACCCGGGGAGTGGACGTCGGCGCAAAGGCGGAGATCTACGCCCTCATCCGGGAGTTGCAAAGGCGCGGCGTCGCCATCTTGATGATCAGCTCGGACCTGCCCGAGGTGCTTCGCATCAGCAACCGGGTCATCGTCATCAGGAACGGGCGCGTCGCGGGGGAACTCTCCCGCGAGGGAGCCACACAGGAGCAAGTCTTGCGGCTCATGATGGGAGCCGCCGTATCGGGCAATGGAGCCTAAGTGAGAATCCCTAACCAAAGGAGAAAGCCATGAAAAGAACCTTAAGCGTTCTAGCTCTCGCCGTCGCACTGGTTGTCGCGGGGGCGCTGCCGGCCCAGGCGGCGATGAAGAAGCTCCGGTTCGGGGCATCCTTCTCGGGTCTGCATCACCCCGCCTACGCCACGGTTGCCAAGCACATGCGGATAGAGGCGAAGAAACAAGGCGTCGACATCATCATCACCGACAGCCAGGACAAGCTCGCCAAGCAGATCAACGATCTCGAAGACATGATCACCAAGGGCGTGGACGTGCTCTTCGTGAACACGGTATCGAAGGGAACCGAGCCCACCCTCAGAAAGGCTGCGGCCAAGGGCATCAAGGTCGTCGCCGTCCAGCGCTGGAACAGCGACCCCGCCGTGGTGCACTTCGTCGGCACCGACAACAAGGAGATGGGCCGCATCGGCGCCGAGTGGGTCGTCAAGCGCATGAAGGGCAAGGGCAACCTCGTCGTCATGTCGGGCATCCCCGGCGCCGCCTCCTCGGATGATCGCAAGACGGGTTCGGACGCCGTGTGGGCGAAGAACAAGGGCATCAAAGTCGTCGCCCACCAGACGGGCATGTACAACCGCGTCAAGGCGCTCGAGGTGATGGAGAACATCCTCCAGAAAAACAAGAAGATCGACTGGGTGTTCTGCTACAACGACTCGATGGCGATGGGCGTCTTGGGCGCCATCCGCGCCTCGGGCCGCAAGGGCATCAACGTCTTCGGCATGGACGCCATCAAGGACGCGGTGCAGGCCATCAAGCGCGGCGAGATGACGGCCACCCTCGCCATTCCTTTCGACGAGGAGGGCCGCGTGTCCGTGCGCAACGGCGTCAAGCTGGCAAAAGGCGAGAAGCTGCCCAAGTCCCACGTCATCCAGGCCTTCGTGATGACGAAGAGCAACGCGCCTTAAGCGAGCGTTTCGTAGAGGCAGGGTTTGAAAAAAACCGGCGGCCGGCAAGGAACTGGCCGCCGGTTTTTTCGGGCCGATGAAAGGAATGTGAGCGTCGATCCTTGCGAATGCGAGAAGAACAGCCCAAGACGCAGCTTCGAAAACCGCTCTCCCTTGAGGAGGTTGTTGAAAAAGCCCTCGTCGGGGGACATTGCCTTTGGAGGAAGGGCCGCTTTCGCGCAAACCCCCGACCTCCCCCCATAAAAGCAACCCCCCCTACCCCCCCTTGTCAGGGGGGCAAGAAAAAGCAAAGCCCCCTCAACCCGGCGGGGGCGCATTGCCTTTTTATACCCCCCTGACAAGGGGGGGTAGGGGGGGTTGCTTTTTCAGTCGAGAGGAATGTCCCCTCTATCCCCTGAAAAAGCCCGCGTCTCACGGAATAGATCAACGCCGTCATTCCGGCGGAAGCCGGAATCCATTTTCAAGCGGAATGGCAATACGCCAGCATTTCATCTCCTCGTCATTAGCGGGAATCAATCTGAAAATAAAAGCAAAGACAAAACAAATGGATTCCGTCGAATCCTCCCGCATTGGTCGGCTCCGACACCGGAATGACGAACAAAACCGAACTACCTCTTTGGGCCAGCTCGCGACCTGGCCCTGCGGTAAACAACTCGATGATCGGGATTCCCGCCCCCTGGAGACCTTTTCAACATCCCTTCCTCGGTCGCGTTTGACCCTCGAGGGGGAGTGGTTTTCGGGTATTTCCTCAACAGGGGCATTCCGCAACCCGCGAGTGATTTTTGGTGGCGTCTTGATGCAAAGAGGTTTATCTTATAGAGGAGGTGCGCGTCCCGCGCCATGGGGTATCCTGGTCCCCGGCTGGGCGCGAGAGATCGAGCGAGACGGCAGGAGCCCCCTTTTCTCGGAGGATAGAGAGATTGTTCCCCATCCCATGGGAGGCGCGCAGCGACGCGGGCGTTTTCCTGTTCAACCAGGGGGAGTACTGGTGCGCGCACGAGGCGTGGGAGGGCATCTGGATGCACGCCGAGCCCGTCCCCAAGAAGTTCTACCAGGGTCTCATCCAGATTGCCGCGGGTTACGTGAAGCTCCAGCAGCGCCACCACAAGGGCGCGCTCGCCAATCTGAAAAAAGGCCTCGAGCGCTTCCGCGAAGTGGATGAGGCCGTGGGCGATCTCGACGTGCCGATTCTCTACAAGAAACTCGTGAACCAGTCGCGCGGTGTGCGCGTGAGCCTGCTCGATCAGGGCGAGGCCCGCGTGCTCGAGCGCGCGTGGGATTTATGGCCGAAGATCGAATACGCCGCCGACTCGAAGCAGGAAAAAGTTTCACACTCGCCGCCGGCGAAAGGATAAAAGAGATGAAACGCCTTGCCGTTAGCCTCATGGTTCTGGTCTTCCTGAGCGGGTGCGCGGGGGTTCCGCTCAGCGATTCCCCGTTCCAGAGGATCACCCGCGCCCAGCCGAAGGATGTTTATCTGGTGTCCGTCAAGGCCGGACTTGTTCCCACGGATTTGCACGTGCCCTCTTCCATCGCCCCCGAAGCGTCCGAGGTGCGCGAAGCCGCCTGCAGGGGTTTGTCGTTTGCCCCCCGGTTTCGCTGCGTTCGGATGAACGATGCCGGCAAGCCCCTGGAGAAGCCTGACTACATCGTTCAGATAGAATACGACTTGATCGATGAACGTTCTTTTCTCTCGCGCCGGTTCATCAGGTTCGTGCTCGTGAGCGGCGGCGACAGGGAACCGGACGAGGGAGACGACGTGGGCGATGCGGATTACGTCGTACAATGGAGTTTCCGGGTGCTCAAGTCCGGAGAGGCGAAGCCGGTGTTCCAGAGCGTATCCCGCGAAGAGGGTGTCGATACCTGGAGCTTCGACGTCGAGCAGTGGATGGAGCGCTATTTTTCGGAGTGAATTCGCGTCATTCGGCTTGCCGCATGAATATCCGCAGGGGCTGGTCTTCTCCTGACAGCAGGGGCGGTTCGCGAACCGCCCACCTCCCTCTAAAACCACCCCCCCTACCCCCCCTTGTCAGGGGGGCATAAAAAGGCGATACGTCCCCGCCGGGCTGAGGGACTTTGCTTTTTCTTGCCCCCCTGACAAGGGGGGTAGGGGGGGTTGCTCCTTTGGCAAAGGCTTTTTCAACAGCCTCCTACGGCTCCCTCTCTCGTAGATCGATATCGGATCCACGTCTTTGCCCCTTCGGGGTATGCGGTCCTTTTTATTCGCCCGAAAAAAACTTGACAATCCTGCTCCTCACTTTTACGACTGATCCATGACCCGGTGGCCCGGTATATCCACGAGGAGGTTCTTCTTCATGCGCACGGTTCGAAAACATGTCGTTCATCTGATCTTGCTGATGCTCTTTCCGGCGATTTTCCTTGGAGGAGCGACAGACGCCGCGTCTGAGGAGAAGGGCGCAGGAGCGTCTGCGGCCGGCCATATTTCCCGTCCTGCGTCCGAGACCCCGCGCCCCGTCTCGGTGATCACGCGGCGCGACATCGAACTTTCGGGAGCCCGGAACGTGCGCGAACTGCTGCAGAGCCGACTGGCGTTCAACAGCTTTGGTCTCTACCGGCCATCCGTTGCGGGGAGCGGCCGACGCGTGGTTCTCGTCAACGGCCGCCGTTCGTCCTATTCGGGTTTTGACGCCGAAGCGTTTCCCCTCTCGGCGATTGAGCGGATCGAGATACTGGGCGACAGCGCCGCCGCCCTGCACGGCGGACACGCCATCGGCGGAGCGATCAACATCGTGCTCAGGCGGGATTTCAAGGGTTTCGAGGTCCAGGCCGGTACGGCGCGGCCGGGGCAGGCGGCCGCCGATTCCGAACATGGCAGCTTCGCGTGGGGAGGCGCGCTCGGGCGCGGACGCGCGGTGGTCGGCGTCGATGTCGTCCGGCGGGAAGAGATTCGCGACGCCGACAGGGATTACTCCCGCGGCACGTGGACGCCGGGCGGCTCGTTCGCCGATGCGCGGGATATATCGGTGGGCGGCAACACCGCCTTCATCACTCCGCCGGGTGGAAGCACGATTGCGAGGCCTCTCGGCGACTGCGAAGGGAGCGGCTACGTGGCCGGTCTCACCAATCCCATAGGCCATCCGGGCGTGGGCTGCGGCTTCGATTTCACCGCCCTCAAATGGCATATCGACTGGGAGCGTCTCGCGCGCGAGAGTCTGTTCCTGAGCGCCGGGCACCCGCTCGGCGAGAGCGCCGATATCTATCTCGACGCGCGGTTCGCGCAAAGCGAAAGCACGCTCCTGTACGCTCCTTCGGTCGGCAGTTTCTCTTTCTCCCCTCCGCAATCACTCAGGGATAAACTGCTTGGAGACCCCGGGATAGACGCGCTTCCTGAGGAGATCACCGTTGCCCATCGCTTCATCGGCCACGGCAACCGCGAATGGGTGACGGAGGTCGAAGGTCGGGACCTCACGCTCGGCGTTCGGGGCGAGTTGGGAGAGATCGGCTACGATGCGCACGTCCGCTACTACCTGCGCGATCTGAACGTGGACGGCAACACCTTCGTGAGCGAGAGTGCTATTTCAAGAGTGATTGGCGACGGGCGGTACGACGTCGAAAACCCGTTTTCGACCGACCCGGCCCATCTGGCGGCGGTCCGGGAAACCAGCCTCACCCTCAAGCGGGAACAGACGGCCGAGTATACGGCAGCGCGGGCTTCGCTGAGCGGCAAGGCGTTCGCGCTCCCTGCGGGAAGCGTTCTTTGGGCGGCGGGTGCGGAAATCGCGTCCCAGGACTGGAAGAACATCCACGACTATCGGGACAGGAACGGGCGCTCCTACCCGGCGACCGACGTGCTCGGCTCCGGCGGAAGTTCGTCGGCCGGTGAGCGGCGGACCGTCTCGGCGTTTGGGGAAGTCTCGCTGCCGCTGGTCGAGGATTGGGACGTCACACTCGCCGGGCGGCATGACGATCACGACGACGTCGGCTCGACGTTCTCCGGCCAGGTCGCGAGCCGCTACCGGTTGAACAAGAATCTCGCGCTTCGCGCGTCCTGGGGGACGGGCGGCGCGCCGCCGGCCCTGAGTGTTCTCCATTTGCGCGGCGAATCGGTCAGCTACCCGTACGTGTGCGACGTGAGTACGCACACCGGCGACCGCGCCGATTGCGACACGACACAAGTGGAGCACCGCTCGAGCGGCAATCCCGACCTCGATCCGGACGAAGCGGACAGCCTGAGCATCGGCGCCGCGGCGAGCGCGGGGCCTTTTTCATTGGGTATGGACTGGTTCCGGATCAACATCACCAACCAGCCGGCGGAACTCGCGGGACAGACCATCCTGGATCTCGAGGCGAAAGGGCAGTTGCCCTCCGGCGTGCGAGTCGTCCGCACCGGAGATCTCATCCGGCGGATCGAGGGTTCATGGTCCAATAGCGGAGAACGCGACATCGAGGGCATCAACCTTCGCGCGCACGTCGACTGGAAGACCGATGCGCTGGATATGGACTTCGACCTGTGGTGGTCGCGCGTGACCGGGGATGAAATCCGGGTGGCCGGCGAGAAATCCCCCTACACCTTTCCGCGCGACCGTTTTCACGGGTCGTTCCGCCTGAGCCGGGGCCGCGTGACGGCCAACTGGAGCCTTTACGGGGTTTCGGAGTATTGGAATACGGACAGAACCGACCGCTACGGAGAGTGGGTGGGCCACGACATCACGCTGGGCTGGCGCAAGGCGTTCGGCATGCGGGGGCTGGAGCTCATCGGCGGGGTCCTGAATGTCGCCGACCGCGGGCCGTCCATCGCCGATGAAGTCCCGGCTCTGACTTTCGCCTCCGCCCGGGGCCGCACGCTGTTCGTAAACGCCAGGTACACCTTCGGGCATTGAGGGGAACCCTGCCAAAGCGCGGTGATACGGCGCGAGTTGCTCAGACGGTTTTCCCGGGCTTGTTCACCGGGTACCTGGGCTTCCTGCCGCTCATGACGCGGGCGATGTCCTCGCCGGCCCATGAGGCGATGGCTTCGAGGCACTCGTGCGTGGAACCCGCCATGTGCGGCGTGAGAATGAGGTTGGGCGCATCGAAGATGGCGCTTTTCGGATCCGGCGGTTCGCCTTCCAATACGTCGAGGGCCGCCCCGCCGATGTGGCCGCCTTTGAGTGCGCGGGCGAGCGCCGCCTCATCCACCAGCGGACCTCTCGCGGCGTTTATGACAAACACGCCTTTTTTCATTTTCGAGATCGCTCGCGCATCTATCAGATGATGGGTATTCGGCGTGAGCGGCGCGTGGAGGGAGATGAAGTCGGCCCGGGCGAGCAAGGTATCGAATCGCGCCGGTCTCGCCCCGCGCGCCTTGATCTCTTCGCTCTCGAGGCCGGGGTCGTGGGCGAGAATCCTCATGCCCATAGCGAGCGCCATCTCCGTGAGCCGGCTCCCCACCTGCCCGATGCCGATGAGGCCCAGCGTCTTGCCCCTGAGTTCGGTTCCCGTGTGGCGCGCCTCGCCCCATATCCGCTCCGCCCCCACGCGGGAGGCTGCCTGGGGAATGCGCCTGGCTGCTGAGAGCATCAACCCCAGCGTCAGTTCGGCCACGGCGTTCGCGTTGGCCCCCGGCGCGTTGGTGACGAGTACGCCGCGTTCCGTGCAGGCCGCCACGTCGACCTGATCGACACCCGCGCCGTGCACGGCCACGACCCGCAGATCCGGCAGCAGCGCGAGCAGAGAGGCGGTAATATAGCCCGGGCGCAGCAGGATTCCTTCCGCGCCTTTCAGTTTCCCGGCGAAGGCGGCCTCTTCTTCTTCGTTCAGGGGCCTGAAGGGCAGCGCCACGGCGCGAACCGGCGCGACGCCGGCCATCGCCTTTTTCACGGGCGCCATGGCGACTGGAAGATCGGGTGTGGAGGTGACGGCGGCCCAGCGTTTTTTCGAGGGCATCGGACAGGCTACATGTCGACGGCGGTAAACTCGCCGTCGTAGTTGTATTCGGCTCTGGCTTTTTGAACGGAAAGCAGCCCCTCTTGCAGGTCGTGCTCGATGGCGTAGAAGGATCGGTCCTTCGGGTCGCCGTATCCGCCTCCGCTCGGCACTTCCAGCACGAGCCTGTCGCTCTGGTTCATGACCCATTGGCGCTTGGGGTTGATGGGGCGTCCGTTCAGGGTCACCTTGCCGACGCGCCCGTTTTTCCCGCCGAACAAACCATAGGCGGGGTGCCGGGTTCGCTCGCTCATGAACGTGAGGAGAATCGGTCCGTCGGAGAGCGATTTCACGATGACCTGCTGGCCGTTGCCGCCCGCGTATTTCCCCGATCCGCCGCTGTCTCTGATGGAGGCTTTCCTCTCCACCAGCAACGGCACGAGATGCTCGAGGATTTCGATGGGCGTGTTCGACGTGTTCGAGGGGAAATCGAGACATACGCGTCCATCGTGCCTGTCCGTCGCGCCTTGCCCTCCGTGCAGGAAGAAGTTGCCGGCGAAGCGCTTGTTCTCCTTCGTGATGCCCGCCGCGTTGATGGCCCATGTGGGGCTGCCGCTGGCCGCCTGCACGAGATTGGGAACCGCTTTGCACAACGCGCCGAAAATGGACGAAGGAATGAAATGCCCCACCATGGAGCGGCCGTTCACGGGGGCCGGATAACGCGGATTCAGTATGCTGCCCTCGGGGGCCGATACCGTCACGGGCCGGAAGTTGCCCTCGTTGTTGGGAATCTGCGGACAGAACAGGCATTTGAGCGAATAGGCGGAATAGGAATAGACGTAGCTCAAAACGGCGTTCAGGCCGCGGTCGACCTGTGGGGACGAGCCCGTGTAATCCACCAGAATGCTGCTGCCGCGAACCTTGACCTCCACGCGGATAACAAGCGGCTCGTCATACCCGTCCGTGGATACCTGAAAGCGGTATTCCCCGTCTTCCACTTTCTTGATCGCCTCGCGCATCGCGTTTTCGGAGCGCTGGAAGATGGTGGTGGCGGGCGCTTCGAGGTCGGCGAGTTTGTATTCTTCGAGCATCTCGCCGATGCGCTGGGCGGCGAGCCTCCCGGCGGACATATGGGAGATCAGATCTCCTTCCACCTGGTTCGGCACGCGCACGTTTTTCCTGATGATGCGCAGAATATCCTCGTTGATCTGGCCCGCCGACATGTATTTGCAGGGCGGGAGCTGGAGGCCTTCCTCGTAAATCTCGCGCACCTCGGGGGATCTGAGTTTCCCGCCCATGTCCGTTACCTGGGTGGTGATGCCGATGAGGGAGACCAGCTTCGATTTGTAGAACACCGGCGTGAGGGAAGTGATATCCTGCAGGTGGCCGGTTCCCATCCAGGGGTCGTTCGTGAGAATGAGATCATCCGGCTTGAGCGTTTCCTGCGGGAAAATCTGCAGAAGTTTCTTGGCCGTGATCGGCAACGCGCCCACGAAGCTGGGCATGGTGGACCGGGCTTGCGCGATGGACTGTCCGGCCGGATTCAATATGATGACGGCGAAGTTTCTCGATTCGCGTATGGTCGTGGAAAAGGCGGTGCGGACGATCTCGGTGGCCGCTTCTTCGGCGATGGCGATGAATCGGTTCCAGAGGACTTCCAAGGTAATTGAATCGATACCCTTGCGGGCCATGTTTGAATCTCTCCTAGAGTTCGATGATCAGGTTCTGGAATTTGTCGACCTGGAAGTTCGAGCGCGGCCCGATGACGGTCGTCGTCATCCTCTCTTCTATCAAAGCCGGTCCCTTGAACTTCTGGCCCGGTTTCAAGAGATAGCGGTCGAAGATATTTACTTTCCGGAAACCCTTGTTCTCCGGCATGAAGATGCGCCGGTTGCCCTTCAGGGCGTTTTTTACGTCCGTTTCGGGCAGGTTCGAGAAATCGAAGCTCACGTTGGGTTCCGGCCCCAGACCGAAGATTCGCCAACTGAACACCTGGAGCGGCACCTCGTCGATGGCGCGTCCGTGAGCCGAGGCGTAGTGCTCGCGGTAGGTTTCGCTGATTTCCCCGAAGTGGTTCCGCGTCAGTTTTCCGCTCGGGATGGGAATGGTGAGCGGAAAACCCTGGCCCTCGAAGCTGATGTCCGCCATACGCTGAATCCGTATTTCGCGCTCCCTCACTCCGGCGGCGGTGAGGACTTCGCGAAGCCGCTTTTCCCGCCGGGTGAGCGTATCGTTCAGCTTGCTGAGGTTCACGTCTTCGAGCGCCATTACCTGGCTGTCCACGGTGTCCACCTTGAAGGGGACGGTGTGGAGCCCGAGGCTCGAGGCCAGGCCTGCGCCCGGCGGGCAGACGATGCGCTTGAGCCCCACCTTGCGCGCCAGCCGGAAAGCGTGAACGGGGCCGGCGCCGCCGGTGGCCATGAGCGTGAAGTTGCGGGGGTCTTTTCCGCGTTCCGAGAGCTTGATGCGCGCGGCGGCGGCCATGGTTTCGTTCACCAGTTCATGAATGCCCCACGCCGCCTGGATCTCTTCGATCTTCATCGGCTCGGCGATTTTGGTGCGTATGGCCTCGGATGCCGCTTCGGGGAAAACCGGCATCTCGCCGCCCAGGAAGTAATCGGAATTGATGTAGCCGAGAAGCAGGTTGGCGTCGGTCACCGTGGGTTCTTCTCCGCCCAGTCCGTAGCAGGCGGGCCCGGGGGATGCCCCCTGGCTCTCGGGACCGACCTTGAGCAATCCCAGATCATCGATTCGCGCGATGCTGCCTCCGCCGGCGCCGACTTCGATGAGATCGATGCACGGCACCTGGATGGGCATCCCGCTGCCTTTGGTGAAGCGCTTGACGCGCGCAATCTCGAATTGAACGGAAAGGTGAGGTTCGCCGTTCTCGATGATGCAGGATTTGGCGGTGGTGCCGCCCATGTCGAATGCGATGAGATTTTCGAATCCGCCGAGTTTCCCGAAATAGGCCGAGGAAAGCGCTCCCGCCGCGGGCCCCGACTCGAACATGCGTATGGGGCTGCGCCCGGCGGATTGCGCCGTGGCGATGCCGCCGTTCGACAGCATGATATAGAGCGAGACGTTTTCGAGGTTGACTTCCAGGTCTTCGAGATACCTCGAGACGATCGGCTGAATGTAGGCGTTGGCCACCGTGGTGGACGTTCGTTCGTATTCCCTGATTTCCGGGCAAACCTGGGAGGAGAGGCTGAAGCTCACATCGGGGAACGATTGCGCTATCGCTTCGCCGACCTCGGTTTCATGCGCCGGATTGGCATAGGAGTGCAAAAGGCAAACCGCTATGGACTCCGCCCCTTTTTCGACGAGTTCCTGAATCGTTACCTTCACCTCCTGGGTGCTCAGAGGCTGCAGGATTTCTCCGGCCGCGGAAATCCGCTCGGTCAATTCGCGGCGAAAAGGCCCGGAGACCAGGGGGTCCGGGAATTCAGGGACGATGTCGTAGATGTCATACCTGGATTCACGGCCCATCAACAGGATGTCGGCGAATCCCTTCGTGGCGAGGAGGCCCGTGGCCGCTCCTTTTTTCTCGATGATCGCGTTGGTGGCGAGGGTGGTCGCGTGAATCGCCTGGCCGAGGTCGCGGAACCGCAGGCTTTCCTCGTCGAGCAGCGTCCGCAGACCCGCGAGCGCCCCGATGGAAGGGTCGTTCGGCGTCGTGAGATACTTGCCCACCGAGGTTTTTCCGTTCGATGGATTATAAATCGCGATGTCGGTGAACGTACCGCCGATGTCAATCGCGGCGATGATTCGTTTTCTGGATGTGGTGGATGATGCGGATTTGGCCATTTCTAGGTTATGGGACAGCCTCTTGTGTGGGGATCAAAAGATTTGCGGCACCGTATGTTTTAGGGTGATTCCGAGCAACTCAAATTCTATAAGCCAGACATAAGTATATGAAAACAGGCGATTTGTCAATTCTCTGCCGGATAAATATGGTTTAAGATATTGATGTTTAATGAGTTATTTGATTTTTTCGAGGCAACGGGCAATAATAAAAATAATGAAATATCATGGGGATTTCAGTTTAACTCGTTGATATATATATCGTTATTGAACGATGATTCCCCGTTTCGACTCGAAAGGCCCGATATTCAGGGAAGAAACAGGTTGCACGATCCGATAACGGGTTCTTGATTGCATCTATATGCCGAATGTCCATACGATTGGGTGGAAGTTTTCTCAAACGAGGGTGAGGCCTGTTGTGATGACGGAAAATCAAAACGAATCGCTCGTCCGATATGCGCTGGTTGATTGCGATCCGGGCGTGGACGATGCGCTGGCCCTGGCGATGGGGTTCGCGTCCCCCTTTTTCCGCTATGACGCCGTGACGACCGTGCACGGCAACGTTTCCGCGCGTCTGGCCTACCGGAACGCGAGAAGGCTCACCGCATTCCTGCGTGCTCACCTCGAATCCCCCATTCCGGACGTTCCCGTTTATCCGGGCGCCTCGCTGGCGCTGGACGGAAGCCGCCTGAACCGGAGTGAATCGCGCATGATTCACGGGCCCGATGGCATGGGAGCGATTTTCGGGAAGAAAAAGCGTTTGCTCCGCATGAGCCGGGGAAGTTCGAAACCTGCCTGGGAGGTGATCGTCGAGCAGGCTGCCGAGCGGGGCTCCAGGTTGACGATCATCACGCTGGGGCCGCTGACGAATCTGGCCCTGGCCCTTCGGCACGCGCCCGGCGCCTTGTCCCGCGTAAGGAGGATTGTGGTGATGGGAGGAGCCGCCCGGATGCCCGGGAACGTGACTCCTGCGGCCGAGTTCAACATCTATTGCGACCCCCTGGCGGCGAAGGAGGTGTTCTCATCGGGTCTGCCCGTCACCATGGTGGGTCTGGACGTGACGAGGCGCGCGCTCATGAGCGTCGATGAATTGGAGGGCGGCGGCTCGTTCCGCGCGGCGCTCAGAGACCTCACCAAAGTCTACGCGCGGTTCTCCAGGAAACGGCGGGGCGCCGACGACATCACCCTGCACGATCCCCTGGCCCTCGCCGTCGCGATGAAGCCGGAATTGGTGGAGACCACCCCCTGCAGCGTGGACGTGGACGCGAGCAGGGGGGTCGCGCGCGGCATGACGCTGGTGGACCTGAGGGAAAACAGGGGCGCGCGGGTCAGAAACCCGGTCGACGTGGCCCTGGACCTGGATCGAAAGGGTTTTCTGGCGTTTTTCATCTCGCATCTGAGCAAATACCGCGGATGGGACGAAGATGGAAAATAAAAAACCCGCCGTCCTGGTGCTGGGAAGTTCGAATATCGATATCGTCGTTCGCGTGGACAAGCTCCCCCGTGCGGGTGAAACCGTCCTGGGAGGGGAGCGGCGTGAGTATTGGGGCGGCAAGGGAGCGAATCAGGCCCTGGCGTCCGCCCGCGCCGGGGCGGAAGTGCGCTTCGTCACCATGCTGGGAAACGACCCGGGCGGCGACGCTTATGGCCTCTACCTGGTGGAGAGCGGGTTATCGCCCGACGGGATACTGCGCTGTAAGGCGAGCACGGGGACGGCGCTGATCCTGGTGGACGGGAAAGGCGAGAACCAGATCGCCGTGGCCCGGGGCGCGAACGCGCTCCTCACGCCCGGGCGAATGAGAAGAAGGGCGGGACTCCTGGATTTCGGAGACGTGGTTCTGGCGCAGTTGGAGGTCCCGGTTTCATCGATCATGGCCGCTTTCGGAAAAGGGAGAAGGCGCGGCGCCTGCAACGTCCTGAACCCGGCTCCGGCGGCGGGGGAATTGCCCGATGAATTGCTTCGTTTGACCGACGTGCTCGCGCCGAACGAAACCGAAGCGGCGCATCTGGCCGGACTCGTGAAAACTCCCGAAACCGATGAGGAGTTTTTACGCGCTGCGCATGCTTTACGGGATATGGGGTTTTCTCGGGTCGTCATTACCGCGGGCGCAAAAGGGGCTTTTCTTCTGGATGAGGAGCGGGCCGCCTGGATGAGGCCTCCCGCCGGGATTCAGGTGGTGGACACCACGGGCGCGGGCGATGCTTTTTGCGGAGCGCTGGCGGTGAAGCTGGCCGAGTGCGCGGCGTTTCAAGAAGCGGTGCGCTTCGCCGTCAGCGCAGGCTCGTGTTCGGTGGGAAAACGCGGCGCGCAAGGGGGTCTGCCTTCGCGCAGGCAAATCCTCAAAAATCAGCGCCAAGTGCGCCGAAAACAAATTCGGGTTGGTTGACTTCAATCCCCAACCCGCATAGGGTGAGCGGAGAGGCGCTTGATGAGGTGACATTTCGCGCTCTTTCCGACCAAACATCACACGTCGCCAATAGGAGAGACGCTCATGCCGATGGATTGGGATGAGTTCAAATCAAGAAGACAGGGAGGCAGCGGAGGAGGAAGCGGTGGAGGCGGCGGCATCCCGCCGCAGATCAAGATTCCGCAGTTCCGCATGCCGAATTTCAAACTTCCCTCTGCGGCCATATTCGTTGTGGCGGCGCTGATATGGCTGGCTTCCGGCATTTTCAGCGTGGGGCCGGACGAGCAGGGCATCGTGCTCCGGTTCGGACGCATCGAACGGGTGGTGTCCTCGGGCCTGAACTACCATATGCCTTTCCCGATAGAGACCGCCTACACGCCGAAGGTGACGGAAGTGAAGCGCGTGGAAATCGGTTTCCGCACCATCGATCCCGGGCCTCCCGCCAGATATTCGGACAAGCCCCATGAGTCGAGGATGCTGACCGGGGACGAGAACATGGTGGACGTGGACATGATTGTCCAGTATCTCATCGTGGAGGCGGACAAGTATCTCTTCAAGGTGCGCAACCCCAGGGAGACGGTGGTGCACGCGGCGGAGGCCGCCATCCGTCAGGTGGTGGGCAGCAAGCCCATCGACGAGGCGCTCACCACCGGAAAGGGCGCGATTCAGCAGGAGACGCTGGTGGAGCTTCAAAAGATACTGGATCGCTACGAAACCGGGTTGCGCGTAGTGGCTGTGCAGCTTCAGGACGTGACGCCTCCCAAGGAGGTCATCCACGCATTCAAGGACGTCGCCAGCGCCCGTGAGGACAGAAACCGCCTCGTGAACGAGGCGCAGGGCTATCAGAACCAGGTGATACCGGAGACGCGGGGCAAGGTGGCCGCCATCATCAGGAAGGCGGAAGCATACCGCGAGACCAAGATTCGTCACGCGCGAGGCGATGCGAATCGCTTCCTGGCGACGCTCAAGGAATACAAAAAAGCGCCGGCGATCACGCGCGAGCGGCTCTACCTCGAAATGATGAAAGAGGTGATGCCGACGGTGGACAAGGTGATCCTGGATCAGGGCAAATCCGGCGTGTTGCCCATACTCCCGCTACGGGGCAACGGCATTGAAGGGGTGACGAAACGATGAGCGCCGAAGGAGCAGAAACCAGAAAAATTCCCAAAAAGACGATCGCCCTGTTCGTTTTGATACTGATCATCGTTTTTGGCGTCAATTCGCTTCTGTTCACGATTCGTGAAGACAGGCAGGTGGTCGTCACGCGGTTCGGAAAGCCCGTCCGCGTCTTGCGCGACGCGGGTCTCCACTACCGGCTGCCGTTCGTGGAGCAACTCTCGTTCTTCGACCGGCGCCTGCTGGAGTACGACTCCAACCCGACGGAGATCATCACGCAGGACAAGAAATCCCTGGTGGTGGACAACTTCTCGCGCTGGCGCATCATCGACCCGCTCCAATTCCTGCGCACCGTGCGAAACGAAACGGGCGCGCAGGCCCGGCTCGACGACATCATCTACAGTGAACTGCGCCTGGAGCTCGGCCGTAAGGATCTGATCGACATCGTGGCGAAAGAACGCGCGCAACTGATGGCCAAGGTCACGAAAGAAAGCGACAAGAAGGCGCGCGCCTACGGCATTCAGATAGTGGACGTGCGCCTGAAGCGCGCCGATTTGCCCACCGAGAACCTGAAGGCGATTTACGGACGCATGCAGGCCGAGCGGCAGAGAATCGCCCGTCAGTACCGATCGGAAGGAAAAGAGCAGGCCCAGAAGATTCGGGCGGAGACCAACCGTGAACGCGACGTGCTCCTCGCGGAGGCCTACGAGAAAGAGCAGACCGTCAAGGGTGAGGGAGACGCCAAGAGCATCGACATCAACGCCCAGGCGTTCGGGCAGGACGAGGAATTCTATGCCTTCCTGAAGAGCCTCGAGGTGTATGAGGGCTCGCTCAAGGACAAGACGACCCTCGTGCTGCCGGCGAGCAGTGATTTTCTCCGCTTCCTGCAAGGCTCCGTGAACAGGAATATGAAGAAAGCCGAGGAAAAAACCGAGAATAAATCCCAATAATTTTGTATTTCCAAAAAGAAAGGCCCCCTCCCGAGGAGGGGGTCTTTTTTCGGCGGGGTTGAGAGGCGACTCGAAAGCCCGAATGCGAGACGCCCTCGTCTTCGGTGTCGAAACTTATGGGGCCCCGCAGGGGGCCCCTGGGTGGGATAGGGGCATCTTCCGGAAGGAAAGGGCAAGCGATGCCCGGAAAGGTCATCTCGCCGTTCACGTCATGAAAATACTTCCATAACCGATACGTGCAAAATACGCCTGGAACGGAAACGAAGGGCGGATGGACCTGCCTGAACTCGTGGTGATGTGCTTGCTAGATGCTACCCATATCCTCCAATGTAGAGCGAATTTTTCCATCTGTCAAGAAATTTAATACTAAATGTAGTGCATTTTTTTGTTTCCACACAAGATATTGTGTCAAAAAGGCAATCTTATCCACAGGTTATCCAGACGGGAAAAAACGAATTGCCCCATAAAAAGCAATCAGTTACGAGGAATCTATATATAGTGTAATGAGTAGTTGTGGATACAATATCTTGAGATAAGGAGAAATATAGTTTTCAGGCTGTTTCCGGGCCCGTTCTGGTCGGGGAAGTCATCGAATCGGCGGGCGCGAACCAGGGCGCTTTCATCGTACCGGCCGCCAAAACGGGAATTCGTCGTTATCCGTCTCTCAGGTAATTATCGGTTCCGTCGACCCAGTCTTCCCGGATGGGGCTGAAGATGTCGTAGTCTATCGCCGTTTCATCGCCCACGACTTCCACGGAGTGGGGGACGTGCGGGGGGATGAGGAGCGTCTCCCCCGGCCCGATTTCCACGGTCTCATCGTCGATGAAGAAGCGGAGCCTACCCTGCAAGACGTGGGATATCTGCTCGTGCTCGTGGCTGTGCATGGGCACCACGCAGCCGGGCTTGAGCTTGAGCCAGCAAAGCATCTCTTTTTCGCCCACCACCATCTTTCTCGACAGGGTGTCGTTCAAGACCTCCTCGGGCATCTCATCCCAACTGTATTTTTGGGCGCGCATGGTTCATCTCCTTGGGGTCGAGTGCTGGTTCGCTTCAGGAAGGCGGCGAAAACCGCCGGCGCATCTACTGCTTGTATTCAGGCAGCGTCCTGCTGAAGCCCTCCCGCATGACGCGGCCTTTCTTGAGCACGTAATAACCCTCGCCGTAGCGGATGACGCTGGTGAGCGGGGGAATCCGGCATTCTTTCGAGATCACTAGGTTTTCCTGGGATTCATCGCGGGGGAGATAGCGCTCCGCGTCCTCATCGGACAGCTGAATCTCACTGTTGCAGGCGCCGGCCGCCGTTTCGAATTCGCCTTGCAGCTTGATGGTCTTGCATTCACAAGAAATCGCGTTGCTCATTGAGGGTCTCCTGCGCTCATCGAGAGCCTTCTGAAAAAGTGGGCCTATGCTAAAAAGTGGGCTTCAGCCTGTCAAGACCGCCGGGGATGAAAAACGCATGCCGCATCGGCGCGATGGTCCGGGAAAGGAGTTGTTGGAAACCCGTCTTTGCTCGAAATGGACCACCGCCGGAATGACGAGCGGATGCCGCGCCCGCTGCAGGGGCTGTTGAAAAAGTCTCATACGGCGCAATCCCTCTCCTCGTCCTGCGCATCCCACCGCTCCGCCTCACCCTGAGTAGCGGCCCCTCGACTTCGCTCGGGGCAGGCTCCGCCGTTCTCCGACACTCCTCACCCTGAGTAGCGGCGGAGCCGCGTATCGAAGGGCGAAGTTCGCACCCCCCCCCATCCTTCGATACGGCGCTTGCGCGCCTACTCAGGATGAGGGTTTCAAGGCTTCTGCGAAGCCCGTTCCCGATACCGGGTTTTTCAACAGCCCGGGAGAGGTTCTGTTCGGTTTGAAATGTCTCCCTCGCGGGAGTATAAATGGTCGGGTTTCAGGATTTATCGTTTCATTCATTTCAGGAGGGCGCATTGATGCCACGCATGACGGACAAGATGATCGACTCGGGCGATCCCTTCCCGAGCCTCGAGGTGGACCAGGTGGGAGGCGGCAAAATCTCCCTTCCAGGCGACCTTGCGGGCGATTGGGGGGTGGTATTGCTCTACCGCGGACACTGGTGACCGTACTGCAAGCAGCAACTTACGGCCTTCGACAGATCGGCGAAGCTCGCCGAAGAAGGCGTCAAGGTTGTTGCAGCCTCCGTGGACACGGAGGAGAACGCGAAGGGAACGATTGAGGAATGCGGACTCAACTTCCCCGTGGGCTATGGCCTGGACAACAGGCAGATTTCCGAACTCACCGGTTGTTTCTATGAGGAAAAACGCCAGATCATCCACAGCACGGGCTATGTCCTGAAGCCCGACGGAACGGTGGCCGTCGCCGTCTACAGCACGGGCCCCATCGGCCGGCTCGTGTGGCAGGACGTGGTGGGTCTGGTTCAGTTCCAGAAGAAGATGATGGCCTCCCAGGGCTAGCGCGCATCTTTTCGGGCACCCCCTCGGGTTTCGGCTTCGAGGGGGTGTTTCTTTTTGCGAGGAAAACCGGCGGGCCTGTTTTCATCGCTCCGCGAGAGAGGTAACATCGCAGGCAGATGACACAGCCGCATTCATATTCCTGAACGAAACGGGAGCGCATCATGCCGAAAGTGAACCAGTTGTTCCTCGACACCGGGGATGACTTCCCGAGTCTCGAAATCCCCAGGGCGGGCGGCGGAAGGATCTCCCTGCCCGACGACTTGCTGGGTTCTTGGGGCGTCGTCATTTTCTACCGCAGCCACTGGTGACCCTACTGCCTCGCCCAGATGGCGGGATTCTCCCGGGTGGGAGAAAGACTCGAAGCAGAGGGCATCAAGGTCGTCGCGGCGTCCACCGACCCCGAGAATGAGGCGTTGCAGTCCATCGAAGAGAGCAAGGTGAACTTTCCGGTGGGCCACAGCCTGGACCCCGCGCACATCTCCGAGGCGACGGGCGCTTTCTACGCACCCGAGGCGGGCGACAAGCCGAGGACGTTCCTCCACGCCACCAACTTTCTGCTCTCGCCGGACGGCAAGGTGAACATCTCGCTCTACAGTTCGGGCCCGCTGGGGCGTCTCGTCTGGCAGGACGTCATCCAGGCCGTGCAGTTCCGGAAAAAGCGGATGGCGGCGCAAGCGCAGCAGTCGCAGCAGTAAAAACACAAAAAAAGCCGGTGGGGCGTCCCACCGGCTTTTCTCCGGCTGTTGGAAAAACCTTTGTGAAGTGAGCGAACGCTCCCTCCCCGGTTGTGTTCGACCCCCAACTCCTTTTGTCAGGAGATAAAGGCAACCCCCCCTACCCTCCCTTGTCAGGGGGGTATAAAAAAGCGATGCGCCCTCGCCGGGCTGAGGGGTTTTTGATTTTTCTTGCCCCCCTGACAAGGGGGGTAAGGGGGGTTGCATTTCAAGTCGAGGGAGAGCCCGCTGGCGAGTGATTTCTCCCGGAGGTTTGTAGGGACAGGCCTCTGTGCCTGTCCAACATCGTGAGGTCGGATATAAATATCGGGCGGGCACGGAGGCCCGCCCCTACACCCTACAAAAACGCAACTCCTCTTCCCAGGCTTCTTCAACAACCCTCCTCGTTCTGCTCTCTAGCTCTTGAGCCGTTCGGCCACCTCGTCGGCATCGGACGCCTTGTTGTAATCCTGATCCAGCGTGCCGTCGCCCGCCGGGCTTTTCACCGCGAAGAACTTGGCGGGGCCTTCGGTGATGTAGATGCCGTGGCGCGTGTTTCTGGGGATGTGCACCAGCTCGCCCGGGCCGATCTCGCGCGTCTCCTCGCCGCAGATCATGTTCATCTTTCCCTCGAGCATCAGGATGTACTGCTCCTCGTTGGGATGAAAGTGCGGCGGGGGGCCGTCTCCCTGGGGATAGATCACCCAGCCCACCTTCATCAACTCGCCCGCCGTCGCGTGGCTCACGGCGGGGCCTACTTTCGATGAGCCCCGGGGAAGGTCTTCCATTCTGTAAAACGGCATGCAAACTCTCCTTGGTCAAAAAAGCGGTCCTATAAGGTGGATTCCAGTTTTTCCCGCGCCGCTTCGGCGTCTTCGGCCTTGTTGTAGTCCTGGTAGAGATCGCCGTCGCCCGCGGGGCTCTTCACGGTGAAGAAGGCGAACGGCCCCTCGGTGATGCGAAGGCCGTGGCGCTCGTTGCGGCGGATGTGCACCAGATCGCCGGGCTCGACGACGCGGGTCTCCTCCCCCAGGATCACGTTCGCCTTTCCCTCCATCACCAGGAGGAACTGCTCCTCGTTCGGGTGGTAGTGCGGCGGCGGGCCGCCGTCCGCGGGATAGGTGATCATGCCAGCCTTCATGAGTTCCCCGGCGACGCTTTGGGTCCGGCCCTTGCCCATGTCGACGTACTTCGTTTCCATCTCGGATATTTTGTAGAACGGCAAGTCTAAATTCCTCCCTTTCAGTCGAGACGCGCGACCACGCGCGCGGGCGCGCCCTCGATTCTGTAGAGTTTCATGGGAAAGGCGAACATCTCGAATTCGCTCTCCTCGAAAGTTTCCAGATTGATGACGTGCTCGATGAGCGGAACGCCCCGGCCCAGCACCGCGCGGTGGCCGGGCGAGTCCTCGTGATGCACCACGGAGTCGGGCTGCATGCCCGGGTCGATGGCGTGGTCCATGCAAAGGGCCTTCATGCCGCAATCGCACAGGAAATGGCAGGCCTCCTTGTCGAGGTAGGGGTTGGGGCCGAAGTAATCGGGCGTGAAGAACTTCTCCTTCGACCAGCCCGTCCAGGAGACGGCGATGGCCCCGTCCAGACGCCCGGGCTTGAAGCCGGGGCTCGCTTCGATCATAGCCTGCGTGATGGGGCTCGCCTCGCGCGCGGTTCCCCTCAGGTCTATCTTCACGGCGCGGCCGCAGAAGGTATCGAGCGGCATTTCGTCTATCGTCACGCCGTCGGGGTAGAAGTGGTTCGGCGCATCGAGATGGGTTCCCTGGTGGATCGCCATCCGGACCGCGCTGTTCTGGCGGCCGTGGGTGGGATGTTCGTGGAACTGCCAGTATTCCACCGGGGGAAAGGTCGGCACCTCGCAGAGGTCGGGATGCCCCAGGGGGGCGGTGAGGTCAATCAATCGGCTCATGGTTTTCCTCCGTCGATTTGGCGACTGAAAGGTGGTGTTTTCTGAAAAAATCATGGATGAGGGCGAGCACGGCCTCGGGCCTGTCCAGTTGCGCGTAGCGGCCCGCCCCCTCGATGAGGATGGACTCGCACCGGGGAATTCCCGCCGAGAGGGCCTGAGCATCCTCGTGGTATTCGGGGTCTTCCTCGCCGGTGAGGGCGAGCGCGGGGCAGGATACCTCATTCAGGCGCTCCGTGAGGTCGGGCGCCAAAAGCTCGGCGTATCCCGCCGAGGCGTATCCCGAAGGGTCGCCCCGCAGGAACAGGCGGTGGTGCTCCGCGCGCTCTCTGGGGGTCATCCCCCGGGGTTCCCTGCCCTCGCTTTTCCTGTTCCGGTAGGCCTCGTGCATCTCTCCCGCCTCGGCCAGATGGATGCGTTCGGCCACGCCTCTGCGCACGCTCTTGGCGGCGGGCGCCGCCCCCGCCCCGATGAGGATGAGCGCGCCCGGCAGGCTGGGCTGTTCGACGGCGAGCAGGAGCGCCGCCCTCGCCCCCAGGCCGTGCCCGATGAGGACGGGCCGGTTCAGGCCCAGGCGGGAGGTGACGGCCCCGATATCCCCCGCCATCTCGGCGAGCGTGTATTTCCCCCTGGGACTCGAGGAGCGCCCGTGCCCCCTCGGCTCCACCGCGACCACGCGGTGCATGCTCGAGAGCGTGGGGATGATCTTCCGCCACACCCAAGCCGTATCGCCCAGCCCCGGAACGCAGAGGATTGGCGTGCCGTCTCCTGCGGCTTCGTAGCAGATGATGACGGGATCGTCCGCGCCCGCGCGGCTCAGGTTCAGGTATCTCGCCGTGCGGGAGGACTCGCCTGCGACCCGGACCATGCCTAGAGCGCAGCCAGTTCTTCTATCAGCCCGCGCAGGCGCGCGGATACGGCCTCGAAGTATTGCGCCCCGTTTTCCGCCGTGGCCGCCGTGGGCATGCCCGCTACGCCCGAGGGGGCGCGGTGCCTGTTGAAGTCCACGGGGCGGAAGAGCATTCCGCGGTGGTGCATGTCCTTCGTTCCCAGGGGATGGGGGTTCTCGTTGACTTGATCCACCGCCTCGTCCATGTTCACCAGGTCGGGGCGCAGGTGGAGCATCATGGCGGTTTCGAACTCCCCGCTGTGGGCCATCCCGCCGACGGGCGTTTTGCGTATCTCGGCGGAGATTTCGTTCCCCAGATGGAAGTAGGTGATCATCCAGATGGTGAGTTCGATGTCGTAGCCGATGTCGTTCAGCGTGGCCTGGAGCGGCTGCACGTTGCCGCCGTGGCCGTTCACGACGAATATCTTCTTGTACCCGTGGTGGGCCACGGAGCGGATGATGTCCTTGACGAGGGCGACGTAGGTTTCCAGCCTGAGCGAGATGGTTCCCGGGTACTCGAAATGATGGTGCGACGTGCCCGTCCACATCGTGCGGGTCAGCAACACGTTCTCAAGGCCGTCCACCGCCTTCCGGCAGACGCTCTCGCAAAGAAGCGTATCCACCACGACGGGGCTGTGCGGCCCGTGCTGTTCCATCGAGGCGAAGGGGATGACGACCACGGCCCCGTTCCGGGCCATTTCCTTGTGCTGCGGCCAGCTTAGTTCTTCCCAAAGCATAAGGGGCATCCTTCAAAATAGTGTGAATGACGGGTAAGGCACCAAGCCTCTCAGGTTTTTCCGCCTCGGGCAAGAGCGGCGCGCCAAGCAAGGGAAACGCTTTCGCCGCTTGCCAGCGGTTTCGATTCGTGGTCTTTTAGGGGCCGCGAGAACAACCGGATGGAGAAAGACAAGTGTATTCGACCGATCAGATGAGCGAAGACGAGCGCTGGATGGCGGAGGCGCTGGCGCTGGCCGGCATGGCCGAAGAGGCGGGCGACGTGCCCGTGGGCGCGCTGGTGGTGCGCGAGGGCCGGGTGCTGGGCCGGGGCTTCAACAGGCGCGAGGCCGCCTGCGACCCCACCGCGCACGCCGAAGTCCTGGCGCTCAGGGAAGCCGCCGAGACAGACGGCATCTGGCGGCTCGACGGCGCGACCCTCTACGTCACGCTCGAGCCGTGCCCCATGTGCGCAGGCGCGATCGTGAACTCTCGGATCGCGCGGCTCGTCTTCGGGGCCACGGACCCCAAGGGCGGGGCCTGCGGCTCCTTGTTCGACATTCCCTCGGACCCGCGCGTGAACCACCGCGTGCCGATCACCTCGGGCGTCATGGCCGAGGAGAGCGCCGCGATGCTGCGCGCCTTTTTCGAGGAGCGCCGCCGCATCGCCCGCGAGGCGAGGCAGGCCGCGCGCTGATGTGACGATTCTTACGGAGAGGTGGCCGAGTCCGGTTTAAGGCGGCAGACTCGAAATCTGTTGTGCAGGTGACTGCACCGGGGGTTCGAATCCCTCCCTCTCCGCCAGTTCGATTATTTCGTCGTATCAAACGGTCAATGCGAGGGGATCGGGAAAACCGGGTTACGGCCCGGAGTTTTTAATTTCGCTCCGCCGGTTCGGACCCGATCCGCGCATCTCCATGCGGTCCCGCGGCAAGTGAAACGCCGCAATAGAGAGGCCTGATACACGACTGCGCCGGACCGCATTGCGCCGAACCCTCCGATGAAAAACGCTTGCATTCCAATGTGCGCCTGGACACGCCTGATTCACGAAGGCCATACACCGGATTTTGAAGCAGCTCGATTTGAAAATAGCTCATATCCGCTATTTTATTTATACTTGAATAAGGTAATGGGCCACACCTAAAAAGTGGATGTGGGATGATACAGCCGGGCAGTAAATCTTTACGGAAGATCGCGGTTGTCGGGCAGGGAACCGCAGGGTCTTTGGCGGCCTCGAGCGTAACTCGTCTTCACCCGGACAGCGACCACGAACTGCACCACATCTATGACTCGCGCATCCCCGTCATCGGAGTAGGTGAAGGCAGTTGGCCGAGCCTGGTTCAGCATTTGCGCGAACTGACGAATATCCCCCATGAAACCGTCCAGCAGCGTTTGAAGGGAACGCGCAAGTACGGTGTCGCATTCGAGGGATGGGGTCGGCGCCATCAGGACTTCACCCACTATTTCACGCCGCAACAAGTGTCCTACGCCTACCACCTTTCCGCCGACTTGATGGCGGACCTGCTGCGTGAAAGCACGCGCGCGCGCCACATCGACGCGAAAGTGCTCGATATCACCAGGGTGGAAGGCGGCGCGCAAGTGGAATTCGAGGGCCTGCCGCCGGAGCGCTACGACCTGGTCTTCGACGCCCGGGGGTTTCCCCGAGAACTCGATCCCGAACGGCACATCGACGTTTCCTTCATCCCCACCAATACAGCCGTCATCCGCCGCTGTCCGGCAATCGTCGAAGAAGAACGGGACGGGCTGGTTCTGCAGCACACTTATACCCGGGCGGTTGCGCGTCCGCACGGTTGGGTATTCGTGATTCCACTTACAGCACACACATCATACGGGTACGTCTTCAACCGCGACGTATCCGGCCTTGACGAAGTCGAATCGGACTTCGACGCTTTCCTGGAAACCGACGGCGTACCGGAATTCGAGCAGCGCGCCGTCATTCCGTTTCCCAACTTTGCCCACCGTCAGATTTACGATGGCGCGGTGGCCCGCATCGGCAACGCAGCCGCCTTCATGGAACCTCTCGAAGCAACGGCGATCGTATCCGCTCAGCTGCAGATCGGGATGGTTCTCCATATACGTCTCAACCGTTCGGCAGAGCATCTCGAGCGCGACGCGCCGGTGGTCAATCGATTCCTCATCAACAACATGCTGTGCTACAGTCTGTTCGTCGGTTGGCATTATTCCTGCGGCTCGAAGTACGACAGCGAATTCTGGCGATACGCCCGTGACCATGCCTGGCCTCGGCACCGTGAGGCGGCGGACCCCGCAGTGGTGGGTTGCGACGCGCTCCGTAAATTCGACGAAATGCTCGAACTGATGAACCAGACGGTCATCGATAAAACGGACTGGGAACGAATGTGCGCCCTTCCCCTCACCAGTTATGCCCAGATTTCCCAGGGGCTGGGATGCCAGGCGCCGATCTGGGAAAAGTTCGACATCGGTTGATTCCAAACCACGGAGGTGGTCCCCCAAGCATGGAAACGAGGAGGGCCGATGATGACGAGTAGGGTCTGCAAACCGGAGAAGATCGTCTGCCTGCTGCGCAGGGCGTCCACCCAGGGCCGTTGAAAAAGTCCCCGCCCTGTGATTTTGTATAATTTCGTTTCATTTTACCAAATGTTATGATGTTTTTCTGGTTTTTATGGATTGCTATGCGGAGACTACCCTACTGTCGTGTTCAACAATCCGTTTGACTCATTTCATAATATCGTTGCCGAAGCGAAGGAAGAACGCGAACAACTCGACCGGCTGCTGACGATTTCCACGCCTCGGGAGCGTATGCTCGTCGCCGCAATCGCTCTTTTGCTGTGCGTCCTCTCGGCATGGCTTTTCTTCGGCAGCGTATCCCGCAGCCTCGTGGTGGACGGCGTCGTGGCCGAGCAGGGCGAAAACTCGCCCGGGGGCGCCCGGTCCGTGCGGGTCCTCGTCTGGGTCGAGAGCGATATCGCTCCACAAATCAAGGCCGGGATGCCGGTGGTGATCGAGCCGGATGCGGCGGATGGAGAAAAAGGCGCGCTCGGCGGAGAGATCAGGGCCATTTCCGCCGTGCCCTTTTCCGGGGGGTCGGCGGCGATTGAGTCCGCGGCGCCGGTGTCCCCGCACCGCGTCGATATCGCGCTCGAAAAAAATCTGGATTCGAATTCCCTGGCGGGCAGGAAATGCCGGATTGTCATCGAGCTCGGCAGGCAATCTCCGATCGCGCTGTTTCGAATGAGGCGATCCTGAGATGCCGGCGCGCGCCGCCAAGGAGGCCGGGGACAAGGCCCCTTCTGACGTATCGAAACAGAAGGTGAACACGCCGGTTCTGTTGCAGATGCATGCGTCGGAATGCGGCGCCGCCTGCCTCGGCATGGTGCTGGCCTACTTCGGGCGATGGGTGCCGCTTACCGAACTGCGCGAAAAATGCGAGGTGAGCCGGGACGGCAGCAGCGCCGCAAGCATCCTGCGCGCCTCCCGGCACTATGGTCTCGAATGCAGCGGGCTCAGCGCACGCGCCGATCAGCTGAAAAAGCTGCAGTTGCCTTTGATTCTGTTCTGGCAATTCAGCCATTTCGTCGTCCTCGATGGATTCGATGGACGCTATTTCTATCTCAACGACCCCTCCACGGGGCGGCGCAGGATTTCCGCGGAAGAGTTCTACAAGGACTACAGCGGCATTGCGCTTCGCTTCAAATGCGGCGCCGACTTCAGGCCCGGGGGCGAGCAACCCGACTTGTTCAGGCAATTGGGCGCCTTGCTCGCCGGATCATGGAGTGTGCTTACCGGGGTGATCGCCTGCGGACTCATGCTGACGCTGTTGACGTTGATTATTCCCGTATCCCTCGGTGTTGTCGTCGACGATTTTATGGAAAAACACGGGTCCTGGGGTGGATTGGTGGCCGCCTTGCTTGGCGGCGGCGTCCTGGTCTACGTCCTGTCCTTGCTCAAGCACCGATTCCTCAAGCGGCTCGCCGTCCGGGTATCGGTGATTGGCTTCAGTCGCGGCATGTCACGGCTGCTGCGGCTGCCGGTGGAGTTTTTTGAACACAGGCTGGCCGGCGACCTGACCGACCGGGTCTCGTCCACCGACAGAATCGCCAGGAATCTGGCGGATCAGTTCCTTGTCCTCATCATCGACATGGGGATGAGCGTGGTGCTGTTAGTCGCGATGTTCGCCTACGATGTCCTGCTCACGCTGATCGTGCTTTTGCTGGCCCTTCTGCACGGAGTGCTGGCCCACTTCCTCAACGCCCTCCGGGCGGTCCGGAGCCAGGCGATGAGGCGCGAGCAGGGATTGCTGATCGGCCTCGGCATGCAGATGCTGAGCCATGCGGACAATCTGCGCATGACGGGAGCGGACGACCGGTTCTTTTCGCGCTGGAGCGGTCAACAGGCGCGTGAACTGCGTGCGCGCCAACTCTATTCCGAACTGGGTTCCGTCAATACCTCGCTTCCGGGGCTGGTCGACGCGCTCCGGAGCGCGGCGATTCTCGGCATCGGGGGCGGTTTCGTCATGGCCGGGGACATGACCCTGGGGACGCTGGTCGGGTTCTACATCCTGGCGGAGATGTTCCTGGCTCCCGTCAGGCGCTTTTTGGAGTTTGCCGAAACCCGTCAGGCGCTCGAAACCGATTTGCAGCGTCTCGAGGACATCTCCAAAACCGATGAAGATCCCGTTTTCAGCCGCCGGAGCCCGGAATCGGAGTCTATCCGCACGTTCAACGGCCGGCTCCAACTCGCGGGCCAACTCGAACTGCGTGACCTCACCTTCGGTTTCAACAAGAGCCGGCCCCCTTTGATAAAGGACTTCAACCTCGTGATCAAACCGGGGCAGCGCGTTGCCGTGGTCGGTCCCAGCGGTTCCGGCAAGTCGACCCTGGCGCGTCTGGTTTCGGGCGTATACCAGCCCTGGTCGGGCGAAATCCTGTTTGACGGTCATCCGCGGGATCAGATTCCGGAAGAAGTGCTGCGGCAGTCCATATCCATAGTGGATCAGGAGATCGTGCTCTTTACCGCGTCCCTGCGCGACAACATCACGTTGTGGAACCCGGCCGTTCCGGATGAAATCCTCTTCGCCGCGACGCGGGACGCCCAAATCCATGACGAAATCCTGCTTCGAGCGCAGGGATATGCGACCCTCGTCGAAGAAGGCGGGGCGAATTTCAGCGGCGGCCAGCAGCAACGCCTGGAAATCGCCCGCGCACTGGTGGGCAATCCGACGGTGCTCATTCTGGACGAGGCCACCAGCGCACTCGATGCCGCAACAGAGGAATACGTCGATGACGCCCTGCGACGTCGCGGCGTCACCTGCCTGATCGTGGCGCACCGGCTGAGCACCGTGCGGGATTGCGATGAAATCATCGTGCTCGACAAAGGCGTCACCGTGCAACGCGGCGCGCACGACGAGTTGATCGCGGATCGGGATGGCGCGTACTACAAGCTGGTGCAGTCGGGCTGATGCGGGATACGAAGCCGGAACACGCGTCCATCGCCGAACTCGCCGCTCGCTTCGGCGCGTCCGTGCCCTGCGCCGGCAACCTGCCGGTCAAGCTCGACGACCCGGATAGCGTCTGGTTCATCGATCAGGGCGCCGTCAATCTGTTCCTCGTCGAACTCAAGGACGGTGTGGAGCAGGCGGCGCCGCAGCATCTGCTGCGCCGGGAATCGGGCTGGTTGCTGCCGGGTATGGCGCCGGACCAACGAGAGGGCGACGAAGACAATACGCTCAGCATCATTGCCAAAGGACTGCCGGGCACCATTTTGAAGCGTCTGCCGGCTTCCCTGCTGTCCCGGGTTCATCCGGCGGAACTGGCGGAACAGACCGACACCTGGCTGATCGCCATTACCGAAACGCTGTCGCGTTTCGCAAACCCCCTTCCGCGTCCGACGGCGCTGGCCGAACCCGGCCGGACGCAGGCCCTGGCCCCTTGTACGCTATCCGTACGGCGCGGCGTGGTGTGGGTATCCGAACCGCCGCGCGGCGCGAGCCTGTTCATGGGTATTGTCGACTCGGCGGAACTGGCGGAAGCGAGCGGCCCGCACGAAGCCGTTATTCCGCTGACGCGGACAAGCTGGCTCGCCTTGTTCGACGAGGCGACGCTAACGGGCATATCTACCGAAAGCCTGGCGGAGCAGGGCATGCTGCTGCCGGCACTCGCCTCTTTTCACGCGGTTGCTTTCTCCCTGGAACGCCTGAACCGCCGGCTGGTCGTGGTCGACGACGTCAATCTCGAACGCGCGCGGACTGCCAGCCGCCGCACGGCCGAAAAAGCCGCGCGGCAGCGGCTCTTCAATATCTATGACCTTCCGATTGATCGGGACGCCGGTGTCGAGGACACGGCGCTGGCGGAGGCCCTGCAGCTCATCGGCCGCCATGAAGGAATCGATTTCAAGATACCGGCGCGCTCGGGACCCTCCAATACTCCGGTCGGTCTCGTTGAGGTTCTCGACGCGTCAGGCATACGCGCCCGGCGCGTACGATTCAAAGCCGAGGGCAGCTGGTGGCGCGGCGACAGCAACGCGATGCTGGCGTTCCGCGCGGAGGACGGCCGGCCCGTGGTGCTGCTGCCGGGAAGGTTCGGGCGATACAGGGAAATCGACCCGGTCAGCAAACGCAGCCTCCGGGTAACGGCGGACCGCGCGGGCGAACTGGCGGAGGAAGCCTGGATGTTCTATCGGCCATTGCCGCCGGAGGACGTGAAACTGGCGGACCTGCTGGAAATCGCCCTGCGCGGATCGGCCGCGGATCTGGCGCGGCTGGTCATTGCCGGGCTTCCATACGGCATGATCAGACTGCTGCCTGCGCTGGCGCTCGGATTCGTTGCGAATGAAATATCGGCGGGCGGAAGCGCAGGAGCGATCTATGCCGTTGCCGTGGCGGTAGCGGCGTTCGGCCTGCTCGGCGCACTGCTGCACCTGTTTCAGAGCACGGCGATGATGCGGCTCGAGGGGCGCTCGGCCTCCCGGGTGGAAGCCGCCTTCTGGGACCGTCTCATGCGCCTTCCGTCAAGCATTCTTCACCGCCATCCTTCCGGTGATCTGGCCATGTCGGGGATGACGTTCCAGAACCTTCGCGACGGCTTGCGGGGAGTCGTCGCCAACAGCTTTTTGTCGATCATTTTTCTGCTTCCGGTTTTTGGCGTCATTTTTTTCTACGATGCCACGCTCGGCTTCATCACCCTCGTTTTCAGCCTGGCTTCGCTGCTGGTCGCCGTAGGCCTCGGGTTGCGCCAGATTTCCCCTTACGGGCGGATGATCAGCGCAGCGCGCCGCGTAGCCGGCCGGCTCTTCCAGCTCGTGGGAGGCATCTCCAAGCTGCGAATGGATAATGCGGAAGGGTCGGCTTACGCCATCTGGGCGAGGGATTATCGTGAGCAGAAACGCGCGGAGATCGAACTGGGCGCGCTCGAGGGACATTCGCGGGCATTCGGCGCCGCGCTTCCCTTTCTTGCCGGCGGGGTGCTGTTTTTCGCGGTGGCGGCGGCGGGTGAGCGAAACATTCCGGTCGGCGATTTTCTCGTCGTTTACACGGTCTTTCTCGTTTTTCAGTCCGCCATCGCCCGGCTCGGCGAGTCCTTCGGCGCCATTGCCGCCATGCGGCCGGCGTTCGAGCAGATGCGCCCACTGCTCTCCGCCGTTCCTGAAACCGTGACGGAAGGAGAGCCGGTGGAATACCTGGGCGGCGAAATACTGTTCGACCGCATTTCCTTCCGCTACGATCCCGACGGTCCGTTGATTCTCGACGACGTCACGATTCACGCCCGTCCCGGCGAATTCGTCGCGATTGCCGGTGAGTCCGGCGCAGGCAAGAGCACCCTGTTCCGGCTCGCGCTCGGCATCGACTGGCCGACCGCCGGCGCGGTGTATTACGACGGACGCGACCTGAAGCACCTGAACCTGAAACAGGTGCGCCGGAAAATCGGAGCGGTGCCGCAATCCGTCGGACTCCATCCACAGGATCTCTGGGACAATCTGGTCTCTCACCATGACGGGGTGGCGACCGGGGAAGTATGGGCGGCGGCCCGGACCGCCGAAATCGAAGCCCAAATCAGGGACATGCCCATGGGCATGATGACGATGGTGGGCGCCAGCGGGTCCGTCCTCTCAGGCGGCGAGAGCCAGCGCATCACGATCGCCCGCTCGGTGATCGGCAGCCCGCGGATCATGCTGCTTGACGAGGCGACCAACTGGCTGGACAACGAAAGCCAGGCCAAGGTCATGCGCAACCTTGCCGACCTGACTTCGACCCGGCTCATCATCGCCCACCGCCTGTCCACGCTGGAGCAGGCCGACCGCATCTACGTGCTGCAAGCCGGAAAAGTCGTGCAATGCGGCTCCTTCGATGAACTGAAAGAGGTCGACGGGGTATTCAAGGAATTGATCAAAAGGCAAATCGCTTGATCCGGACGTGCAGCCGGCAACCCGGCGGCAAGAAATGCGCGTTCGGCCATATCCTGCGAAAATGGAGCAGCCGTCCATGAAGAAGCCCTTTGACGCAGCCGGTTTCCTGATATCGCGAGCCGTCGAGGACTACGACTTCAGAGAGCGTCTTCTCGCCAGGCCCAAAGAGACCATCGAAGCGGAATTCGGCGTGACGATGGCCGAAGGCCACGAGATTCACGTGCACGAAGACACCTATGCCGAGACGCACCTCGTCCTTCCGCCGCGCAGCAAGTTCACCGAGGCGGAACGGGAGGAGGCGAGAACCGGCGCGGCATCGCTCGATTTCCTTCGCAAGACGATGCACGACCCCGCGCCGCCCCTCCGTCCGCCCGTCGTTCAGGGGGAGAAAGCCCCGAAGGCCGCCGCCACCGCCGAGGCGCTTGCGAAAGCGGGCAGGGAAAGCATCCGCCGCGGTCTCGATTTCCTGGAATCCACGATAGACGAAAACGGCGCGTGGCACTGCATCCGGTTCAACGTAGCCGATCCGGAGGTGCCGCGGCATTTCGAAAAGCCTCCCTTCGTATCGGCTTTCTGCGTCCTCGCCCTGGAATGCTGCGAGGAAGCGCGCGCCAGGGCCATCTGCGCCGCGACCAGGGCGTATCTCGTCGACACGGTCGAATATCCCGGATTGTGGCGCTATTACCGCCATCTGCCCCGGGATCTCGACAGCACCGCGCTGTGTTCACTCGTGGTCGGAGCGCACCCCTGGATTCTGCTGGGGAGGAACGTTCCGCAAATCTTGGCGAATCGCGACGAGGAAGGCCGCTTCATGACCTGGGTTCTGGATGAGGACGAACCCGATGTCGTGTCGCCCTTTCGCATCGAAGCCGACCCCGTGGTCAATGCGAACCTCATTGCCTATCTCGGCGACCACCCCGGCACCAGGGATGCCCGGCGGTGGCTGGAAGCCCTGATGGCCGAGGGGGATCTCGAGGGCTCCTCCAAATGGTATCCCGACGTGGTGGCGATCTGCTACGCGGCCGCCCGCGCCATGGTCCGCGCGCGCCCCGCCCTCGACCGGCTGCGCCCGGTACTGGCGGAGCGCATCCTGGGCTTGCGCGACGAGGAGGGCGGTTTCGGCAACATCCTTCAAACGGCCCAGGCCGCCTCGGCGCTCCACCATGTCGGACGCCTCGACGGCATCGACGCGAAACGCATGGTGGAGAGGTTCATTAGTTCGCAGCGTGAGGACGGCAGCTGGCCGGAACTCCTCGCGTTCGGCGACCAGACGCTGAAGTGGGGCAAGGTAGGGCAGATAGGGCATGGCTCAGAAGCCGTGACCACGGCGTTTTGCATCGAAGCCCTCGAGCGTCTCGTCGCAATCTTGCGGGCCTGATAATTCTTGCAGGTCAAAGAATTCGGGGATAAAATATCCTCCGGTTCAAGGGATTCGATATGCCTGCCATTGAGGAGTTGACATGCCGCAAAGTCCGGTCGCAAGTGGTGGCTCCGGCCCGGGCAGCGCCGGCGCCGCTCAGCCTGTCGAGCCGTCCATTCTGACCGCCATTCCGCATTATCTGCCGCTGGTCGTTTTTCCGCTGATTCTTCTCGGCGCGCTCTATGGAGGCTGGTGGCTGCTGCCGCCGTTCGTCTTCATGAGTCTGGCCGGGTGGCTCGACCGGGCGCTGGGCCGGGACGGGCAAAACATGGACCCGTCGAATACGCCGGAACACCGCCTGTTCTGGCACAATCTGCCGGTCTGGTCGTGGTCGTTTCTGTGGCCGCCGACGCTCATTTTCGGTATGTGGCAAATCCTGGCGGCGGATCAATTCTCGTGGTGGGAAGGCGTGCTCCTGGCGGTCATCCTGACGATGGAGGCGCAAGCCGTGTTCGTCGTCGGCCACGAAATGATACACCGGCGCACGACCTGGGAGCGCCGGGTGGGCGAATTCCTGCTCGCCTCCGTCTCCTATCCGCAGTACGCCACCGAGCACGTCTATATCCACCACGCCCTGGTCGGCACGCCGTATGACGTAGGCTCCGCTCCGAAGGGGGAGAGCTTCTGGAAATATTTCCCCAAGGAAGTCGCGAGCAACCTCGTCCATTCCTGGGAAGTCGCGGTAGAACGCCTGGCGCGGCGCCGTCTGCCCGTTTGGCATTACGACAACCCGTTCTGGCGCTACGCGATAGGCGTCGCGTTCTGGTACGCGCTGGTTTTCTGGATGGGCGGGATCTGGGCCGTTCCGGTCTTCATCTTCCTCGGTCTGTCCTGCGTCTTTTCGATGAAGATGAGCAACTACTTCCAGCACTACGGCCTGCGCCGGGTCCGCCTGGACAACGGCCGCTGGGAAAAGGCGATGCCGCGCCATTCCTGGAGCGCCGACTGGAAGTTCAGCAACTGGATGTTTTTCAACATGCAGCGTCATGCGGACCACCACGCGGTGGCGTCGCGCCAGTATCCCCTGCTGCAGGTCAGCGGCCTCGATGAGTCGCCGGAACTGCCGGGAACCTACGCCGACATGATGAACATCGTGCTGCGGCCCAAGCGCTGGTTCGAGAAGATGGACCCGCTGGTGGACCAGTGGCGGGAGCATTTCTATCCGGATATTGACGACTGGGGCCCCTACGACAGCCCGATTGCAGCGGCGCGGCCCGACGCCTTCGACGCGATACTCGAAATCTTCGGCGCCGCCCCGCGGCTTGCGAAATGGATTGAACGGAATCCGGAACTTCTGGATAACCTGCAGGACCAGGAATTCCTCGACCTCGACCTGCCGAAGGGCTTCGGGCCGGATGCGGAATACGAATCGATCGCGCGGCGCGGGCTGGCGAGAGTCTACTGGACGTACGAAATGGATGTTCAGGAATTGAAGGGTCTGGTCGCCGAACTGCCGGTGGCCGATGCGAGGGAAACCGCTGAAATCGTGCGAAACTGGTCGAACGACAAGGCGTTTCAGATCGGCATGCACGTGGTGCGCGGAAACCTGCTGCCGGCGGAAGCGAGTACGGCGCTCTCGAATCTCGCCGAAGCGTCGATTTCGACCGTGCTCGCCTCCGTGGTCGCGGATTACGTCGACCGCTTCGGGATGCTGAGCGTGGGCGGCGTCGCCGCTGTTTTTCTGGGCGATCTGGCCAGCCGGGAAGCATACCCCGGCGTTGGCATCGATATGCTGATCCTCCACGACGGCCGCCAGTCCGGCGAAAATGAACGCATGTTCCAGGGTTTCCGAAAGTCGCTGACCGACCTGTCGCAGGACAGCCTGCTGTTCTCCCCGGTCCCGCCCGGCTCGAATTCCATGCCTGCGCTGCCGCTTTCCGAACTGGCCGGGCGTTTCGGGAATCCGGCTTCCGGCGAGGTTCCCGCCCTCACCAGGGCGCGCTGCGCCTTCGAGCATGAAGGCTCCGATATCGCAGACCGCTTCGAGGAGGCGCGGCGCCGGATACTGACCGAATACAGCGCGAACAGGTCTTTGCCCGACTGGTTGAGCGAGTGGACGGAAGAGGGCGCCGAAAAAAACGTGTCCGCATACGCCCGGATGCGCGGCGGGCTGGACGACGTCGAGAAGGCCGCGCGCTACCTGCAGTTGGCGCGCGGCGGAATCTACCTCGACGATCCGGCGCCGAGCGCTGCGGCGGTGTTCGATACCGCCGGCGCCGGGCCGCTGGCGCAAGCCGCGATCATGTGGCGGGATTTGCAGGGGGTCATGCGCCTCGTCGGCGAGGAAGGGTTCGACGCGGCGGCGGCAGGGCCGAAGGTCAAATCACTCCTTGCGAACGCTTGCGGGCAGGAGGATTTCGATGCGCTGGCGTCGGCGGTCGCCGAAACCGCATCCAGCGCCGCCGCCCGGATCGATACGCTTGTTTCGCGCCCGTAAAACGCGCCGACCGAACAGACGCGGAAACCCCGAATGCCGTCAAGGACGAAGATGAATCCCCGGCGCGGGATATTGACGAAAACGACGCCTGCGGATGAGGGCCTCGTCGAGCTTCCCGCGCTCACCCCGCACCTGCAGTTCCACGAAGTCGGCGATCAGCAGACGCTGCTGGTTTCCGAGTCGTTCGATACCCTGCTGCACGGCGGCCTGTATGGCGACCTGCTGCCGCTTCTTGACGGCCGTCGCCCGCAAGCCGAGATTGCCGCCGCCCTCGAGGGCCGCCACTCCTCCGCCGACGTTCACGCGGCTCTCGTTTCGCTCTCCGCAAGAGGCTATGTCGTCTCCGCCGATCACGGCATGGACCGGCCCCGGGCGGCCTACTGGTCGTCGCTCGGCGCGTCGCCCCGCTGGGTCGAAGGGCGGCTGGCGGAATCACGGGTCGCGGTCGAAGGCGACGACGGCCGCCTCGTCCGGCATCTGGAAGAGAGCGGCGCTCGCGTGGTGACCGGCGATCCCCGGCTCACCGTTGTCGTTTGCGAGGATTATCTCGACGCACGGCTTGGGGAGGTGAACCGGCGCGCGCTCGAGGCGGGAGCGCCGTGGACGCTGGTGCGCCCGCGCGGCATGGAGGCGCTGTTCGGCCCCGTCTTTCGCGCGGATAGAGAAGGGCCCTGCCGGGAGTGCCTGGTGAACCGCCTGCGCTGCCACAAGGAGACCCACGGTTTCCTGCGCAGCTTCGCCGGCGAGGAAGCCGCCTTCAAGCCGTTCGCCGCCGAGTCCGGGGTGCTGGAGTCGCTGTACGGGCTGGTCGCGGCGGAGATCGTCAAGTGGCTGGTGCTGGGCGAGGCGGCCCCGATGCACGACCACGCGATAGCGATGAACCTCGGGGCGTTCGAAAGTTCGAAGCATCCGGTGATGCACCGGCCGCAGTGCCCGGCCTGCGGCGACGAAGCGCTCTACCGGCCGGACCGGCCGCCGGCGCCGCTGTGTCTGAAAGCGAGCCCCAAGACCCACCGCAACAGCGGCGGCGCGCGGGCCGTGACGCCCGAAGCGACCCTGGCGAAATACCGCCACCTGGTGAGCCCGATCAGCGGCGTCGTCACCTGGCTGGCGCGCACGACCGATGAGAACGACTCCTGGCTGCATGTCTACTGGGCCGGGAGCAACCCTGCGGTGAGAAGCCGGAGCCTGAGTTCGCTCAGGCGCAGTTTGCGCAGCAAGAGCGCGGGCAAGGGCAGCACGCGGGAGCAATCCGAGGCCAGCGCGCTGTGCGAGGCGATCGAGCGCTATTCGGGCGCCTGTTGCGGAGACGAAATCCGTATCCGCAGGCGGTTCATCGACTTCGCCGGAGAAGAGGCGGCGATCCACCCCAACGATGCGCAGCTGTTCAGCGATTATCAGCTCGACAACGCGGAGAGCATCAACGCGAAAGGCCACCCGTACAACATCGTCCCGCCGCGTCTCGACGCCGACGCCGAAATCGACTGGACCCCGGTCTGGTCGTTCACGCAGCGGCGCCATCGCTATCTGCCGACGTCGATGCTCTACAGCATGTCCGCCGAACAGCGCGGAGGCGCCGACCTGATTGCCGACTCCAACGGCTGCGCCGCGGGGAACACCCTGGAGGAGGCCATCCTGCAAGGCTTCTATGAACTGGTCGAGCGCGATGCGTTCGCCATCTGGTGGTACAACGGACTGAGAGCGCCCGGGGTCGATCTTTCGGGATTTGACGACGAATTCCTCGCCTCGGCCGCGGACTACTACGCCCGCTGCGAGCGGGAAGTGTGGATGCTCGACGTTACTTCCGATATCGGGATTCCCGCGTTCGTTGCGCTCTCGCGCAGACCGGACGCGGACACCGAGGACATCATTTACGGCGCAGGCGCCCATGCGGACCCGCGGCTGGCGGCCCTGCGCGCGGTTTGCGAGTTGAACCAGTGCCTTACCTGGCTGCCGCGTCCCGGCGGGGGCGACGGCAAGCCCATGATCGACGATCCGCTGGCGCTCGGTTGGTGGAAGACGGCCCGACTCGCCGAATGTTCCTGGCTGGCGCCTGCGCCGGACGCGCCGCTCAAACAAGGCTCGGAGTATCCGGTGATCGAATCGGCGGACACGCGCGACGACGTGGAGCATTGCCGGGCGTTGGTGGAAGACAGGGGCATGGAGTTCCTCGTGCTGGACCAGACCCGGCCGGACATCGGCATGCCGGTCGCGCGGGTCATCGTGCCGGGCATGCGCCATTTCTGGGCGAGATTCGCGCCCGGGCGCCTGTACGACGCGCCCCTCCGCATGGGCCGCCGCGAACACCCCCTGGCCGAAGCCGATTTGAATCCCGCGCCCGTGATCGCGTAAGGAACCGATATGGATATCGACGAAGCAGTCTCGCTTACCCAGGACCGTCTTGCCGAGGAAGGCGGCGCCATGGGAGATTTGCTGGCGCGCTTTCGGGGCAGGATTTCGCCGGCTCTGATCGGAAAGCGGGAGTGGGAGCGCATACTGGAACTCGCGAGCCGACTTCCCGTCACCATGGGCGCCCAGCCGTTCGGTTTCGAGCTGCCTCTGCATGACGCTCGGCCGGTGGCGGATTTCGGTGTCTCGCTGGCGAGCGGAAACCGATCGGGCGATTTTTTCGAAGAGCGCGCGCGGACCGACGAGGCGGACGAGACCGCGAGGGCGGTCAGGCGGCTGTTCCGGGAAATGGAAGCTCCGAACTCGCCCCTGCGGGAGATTGTGGGACGCAAATTGATGCTGGAGTATGACATCGATTCCGCGCCGGGCGGTACAGATTCGCTGCCGGGCATCTTCCTGCGGCCCGGTGAGCGCACGTTATACGGTGGCGCAGGCCTCCAGAATGACGTCGGAATCGTGGTGGACGCCCTCGTTTCCGCCGTCGGCTGGGAGAAGGTAGCTGCTGAACGGGAGAACGTCGAACGGGTTTACCTGGCGCAGCCCGAAGACACGCGCCTGGATTCGTTCGGGGTATTCCCGTCCCGGGAACGCACAATCCGCCTGGCGATCATGGGCTTCAAATCGCAGGGGGAAGTTTGCCGCTATCTTGAAGACACGGGTTGGCCGGGTCATATACCGGCCGTCGATTCCGTGATTTCACGCTTCAGGGAACGCGCGGATATCGTCAGAACCGGATTGAATATCGACGCCCGCGAAGCGGGTGTCGGTCCGACGCTCGGGCTGACGCTCATCGTCAAGCAGAGATATACGAAAGATTCACGTTACTGGCTCGACGGCCTGACCGATTGGGACCCGTTTCTGGAAGCCTTGCGCCATGAGGACCTTGTCGTTCCGGAGAAGGTTGAGGCGCTTGCCGGCTGGGTTTCGAAACCGACGACGCTTTTCGCCAAAACCGGGCCATTTTTACTGCTGCGGGGCATTCACCACATCAAGCTGGTCATATCCGGAGATCAGCTCGGGCAAGCCAAAGCCTATGTGTTCATGGTGCTTTCCGGAGCGGTCTCGATTTGAGAGCAAAATAAAGCAAAAATCCTCCCGCCGAAGTCGATCGAGAGGATTCTTGCCTTTTGAGTCTCGCGGATTTGAGGCGTCCGCGTGTCAACGGGTGTTTCCGGTCTACCAGCAGCAGCAAAGACCCGCCGAGACGGCTTCGAGTTGCTCCTCGGTGATGTTCGGATCCGGCGGCAACGCGAGATGCACCGTCTGCATGTCGCTCTCATGGACCACGACATTCATCGAATCGGGTATCGTAATGCCCAATTCCTCACAGATGGTCGCCTTCGGGTCTGCGAGCAACTGTTGCCTGAAATCTGCGTCCAGGGCGGACTTGTCAACAATCTGCTTCAACATTTCGTCGCCACTTTTCATGGCTAACCTCCTTCTCCTTTGAATGATTAGAAGAACAACACCACCTCTTATGTAACAAAACCGATCTTATTCTTCGTTATTTCGCAATGTCAATTTTTTTTGTCGGTATGTAGGTTATTTTTTTGATAAAAAATGCGATATTTCGTGAATCCGGGGGTATGGGAACTGCCGTCAAATCCGTTGTGCAGGCAACTGCTCATGGGGTTCGAATCCCTCCCTCCTCGGGGTTGTCGAAAAAGTCATCCCTGGTCGGAACTGACCACCGCCGTCATTCCGGCGAAAGCCGGAATCCATTTTGATTTTTCACCGGCAGGACGGCCACGACCTTGTTGTCGCGCGACGTCCGGATGCGGAATCGAGAGAATTCGCTTTTCGTTTTTGTGTTCGGTTCTGTTCCTCCCCGCCCGGGAGCAAAGACGTCCGAACGAGGAGGAGAAAAGGCAAAGGCGAAAATGGATTCCGGCTTTCGCCGGAATGACGGCCAAAACCGAAAACCGGGCGCAGGCGCAGGTGCTACTCCCTCCTCGATGGGGTTTTTCAACAACCCCTTGTCAGGGGGGTAAAGGCCATGTCCCCGATGAGGGGGGGATTCCGAGCATCGAATTGTTCATCGTAGGGACAGGCCTCCGTGCCTGTCCTGACGAAGGACAACCACGGAGGGCAGGACAGGCACGGAGGCCTGTTCCTACAAAACCATCATACCCCCAGTGTTTCAGGGGTTTTTTTGTTTTTGGCCCCCTGTTAAGGGGGTAGGGGGCAAGGCGAGGAGGGCGAGCCGAACGCGCTTTTGGCCGTTACTCCGGTGTCGGAACCGACCAATGCGGCAGGGTTCGCCGGAATGACGATCAAAACCGCATTCGCCCCCAAGGGCGGTTCGCGAGCCGCCCCTGCAAGCGTGAGCGTCTCGAACGGAACGTCTCCCGGGAACAGGGGTTCCGTTTACAACGCCCGGCGGGGCCGCTATGTTATCGCCCATGAAACTCGCCACCGCGATCACCCGTCTGCTGAACATCGACCACCCGATCCTGCTCGCCCCGATGGGCGGCGTCGCCGGCGGCGCGCTGGCTCGCGAGGTCTCCGCCGGCGGGGGGCTGGGCCTCATCGGCGCAGGCTATGCCGACCCCGCGTTCGGCTACGGCTCGGATGGGTGGATTCGCGGGGAGTTCGACAAGGCGGGCGACCACGCGGTCGGGATCGGCTTCATCACCTGGGCGCTGGCTGAGCGGCCCGGCGCGCTCGACGCAGCACTTGAATGCAAGCCGCGGGCCGTCATGCTCTCCTTCGGCGATATCGAACCCTACGCCGCGAAGATCCGGGAGACCGGCGCGACGCTGATCTGCCAGGTGCAGACCCTGAAAGACGCCCGGGAGGCGGCGGCGAAGGGCGCCCAGATCGTCATCGCCCAGGGCACGGAGGCCGGGGGCCACGGGGCCGACCGCTCCACGCTGCCGCTCGTTCCGGCGGTCGTCGATGCAGTGGCGCCGGTCCCGGTAGCCGCCGCAGGCGGCATCAGTGATGGGCGCGGCCTGGCCGCTGCCCTGATGCTGGGCGCCGAGGCCGTCCTCATAGGCACCCGTTTCTTCGCCACGCGGGAGGCGCTGGGCCACCCGAACCAGAAGGCGCTGATCGAGCGAACCGGCGGCGACCGCACGCTGCGCACCAAGGCGTTCGACACGGCACGGGGCATCGCCTGGCCGGAGCCCTACACCGGGCGCGCCATCCGCAACGCATTCGCCGAAACCTGGCATGACCGCGACGACGAACTGCGGGAGCGGAACCCCTCCATGCGGGAGCGCTTCTTCGAGGCCCTGCGCAAGGGGGATACGGAGATGGCGGTTACCTTCGCCGGCGAGGGGCTGGACCTGATAGCCGACAGCCCGGGCGCCGCTGAACTGGTTGCGCGGATCGTCCGCGAGGCGGTCGACGCGCTCTCCGGGGCGGCGAGCCGTTATCTCGGCCAGGGGCCGGGAGAAGGCTGATGGGCGGACTCCAGGCCGCCGTTCCCCAATCATACCGGTATTGCCGACCGACGAGAGAGAAGAACCACTTCCCCCTTGTCGGGGTTGTTGAAAAACCCCTCGCCGGGGGTGGGTGGTATTGGGGGTTACGCGGCAATACTCCTTCCTGCCGCGCAGGCGGCTATAAAACCTCATCCTGAGTAGGCGCGCAAGCGCCGTATCGAAGGATGGGAGGCGTCTTCCGGCGTGGCGAGAGCAAACGCTCATTCATCAATCGCGTTTGACCTTCGATACGCGGCTCCGCCGCTACTCAGGATGAGGCGGAGCGCCAGGCTGCGCGGAACGGGGAGGGAAGGTTCACGGCCGAACCCGGCCCCCGCTCGCCTCTTCGCCTTGAAAACCAACCCCCCCTACCCCCCCTTGTCAGGGGGGCAAGAAAAAGCAAAACCCCCTCAGCCCGGCGAAGGCACATCGCCTTTTCATACCCCCCTGAAAAGGGCCTGTTGAAAAAGTCCACAGAAGCAGGGAATAGGTTTCCCGTAGGGGCCGTTCGCGAACGGCCCTTGCCGGAGAAACGGGCGCTTCACGAAGCGCCCCTGCGACATCCTTCCGGAGAGACCACAACACCCGTCATTCCGGCGAAAGCCGGAATCCATTTTCGCCTTTGTCTTTGGCTTTTCGCCCGGACGCTCTCTCTCCCGACCGAGGAAGATACGGACGCCGCCATATATATCCGCCTCATCCGTTCCGGATTCGGGCGTGGCGCTCCCTCCCGCGAATCGGAGCCAAATGCGAAAACGAAAGCAAAAATCATAAAATGGATTCCGGCTTTCGCCGGAATGACGAGCAAAATTCCAAGCCGGGAAATCGCTCTCTTCCCGGTCGCAACAATTCCTCCCGCATCTGGTTTTTTCAACGACCCCGAAACGGGGGGGGATAGGGGGGGGGTACCCCACGTGAAAAAGTCCTGATTTCGTAATTCGGTGCATGGAGCCGACTGGGAAGGAGCCTGTAGGGACAGGCCTCCGTGCCTGTCCCTGCGAAACGCAACCACGGATGGACATATTCGATACGGGCGGCCACGGAGGGCCGCCCCTACGGGTGAATGCGGTTTTGTTCGTCATTCCGGCGAATGCCGATTGAAAAATTCATACCCTGATATCAGGGAACTTTTCAGGCAGCCCCTCTGGTTTTTAACTGGTAGTTCCCTGAAGCCCCGGAGGGTTCACTCAGGACGTATCTCAGTTCGGATTTGCCGCGTTGCCGCCACCGGGGGGCTTGAGCGTTGCGGGCGTAAGCGCATCGAAGATGCCCGTAAAGCGTCCGGTCGAGCCGTCTTCTTCGGCGAAGTGAACATCGCTCGAGCCGACCACGCGGCGGGGGTTGCCGTCGGCGTCCGGCACGTTCGAGAACTGGCCGCGCCACGTCCCGGCGGCTTGCGTGATTTCGCGTTCGGGATGCGTGACGGTGATCCCGGTATCCTCGAATGCGCCCCTGGCGTCGAAGGATGCGGAAAAGTGCAGGTCGTAGTCGGCCGGCGACGCCGTGGGGTCGGGATCCCGCCAGGACAAGATCGGATAGAGGTGGCGGCCGGGCGAGATCTCGATCGGCCCGAGACACCCCAGGCAACCGGTGAGGCGCTTGCTGCCGAAGTCGGCGATCAGCGCGATAGGCCCCGCGAATTCAGTGTGCTCCGAAGAACCGGCCAACTCGCCCCAGTCGCGGCCGTAGTTGTACGTGTATACGCCGCCCGCGCCACCGGCGTAGGTGGCCGTACCGGTCAGGGGGAGGTCGGGCGGTCTGGCGGGGTCGAGTTCCGGGCCGTCGAGAAAGACGCCGCGCGTGGCGGAATCGATTTCCCAATGGGGTACGCCGGGTTGATAGACGAGCCACCATCCGGCGGCGAGATAGTCGGAAGGGTCGTCGTCATCCCAATCGGCGACGGCGTAGAGCAGAATCCTGCCGTCGTAGTGGTTTTCCGTGAGCAGCCATTCGCGGCTGGTATGGCCGGGTTGCAAGGGTCGAGGGAGGTAAAGCCCCCACGAAGCTTGCTTGTGCCTGACGGTATCGAGGGTGCGGGTGCGGCCGTCGTGGTAGCGCACGTCGACACTGAGGACGTTGTCGATGAAGGTCGTCCCCGTGCGAAACGGCTGGGGGGCGGGCGTAAGCGTGGGTGCCGGGATTGGAGGCGGAGCGGAGCCGCCGCCGGAACCGCCGCCGAAACAGCCAGTCGTAAGCGAAAGTAATAAGAGGGCCATCAGTGTATAGAGTCTCATGCAGACCCTAGTATTAAATGTGACGGGCGATGTCAAGCATTTGGCGGACGGGCGTCGCCGGTGAGAGAAAGCCATTCCCCGCTCGCACCGGCATCATCCCCGCGCCGGGCTTCGCTCTAGCCCGGATATTTCACCGAGGCTTTGGAACGGCCTGATTTGAAGTCGTGGACGGCTTGATTCGGGAGGCGGCCTTCTTCGTCGGCGCGATACGATGACGCACGGCGCCCGAGCGGCGCTTTTTCGTCGATTTCGAAGGCTTTCGGGGAGTGCCGGCCGACGCGCAGGCGCAGGTTTCCCGCTGCGGCAACCTATGTCGCTCCGATTCTACGCTCAGTCACTCTCCCCCGCCGTCGGCCAGGGCGGGTGCGTACGCAGGTTGTTCACTACCTTTTCGAAGAGCGCCGCATGGGGCCAGGCCTCGGAGATAGACAGCCGGACCTTGCGCACGCTGACCCTCACGCGGGCGCCGATCTTGAGCAGTTTCAGCCGGATCGTTGCGCACTGGGCCCTGGCGCATGTCGTGCCCGCCAGCCCCAGGCGCCGGAGTCCGTGCATCAGGACGTAGGCGAAGGAGGCGAAGTAGAGCCGCAACTGATTGGCCCTCATGGTGGCGCTGCTGGTGCGGTCGGCGAACAGGCCGAGTTGCTGTTCCTTGATGCGGTTCTCCATCTCTCCCCGGGCGCAGTAGAGTTCTTCGTAGAGGCGTCTGGCGCCGGCCCGCCGGGGGCGGAGATTGGTGACCACGAACCGCGGGTTCGCCCCCCTGGGCAGGTATTGCGCCTTGCCCACCACCCGGCGGGTTCTGGACCAGCTCTTGCGCGTTCGATAGCGGAAGTCGCGATACCGGCGCGCCGGCTCACCCGTGCGGCGACAGACGACCTCGGCCCGGTAGAGGTCCCGGCCAATCGCCCGCACCAGCCGCGCGTTGCGCGCCATGCCGAACACGTAGCCGACGCCGTTCTCCTCGCACCAGCGCATCAACGGCTCGCGGCAAAAACCCGAGTCGCCGCGAACCACGACCCGCGTACGCGGCCAGCGCCTGCGGACCTGCGCCACGATCCGCGCCAACTCCTCCTCGCTGCCGGCCGAGGCGTCGACGTTCGAGCGGCGCAGCCGCGCGCACAGCAGATGCGCGCCGCAGAAGACGTAGAGCGGCAGATAACAGTAGCGGCCGTAATAGCCGTGGAAGAAGCGCCCCTCCTGGCGACCGTGCAGGGGGTCGTCCGTGGCGTCGAGGTCCAGCCATATCTCTTCGGGCGGTTCGGCGTAAGACTCCATGAACACGTCCACCAGCAGGCGGTCCATCGCCTCGAAGTCCGCAGCGATGCGCTTGTAGCGATCCGTCGCCGCCTCGGCGCCGCCCAACTCCAGGCGGTTCAGCGTACTCGATGCGGCCAGCGGAGAGCCGCGGTCCCGAAGGCGAACCCGCCCGGCTCCCGTCAGGTCCCGCTTGCCCACCAGCAGCGCCAGCAACCTGTCGCGGCGCAAATCCTCGTGGTCGTTCAGGTCCTCGTAGCCCAGCGCCAGCGCGTACACCCGCTGCGCCGCCAGCGAGCGCACCGGGTGCTCCACGCTGCCGGGCTTGCGGCAATCACGAAAACACCGCGCCAGACGAGCCATCAGACCCAGGCGGAGATCCGTCTCGCGAAGCAGCACCCCGCCGGCGTCCGACGTGATCCGTCCGCCGTCGAATCGGGCGATGACCTCGCGTCTTCCGTGGGGGTGAAAGTGAAGTTGTTCCGGTGTACAATGCGTATCCATGGGGCCTCTCTGTCGGACGGGTGTAAGTTATTGAGACAACTCACATTATCCGACATTCAGAGGCCCCATGCCATTTGTCGGTGAAATATCCGGGCTAGCGCCCCTGGGTTTGCGCCGACGCTCTGAAGGGTTCGCTCAGAGCGTTGAAGATTCCGCTGATAACGGAAGCGCTGTCGTCTTCCTCCACAAACACTGCGCCGCCGAAGCCGTTGACCAGACGCGGGTTGCCGGCGCTGTCCTGTCGATTCGAGAAAGCGCCCGCCAGGTATCCGAACCGGATTTTTTCGATGGAACGCTCGGGATGCGTTACCGTTATGCCTTCATAGGTCAGGAACGTGCCATCCGGGTTGAATTTCACGGGCGCAAAATGCACGTTATAGTCCTTGGGATGCGCCAGCAGTTCGACGGGCTCTTCCTCTATTCTGTCGAATGCGCTCGCAAGGTGTAAGCGCTGCACGGCAAGGTCGCCCACGCATCCCCAGCAGCCCTCCAGGGTCCCGGCGGCGAAATCCGCCGTGAGCGTCATGATCCCCGTAATCTCCCTGGTGGAAACCTTGCCCTGCACGCCCTCGGGCCAGTTCCCCCCGTACTTGTAGAGATACCGGCCTCCCGCCCCTCCGCTGTAGGATGCCGTACCCATAGCGGGGAGGGACGGCGGATTATTCGGGTCAATCTCCGGGCCGTCTATGTACGAGTAAATCTGGGTGTCTTCATGATACGGGTCGATATCGGGATAGCGCTGGTTCGCGAAATGCATCCACCAGCCCGCCGCGAGATAATCACCCGGGTCTTCCTTGTTCCAGCTCACCACCGCGTAGCCCAGGAAGGTATCTCCCTCGTTCTTTTGCAGAAGCGTCCATGCGCGCCCCTCATGACCAGGCATATCCGTAGCAAAGGGGCCCGTGCTCTCCGCGTCGCGCAAGGTGCTGAGCCGCACCCTGGTGCCGTCGAACTGCGTCGTATGGATGATGAGTTCATTGTCTTCGAACGAGGTGGTGCGGTCAAAGTCAACGTGGGGTATGGGTCCGCTGCCATCGCCAAAGGCGCAGCCGCCGAGAATTATCGTTGTAAGCAAAACAGCGATTACATGCTTCATCATCATCTCCCTTCTGTATGCGTCCGCCTACGGATTGTTTTTTGCGTCCGTAATTCACATGGCCCGCGCAGAGCTTCACCCCAAGGCCCCCGGCACAGCCCGGGATAATGAATGCCGATCGAAAAAGAAAAAAAGCGCATCATCTCGATATTTACCTTCTGGACGGGAGCTTTCCTCACTCCATCATCCATAGTCGCGCTATGGCATATGGGATGCAGGATGTTTTCCTATACCTTTTGTGTCGCAAAAATCTGAATTTTGAAACTATAACAAAATGTTCGACGGGAAGTCATTTTTTTCTTCATGTCGGGCCGGCGGGCGTATTCGCGCCGTTTCAGCGCGCAATTCCCCGCATTTGCCGCAGGCGTTCTGAAAGAACGCTCCCGTAGGATTTCACCAGGTCGGACCCGTCGGCGCCTTCGCGTTTCCCGGAGCATTGGCCGGGCGCGCGGGGCGGATGAACGCTTCCCTCGTGGGGTTGTTGAAAAGTCATCTTTGGTCGTAATGACGGCCAAAACCCGAACCCGGGTGAAGGCGCAGGCTGTCGCCTTGAAAACCAACCCCCCCTACCCCCCCTTGTCAGGGGGGTAAAAAGAGGCAATGCCCTGACAAAGGGGGGGATAAAAAAGGCGATGCGCCCTCGCCGGGCTGAGGGGGGTGCTTTTTCTTGCCCCCCTGACAAGGGGGGGTAGGGGGGGTTGCCTTTATGAAGTTTCCCTTTCAAGGGGGTTGCCATTACCCTCGCAGGGGGTTTTTCAACAAGCCCTTAACAGGGGGGAGGGGCCATGCGCCCGGCGAGGGCTTTTTTCAACAACCCCCTCGTGAGCAGCTTTACCGCCCATTCGGAGTCGATGACACGATGAAGTCTTTTGAGGGTTTTCATACGGGCAGGCGCGGTGGCGCGTCCGCGTATTTCGCAGCCTCGCGTGCGGGCGGTATGGAGCAAACGGCCCGGGATCGCGCATTGGCGGGAATTTCTGAAAATATGGATAAATTCACGGGGTTTTTCGATAAATTCCTGAAAAATACTGACGGTGCAAGTGGTTGCAACACAAAGAGTTACCTTAAAATCTCAGTGTATAGCACTCAGATATGGCGTGAAAATAAATTTTTCGGGGCCCCCGCATTTGCGCGCAACTGCCCGCGTTTGCCCGAGGCGCTACTTTCGGATGGTGCCGAAGCTGAATCCCGTGACGAGGTGTTTCTGGATCAGGACGCCGAGGATGACCACGGGGATGGTGATGACCGTCCCTATCGCCGCCTGCGGCCCGTAGAGTCTTCCCTCCACCGCGCTCTGGAACTTGTTGAGCAGGATGGGCAGGGTGACGACTTTCGGCTGGGTGAGCGTCAGCGCGAGCAGGAACTCGCTCCAGTTCAGGATGAAGATGAAGAGAAACGTCACCACCATGCCCGGCGCGACCAGGGGCATCACCACGCGGCGCAGCGTGTAGATGCGGCCCGCGCCCATGATATGCGCGGCGTGCTCGATGGTCTTGGGAATCTCCTCGATGAAGTTCAGCATCATCCAGATGACGAACGGCAGCGTGGTCGCCATGTAGAGGAGGCACAGGCCGGAGTAGGAGTCGATCATGCTGATCCGGTAGCCGAGAACGGTCTGGGTCGCGAACGGGATCAGGATGGCGTAGTACATCACGACGGGAATCGCGATGATGATGGGCGGGACCATCCGGATGGTCAGGATCATGTAGCGGAAATACTTTCCGCCCACGTTGAAGCGCGAAATCGAGTAGGCCAGGAACGTGCCCAGCAGGAGCGCGAGCAGCGCGCTGATGGAGGAGATGACCATCGAATCGCGCACCGCCCCCCAGATCGTGAATACATGCTCGAGAACATCGCGGTTGACGCGATCGCCTTGTCCGAACAAGCTGAAAATCAGCCGATAGTTGTCCAGGGTGGGTTCGTACCCCCCGCCGAGGAAGCTCGGGAACCAGTTCGGCGGCCAGGCCAGCCAGTCGCCCGAATCTTTGAAGGAAGTCGATATCATCCAGAAGATCGGGAACATGATCATGCTTGCCCAGCCAAGAAGCGCGGCGTGGCGGAACCAGAAGAAGAGGTTGTAGCGCTTGGCGAAGGACATCTCCGCGCGCCTGTCGGCCTCGTTCGTCATCTCATCCCCTCCTCCCGGGCGATGGACCGCTCCCGCACGAGCAGGCAAATCCTATAATTTATCAATGCGCCGCATTTGCGCGAGGCTACTTCCGGATGGTGCCGAAGCTGAATCCCGTGATGAGGTGCTTCTGGATCAGGACGCCGAGGATGACCACGGGGATGGTGATGACCGTCCCGATAGCCGCCTGCGGCCCGTAGAGTCTGCCCTCCATCGCGCTCTGGAACTTGTTGAGCAGGATGGGCAGCGTGATGACTCTCGGCTGGGTCAGCGTCAGCGCGAGCAGGAACTCGCTCCAGTTCAGGATGAAGATGAACAGGAATGTCACCACCATGCCCGGAGCGACCAGGGGCATCACGACGCGGCGCAGCGTGTAGATGCGGCCCGCGCCCATGATTTGCGCGGCGTGTTCGATGGTCTTGGGAATCTCCTCGATGAAGTTCAGCATCATCCAGATGACGAATGGCAGCGTGGTCGCGATGTAGAGGAGGCACAGGCCGGTGTAGGAGTCGATAAGGCTGAACCGGTAGTTGAGGACCGTCTGGGTGGCGAACGGGATCAGGATGGCGTAGTACATCACGACGGGAATCGCGATGATGATGGGCGGGACCATCCGGATGGTCAGGATCATGAAGCGGAAATACTTTCCGCCCACGTTGAAGCGCGAAATCGAGTAGGCCAGAAACGTGCCCAGCAGGAGCGCGATCAGCGCGCTGATGGAGGAGACGACCATCGAATCGCGGACCGCTCCCCAGATCGTGAAAGCCTGTTCGGCGTATTCCCGGCTGAGGCCTTCGCCGTGGCCGACGATGCTGAAAATCTGCCGGTAGTTGTGCAGGGTGGGTTCGTACCCCCCGCCGATGAAGCTCGGGAACCAGTTCGGCGGCCATGCCACCCAGTCGCCCGAATCCTTGAAGGAAGTCGATATCATCCAGAAGATCGGGAACATGATCATGCTCGCCCAGCCAAGAAGCGCGGCGTGGCGGAACCAGAAGAAGAGGTTGTAGCGCTTGGCGAAGGACATCTCCGCGCGCGTACTCAAATCGTTCGTCATCCCATTCGCTCCTCTTCGGCGATGGATCGTTCCCGCACGAGCAGATAAATGCCATAGAAGATGAGTGTTCCGAACATGAAGAGCAGCAGAATCGAGGCGGCTGCGCCGAAGCTGTACTTGTTGAACTGCCACACCTGCCGCCAGAGGAAGAAAGCGATGGTTTCGGTCGAAGTGCCCGGCCCGCCGAAGGTGAGCAGCACGGACAGATCGAAGAGTTTAAGCGCCTCCATCGAGCGGATGATGACGGCGATCATGATCGCGGGCTTCAACAGCGGAAAATGGACTTTCCAGAATATCTGCCACCTGCTTGCTCCCAGAACGCGCGCGGCGTTGGTGAGTTGCTGCGGGAGCGCGGCGAAGCCCGAGAGGAAAATCAGGAACGTGAGCGACGTCCACTGCCATACGTCGGCCAGGATGATCGCCCACTGCGCGGCGATGGGGTGCGAGAGCCAGCGGATGCGCGGGTTCACGCCCATGGCTTCGGTGATCGGGGACAGAAGCTGGTTGAGGGGTCCCGAATCGATGTAGATCATCGAAAAGTTGTAGCCCCCCACGACCGGCACCACCATCATGGGGACCAGGAAAATCGTGATGTAGATGCGCCTCCCCCGGAATTGCTTGTAGGCCAGCATGGCGAGAAGAAAGCCGAAGATCAATTCGAGCAATACCGCCGTTCCCGCAAAGTAGAAAGTCCGCCCGAGCGCCCACCAGAAATCCTCGGTGGTGAGGACGCGGACATAATTCAGCAAACCGTGAAAATATGCCTGCTCGAAGGGCCGGTTGGCGCGCCATTTGAGAAGGCTGATATAGATGGTGAGCATGAAGGGAACGGCGAGAAGCAGGAGGAAGGTCGCCTCCACCATGATAAACGGAATCAGGCGGAACACCTTCTCCTGCGACAACCAGGCGGAGAGACTCTTGCGTTCTTTTATCGTTGCTTGGGCCATCTTCTCTTCATCTTAAATAGAGTCAAATCGCATCGCGCGAGGCGCCCGCCCCGGCGTTGAAGCCGGAGCGGGCGCTCTTGTGCGCGGTGTTTAGTTGGTCGGCGCGAACTTGTCGATATAAGCGCCGCTGGCGACGCTCGCTCTCCAAGCCGCAATTTGCTCTTTCCGACCGATGTCTTCGGTGATGCGGTTCCAGCCTTTTTCGACGTTCTTCGCCGCCTGCGCAGCGGAGATGTTGCCCTGCATGACCTGCGCCATGTTCTTGTCGAGCACGTTGAAGTACTCGTAGTTGCCCTCGATCATGAGCAGGGAAATGGCGTTTTTCGCGTTCTTCATCGTCATCTTGACGAAGGGTTCCGTGTGCTTGGCGAGCACGGCCTTGTTCGTCAGGTTCGACATGCGCATCGGATCCCAGAAGCCGGCGGGATCGGCGATGGCGATGTCGCCCTGGGTCGGGCCCGTGAACCACTGGATGAAGTAGTAGGCGAGCTCGGGGTGTTTGCTGTGCGCGTTCACCATGTAGCCGGTGCCGGCCGCCTGCGGAGCGCGGCGCACCATCTTGCCGCTCGCGCCTTTCACGGCGGGAACCGGGCAGGCCAGCTGCTTACCGCTGATCTTGCTCTTCGGGTTGCGGTTGGCGTAGCCCATCGCCGAGGGGAAGGACATGAACGAGAAGGCCCGTCCGCTGCCCCAGTGAGGATAGAGCTGCGGCGTTCCCCAACCCTGCACGTCGGGCGGCATGTACTTGACGATCGAGGTGAATTCCTTGATCGCCCGGATGCCGTTCGGCGAGTTGATGGTGGGGTTCATGTTCTTGTCGAACAGCAGTCCGCCCATATAAGCCGGGAAATGCCTGTAGGAGAAGTTGATGCTCCTGTAGGCCTGCGCGCCGTAGAGCGGCTGGTCGAACTTCATGCCCCAGCGGGTCTGGCCCTTTTTCGTGTGGAAGAACTTGGCCATCTGCTCCCACTCGGCCATCGTGTCGGGACATCCCGGCTCCTTGCCGAACTTGGCCTTGTACTCCTTCGCGGCCGCTTTCATGATGTCCGAGCGCAGGAACAGCGCGATGTGATCGCCGTCGAGGATGAACCAGTAGGTCTTCCCCTTGTAGCTCTGCTGCGCCAGGAGCCCTGAGTCGATGCCCGTGAAGTCGGGTTTCCCCTTGGCCATGTACGCATCGAGCGGCTGGAGCGTGCCCGCGCCCACCGCGTCCGGAATGACGTAGGGGAAGTGGTTGATGACGTCGTACTGCCCCGTTTTCGCCACGGCTTCGGCCATGATCTTGGCGGGGATGTCTGTGTAGCCGTACTGGATGGAGCCCATCTCGACGCCGGTGAGCTTCTTCCACTCTCTCAGGTATTTCGGCTGGGAGTTCTTGAAGAGCGAAATCAGAAGCATCGTCTGTTTCGGATTCTTCAGATTGTGCTTCTTGATGTACGCTTTCGCTCCGTTGATGGCGCGCTCCTCAACCGTCTTGCCGGGGTGCACCATCATGGCGGCGATGGCCGTTGAGGCCACGAAAACCGTGATGCCCATCAGAATCAGTGTTGCGAGAAAAATTCTTTTCATCTCGATTCCTCCTCCCTCCGTGTTTGGTAAGGCGATAATTTGCTTCCGAATCGCCGAGGTCGAACACAAAAGCTCCAAGACCAGGTTGTTTCCATCTCCACCAACGTTTCAGCTTACGTATGATGCCGTAATTACCAGGTTCTTGTTTTTTCGCCCTGCCTGTTTCGTCGCGGGCTGTTATTCGAGCCTCACGCCGCTTTCGGCGTCGAAAAAGTGCATGCCGCCCGGTTGAAAACCGAATCGGATTTGATCGCCTGGGCTGAACTCGCGCTCGGCGTCGACTTTGGCCACCAGAAATTCTTCATCGCCGCAGGAGAAGAAAACCAGCGTTTCGTCTCCCAGCGGTTCGATGAGCCTGACATCGGCGGCCGCGCCTTCATCCGCGATGCTCACGTTCTCGGAACGCACGCCGAGATTGATCGCTTTGTCTATAGCGGAGTCGGGAACGGCGTCCGCCGCGAAGCTCATCTCGAAATGCTCGGAGACGAACTTGGGTGAGCCCCCGTTCTCGACGCGCCCCGGAATGATGTTCATCGTCGGCTGGCCGAAGAACGTGCCCACGAACTGGTTAGTCGGTTTTCTGTATATCCCGAGAGGAGTATCGATCTGCTGAACGTATCCGCGGTCCATGACCATAATGCGGTCCGCCATCGTCATGGCTTCGGCCTGATCGTGGGTGACGTAGACGAAAGTGGATTTCAATTCCTCGTGGAGACGCTTGAGCTCGGTGCGCATTTCGATGCGCAGCTTGGCGTCCAGACTGGAGAGCGGCTCGTCCATGAGCAGGACTTGCGGCTGGGTGATGATCGTTCGCGCCAGGGCCACCCGCTGCGCCTCGCCGCCTGAGCACTGGGCGGGCTTTTTGGATAGGAGGTGGGATATCTTCATGGTCGTGGCGACTTTGGAAACCCGCTCTTTCACTTCCGTGTCCACGGTCTTGTCCACGCGCAGACCGAAAGCGATGTTCTCGAAGACGGTCATGTGAGGGAACAGGGCGAGGTCCTGGAACACCATGCCCAGACCGCGGTCGCCCGGTTCGAGGTGGTTCACCACGCGGTCGCCGATGAACATCGTGCCGCTCGTGGGTTCCTCGAATCCGGAGATCATGTTGAGCGTGGTGGTTTTTCCGCAGCCCGAAGGCCCGACCACCACCATGAACTCGCCATCGTTCACTTCGAGGTCAACGCCCGCGACGGCGGTGACGGTTTCACCAAATTTTTTCACCAGGTTTTGGAGCGTAATGGAGGCCACCGCAATCTTCCCCTTCAAATTCGATGGTCAACAGGCATCGCCACAAACCAAAGGGCAATGAACTGCTTTGTTGTATTTTTTGATCAACCCATTATGCACATGTTTGTTCTGATTTTCAAATTCTTCATGTTTTTCATATGTTTGTAAAGCCCAGGTTATGTTTGAGGGATTTAAGTTTCTCGTATTTTCTGATTTGGTTCATGGGCCGCTGCCCGGCCATTGATTTCTTGTCGCTTTGCCACCCAGGCTTAAACAACCGTGAACTCCGGGATTCTTCCTTCAATTTCCCCATGTTGAATTTATTTGCAAAATTGATTAGTAGAACTAAGCATCGTTTCACCCGCATTGATGCCCGGATGATAATGGGGGCAACGTTGGCTCAAAAAATTCTCATCGTAGAAGACGAGATCGACATTCGCGAACTTCTCACCTACAACCTCCAACTGGAGGGATTCGAGGTTGCAGGCGCGGCCAATGGCGAAGATGCCCTGGAAGCGCTCAAGAGCGAGCAGTTCCAACTGATTGTTCTCGATCTCATGCTTCCCGATATATCCGGTCTCGAGATTTGCCGTCATATCCGGCGGGATTCCGCGCTGAGCCGGCTGCCCGTCATCATGCTGACCGCCAAGGGAGAAGAGGTGGACCGCATCGTCGGCTTCGAGTTGGGCGCGGACGATTACGTGACCAAACCCTTCAATATCCGGGAGATGATCCTGCGGGTGAAGGCGGTGCTGGCGCGATCCAAGACGGCGCCGGCTGCGGGAAAACCACTCAGGCGCGGACCGCTCACCATCGACCCCGAGCAATACGAAGCAATGGTGGATGGGCGCCAACTCACCTTGACGGCGACGGAATTCCGCCTTCTGCACCACCTGGCCTCTCACCCGGGGCACGCCCGGAACCGCGACGAGTTGCTCGACGTCATCTGGGGAGAAGATAAATTCGTCACTCCCCGCACCGTGGACACGTATATCCGCCGCCTCCGGGAGAAGCTCGGCCCGGCGGGAGATATGATCCAGACGCTTCGAGGCGTGGGGTACCGGTTCAAGAAGATGTCCGAAGAGTAGTCCTCCCTCGCCACCCGGAGGAAACCCGCATATGCGCAGGTCCTTCTACAAGAAACTGATGGCGAGTTATCTTGTCGTCATCACCGTGGTGTTCTCGGCGGGGATGATTTACCTCCATTTCGGTCTCTCGGCCCAGTTGATGGAACAGGCGGAGGAGAACCTCGCCCGCAACGCGCGCCTGGCCCGCCGTCAACTGGTTTCCTCGATTTCGGCGAACCCGCAAAGTGACCGCATGAATGCAATCGCCGAGGAAATCGGCCGCGCGCTCGGCGTGCGGGTGACGGTCATATCCGCCTCGGGAGAGCTGCTCGCGGATTCCAGCTTCGCTCCCGGCGCGCCCGAGAGAGAGGAAAGCCGCGCCGACAGGCCCGAAGTCATCGCGGCGAAAGAGAAGAGGATAGGCTCCAGCGTCCGTCGCAGCCCGAGAGGCGAGGGAGACTTGCTCTATCTCGCTCTTTCGGTTGACGCGGGTCCCGTGTCGGGCGGCGTAATCCGGCTGGCCATGAGCCTTCGGGAAATCGATGAGACCATCGCCGAGATGCGGGGACTTCTCCTGGTGGCCGGCGCTCTCGCGTTTCTGCTCGCCATCGCGGTCAGTTTCGGAGCCGGCGTTATCGTACGTCGAGGGTTCGATGAAATTTATAGATCCGTGCGGAAGATTTCCGGCGGCGACTTCAGTTACCGCATCGCTTCGAGACGGCAGGATGAGTTGGGCGAATTCGCGCGGACCATGGACCAGCTCGCCTCGGAGGTGGAGGCCCGTCTCGATGAGCTGCGCAACGAGCGCGACAGGCTGGAAGCGATTCTCGAGGGAATGACCGAGGGCGTCATGGTCACCAACGCCACGGGGGATATTCTCCTCGTAAACACCGCTTTCAGGGAGTTTTTTCCCTCGCTGCCCGATTTCGAGAATGACGCGCCGGTTCCTCTCGAAGCCGTGCGCTCCACCGAGGTGCAGGAAGCCGTGCGGGATATGCTCTCTCGATCCACGTCCCGCATGGAGCGCGAGGTGGAAGTCCTGCCCGCGCGCACGCTGACCTTGCACGCCAAGCGGGCGAGGGCGGAGGGAGAATCGAATCTCGTCCTGGTGTTTCACGACGTCACCGAGGTCAAGCGGCTCGCGGGAATACGACGGGAATTCACCGCCAACGTATCCCATGAGTTGCGCACGCCCTTGACGGCGATACAGTGGGCGGCCCAGACGCTCGAGGTGACTGCGCAATCCGACCCCGAAGCAACGCGCCGTTTCGCTTCCACCATAAACAGGCACGCCCGTCGCCTATCGGCCCTGGTCGAGGACCTGCTTGAACTCGGCAGGATAGAATCCAAGGAAGAGCACGTCCGGCCCGAGGAGGTTTCCATGCGAAACGCGATGGACTCGGTCGCCCACACGTTGGCTCCCGTAATCGGGAAGAGGGGCGTTCGACTGCATACGGAGATCTCTGATGAGGCGGATCACGTCCGGGCGGACCCCGCAGCCCTGGAACGGATTCTGATCAACCTGGCCGAAAACGGGGTGAATTACAGCTCCGAGGGCGGCGAAATCACCGTGTCCGGACACCTGCGTGAAGATGGCTTCGTCGAGGTTTCGGTGGCCGATCAGGGAGAGGGGGTCCCCCCCGAGCATCTTCCCCGTATTTTCGAGCGCTTCTACCGTGTGGATTCGGCCCGCTCCCGGGAGAACGGGGGCACCGGCCTGGGGCTTTCCATCGTGAAGCATCTCGTTCAGGAAATGGGCGGAGACGTCTGGGTCGACAGCACGCCGGGCCGGGGCTCCACCTTCCGCTTCACCGTTCCCAAGCCCTGAGTGGGGCCGGCGCCTTCCTTTCGTTGGCGCCGGAGTCAAATCTGCTTCGTCAAGGGCGCCGCTGAAAAAGACCTTCTCCTCAGGGGATAAAGGCAACCCCCCTACCCCCCCTTGTCAGGGGTCAAACGCGAGTGATGAACGAGCGTTTGCATAAGCCATTGACGAGAAACACATCGTCTTGCAAAACCTCCCTCTTCGGTCGGTTTTGACCCCTGACAAGGGGGGTAGGGGGGGTTGCTCCTTTGAGATGAGAGGGGGATTTTTTCAACGGCCCCTTCGGGGGCGGTTTTGAATCTTGCGCCCCTCGATGCGCGAAACGAAGCCGACATCCCGAAAAGTGGATTTGTCCGAAAAATCACTCGATTGCCATCCTTTCGTAACATTTCCAGCCTCTTTTTTCTCTATAGTCCACCTCGTTCGGAGAGCAATCGCGGGACGGAGCGTTTCTGCTCACGGTTGCGAATGCGCAGCCCCCTAAAGAGGCGATGAAGCTCTCCGAGCGCAGATGCGAGCAGTCCATGGGGAATGTTTGGGAAGGTCAGGTAAAGATTCGCCTGTTTGTTTGTAAGGTGGGGAGCGTCCCGTGTCTCTGTATGTTCACCATTTTGTCACGAAAATGTAACAAAGGCTTTCGTTTTTTCCTGTAGTTTCAATCCACCCATAGGAGGAAGTGAGAATGAGCAGGTTTTCCAAGATTTGCGGTTTGGCCTTCGCGGCTGCGATTTGCCTCGTGCTCCTTGCGCAGCCCGTCGGCGCGGCCCTGATGGTGGACAAGAAGTTGCCCGCCTACAAGGCCACCAGCGGCGTTTCCGGGAACGTGAAGTCCGTCGGCTCGGATACGCTGAACAACCTCATGACGCTCTGGGCCGAAGGGTTCAGGCGTTCCTACCCGGACGTGAAGATCGAGATCGAGGGCAAAGGCTCCTCGACGGCTCCTCCCGCGCTCATCGCGGGCACCTCGAATTTCGGCCCGATGTCGCGCGCCATGAAATCGAAGGAAATGGACGCTTTCGAGAAGAAGTTCGGCTACAAGCCGGGCCGCATCCGCGTCGCCGTGGACGCCCTGGCCGTATTCACGAACAAGGACAACCCCCTCAAGTGCCTGAGCCTGCCGCAGGTCGACGCCATTTTCTCCAAGACCCGCAAGGGCGGTATGAAGTCTGACGTCGCCACGTGGGGCGACGTCGGCCTCAAGGGCATGTGGGCGAGCAAACCGATTTCCGTCTATGGCCGTAACTCGGCTTCCGGCACGTACGGCTACTTCAAGAAAGTGGCTCTCTATAAAGGCGACTACAAAGACTCCGTGAAAGAGCAGCCCGGCTCCTCGGCGGTGGTGCAGGGTGTGGCTTCCGACAAGTTCGCCCTCGGCTATTCGGGCATCGGCTACAAGACCGCAGACGTGATTGCGCTTCCGGTGTCCAAAAAGACCGGCGGCAAATGCTACGGTCCCGAAGCGAAGAACGCCTATTCGGGCGACTACCCGATCGCTCGTTTCCTCTACATCTACGTCAACAAGAACCCGAACCAGGCGCTCGATCCCCTGAGAGCCCAGTTCGTTAAGTACATCTTCTCGAAGGAAGGTCAGCAGGCCGTCATCAAGGCCGGGTTTTTCCCGGTGAACGCGGCCATCGCGAAACTGGATCTCGGAGCCCTCGGCCTCGGGTTGGGCAGCAACTAGTTTTTCCACGCAGCGCGGCGGTGGGGACGGCGGAGCGGATTCGTCGTCCCCCCGCTTTCATTTTTGAAAACGAGAGATATGAGCGAAAGCCGGGTATCAGACGCTGAGGATAAAAAACCGAGGAAGCCGGGCCGGATTCGCGATTTGAGGGCCAGGCAATCCGTCCGGATCATCGACAAGCTCGCCACCAACATCATCACCGTCGGCGGGCTTTTCGTGATCCTGGCCGTGCTCGGAATCATGGCGTTTCTCGTCGCGGTGGCCTTGCCGCTGTTCGCCGGAGAAACGATAACCGGCTCGGGCGTCTTCCGGGTCGCCGCGCCCGGGAGCGCTCTCCTCAGCGTCGAGGTGGATGACTACAACACCATTGCCGTCCTGGTTTCGAAAGACGGCGTGCTGACGCCCGTGCACGCTTCGACCGGAAAAACGCTCAGGCCGTTGAAACTCGATTTCGGGGGTACGCCGGCGAGCGCTTTCGGGCGAACGCTCAGGGGCGGAAACGTCGCTTTCGGCTTTCCGGATGGAACGGTCCGGTTCGGAAAGATCGTTTTCCGCACACAGGTGTTGCCCGCTGAAAGGGTTCCGAAGGGACTCACCAGAATCGACGAGCGTGATTTCACCGACGGCAAGGTCGTCTATTCGCGGATTCCGGGCGGCCAGATGCGGAAAATCTGGGTGGAATCAGAAATCAAGGAACCGCAAGAGGTAGCGCCGCAAGGGACGCCCATCGTGAAACTCGACTACAAGGTGGGCGGGACTCCCGAACGTCCGAGCATCTCCTTCGCCACGGTGGACGCCGAGGGCGTGGCGCGCCTGAGCCTGACGGAGACGAAGGTCAATCTCCTGACGGGGCAGACCACTTCGTCCGTGGAGAGCGTGGTTCTGCCGAATTTGCCGCCGGGAACGCGCATCGTCGACATTCTCCTCACGGAAAAGGCCGACAAGGTCTATATCGGCGTCGAGAATGGGTTTCTCCTTCGCTACGACACCAGGAACTTCGACGCCATTACGCTCGTGGAAAAAAGCGACCTGCTTCCCATGGATGAGAAGCTGACGGTGTTCAAGGCCCTCATCGGCGAGGAGTCCATCGTCGTGGGAGGCTCCAAAGGATATGCAGGCATCTATTTCCAGGCGCGCCTGCCGGGCGCCGCCACCTCGGACGGGCTGGTGCTGGTGCGCGGACACGAACTGGAGAGACACGCCGCGGGTGTTTCGGGTTTTTCCACCTCCCAGCGAAGCCGGATGTTCGCCACGATGGATTCAGGCGGAGAAATCTGGCTTCGCCATGCCACGAGCGAGTCGACGCTGCTGCGCTTCAAGATGAAGGACATGACCGGTTCTGCGCGAAACATCCGCCTTTCCCCGCGCGATGACGCCATCGTCGCCACGGACGGGAAGGGCGTGGTGAATTTCTGGAAATTCGAGGCGGAACACCCCGAGACGACCTTCCAGACCCTGTTCGGAAAAGTCTGGTACGAAGGCTATCCCAAACCCGAGTATACGTGGCAATCCTCCTCGGGAGACGATGCGTTCGAGGAGAAGATTTCCCTTATCCCCCTGATATTCGGGACCATCAAGGGAACAGTCTATTCCCTCATCTTCGCGATACCCATCGCGGTGCTGGGCGCCATTTTCACCTCCGAGTTCATCGGCCCGGAAGTGCGCTCCGTCGTGAAGCCCGCGATGGAGATGATGGCCTCGCTCCCCTCGGTGGTTCTCGGCTTCGTGGCCGCCCTGATTCTCGCGCCTATTGTGGAAACGTGGATTGCCGCGGTATTGCTCACGTTCATGCTGATCCCGTTTCTGTTGCTGCTCTCTGCCTATTTGTGGCAGGTGATGCCGCCGCGTGTCTCCCTCCCCTTGTCGGGATTTCCAAAGCTCGGTCTGGTGTTCTTCGTCATTATCCTGGGTTCATTGCTCGGCTATCTGATCGGGCCGGGATTCGAGAGGCTCTTGTTCGGCGGCGACTTCAAGGCCTGGGCGAACGGGAACATCGGCATTGCGACACCGATGCTTTTCATCATTTTTTATCCCGCCTCATTCATACTCGTTGCTTTCCTGGCCGAGCGGTTTTTGGGGTATGAATGGAGACAAAAACTCAGACGGATGGATCATTCGCGGGGCGCGCTCTTCGAGCTTCTTCGCTGGGCCGGGATGCTGGTCGTCGCCGGCCTGCTGAGTTGGGTGACGGCCGTGGTGCTCACGGCGCTCGGCCTGGATGCGCGCGGCGGGGTCATCGACACCTATGTCCAGCGCAACGCACTCGTCGTGGGCTTCGCAATGGGCTTCGCCGTCATCCCGCTCATCTACACCATCGCCGAGGACGCGCTCAACTCCGTGCCCAGCCATTTGAGAGCGGCGAGCCTCGCTTGCGGCGCCACGCCCTGGCAGACGGCGCTTTGGGTCATCCTGCCCACTGCGGCCAGCGGAATTTTCGCCGCCGTGATGATCGGCATGGGCCGCGCGGTGGGCGAAACGATGATCGTCGTCATGGCGGCGGGCAATACTCCGGTTCTGGACTGGAACATTTTCTCGGGCCTCAGGGCGCTTTCTGCGAACATCGCGGTGGAGCTACCGGAAGCCGTTAAGGACGGAACGCTCTACCGGGTGCTGTTCCTGGCGGCCCTCGTCCTCTTCGCGATGACGTTCGTCGTCAATACGATTGCAGAGGTGGTTCGCCTGCGCTTCCGCAAGCGCGCCGCGCAGTTGTGAGGATAGGATGAAGGCGAAAGAACCCAAGAAGAGAAAAGAAAAGAAAGAAACGGAAATACCCAGCCTGGAAGAGGACTCGGGCAACCATAAAGAGCCCCCGCCCGAAACAGCGGAGGTCGCCGAGACGGAAAAAAGCCCGCCCGGCAGGACGGGTCTTCGTGCATCGATTGATTTCAAGGCCAGGGGCGAACCCTTCGTCTGGATCATGGGAGGTGCGCTCGCTCTGGGCGTATTGATGATTATCGGTTTTCTCGCGCTCGTCTTGTGGAACGGCATCGTGACGTTCTACCCGGGACCCGTCGAGGTGGTTACTCTCAAGAACGGCAAGAAAATCGCCGGCGAGCCGTTCCGATCGGAGAGTTTCCGCCCCTCCGAGGAGCAGTTGAAAGGAGTCGACCCGGAATCCCGGCGCGCCATCCGGGGGGCGGACGGGTTTGCGAGCCGCACGCTCTATAGAATCGGAAATTTCGACATTTATAACGAAGACTTCAAGTGGGCGGTGGCGCATCAGGTAGCCAAAACCGAGACGCCGCCCGGCATATTCTTCGTCGAGCGCAGGGAGTGGGGCCCGTTCATCGGTTTTATCAAAACCTTGACGCTCGATGGCCGCCGGCTCCCGGGCGAAAAAGTATCCCTGGGTACGTTGTACACGGCCCACGATGAGGCGGTCGCTCGCAGGGAAGCCGTTCGCTCCATCGAGGTGGATGAGATAGGCGCCATCAACTACTACATCGAAGAAGATCGGCTCGCCCTGCGGCGCACCGAACTCGACTACGGGAAGAAGAGTGCGGCGTATCGCACCGAGAAAGAGAAGTTCGAACGCCGGACGAAGGAGAGGCGGGCCGGATTTACTGTGCTCAAAAAAAGAATCGCCGCTATCAACGAAGAGGATGAGAAATACCAGATTACCCTCACGGAGATCGGCGGCCGCGAGAAAAGTTTAAGGCTCTCGGAACTCGTCCGCCTCTACCCGGCCAACGACCTCTCGCTCTTCGGGAAGATGGGCGTCTATTTCTCCCGGTGGGGCGAGTTTTTGACCGACGACCCACGCGAAGCGAATACCGAAGGCGGCGTCTTGCCGGCGATTTTCGGCACCGTCATGATGACGCTGCTCATGGTCGTCTTCGTCGCTCCGTTCGGCGTGGTCACGGCACTCTATCTGCGTGAATACGCCAAGCAGGGCACCCTGGTCTCCATCGTACGCATCTGCGTGAACAACCTCGCGGGCGTGCCCTCCATCGTCTACGGCGTGTTCGGCTTGGGGTTTTTCGCGTACACCATCGGAATTAGAATCGACCAGTTGTTCTACCCGGAAAAGCTGCCCAACCCTACCTACGGGACCGGCGGTCTTCTGTGGGCGTCATTGACGCTGGCGCTACTCACCGTTCCCGTGGTGATCGTGGCGACCGAGGAGGCGCTCGCCGCCGTTCCCCGCTCCATGCGGGAGGGTTCTCTCGCCTGCGGCGCCTCGAAATGGCAGACGATTCGCAACATCGTCCTGCCCCAGGCCATGCCGGGGATTATGACCGGCCTCATACTGGCGATGGCGCGCGGGGCGGGCGAAGTCGCGCCCCTCATGCTCGTGGGGGTGGTGAAGCTCGCGCCCGAGCTTCCTTTCGACTCCTTCTTCCCGTTCCTGCACCCCGAGAGGAGCTTCATGCACCTGGGTTTCCACATCTACGACGTGGGATTCCAGTCCAGGAACTCGGAAGCGGGGAAACCGATGGTTTTCGTCACGACGCTTCTTCTGATCGCAATCATCGCTTTCATGAACGCTTTCGCCATCATGATTCGCAACCGCCTTCGCCGGAAGTTCGTGGAAGGCCAATTTTAGTGGAGATGAATTGAAATGGTGTCCAACGCGGTAATGAGCGAGCAGGAAGCCGAATTCGAAACGACGGCGTATCACCCCGTTGAAAGTGAACTGGGCAGCGTCATCGACATCGACGACTTCAGCTTCTGGTACGGCGAGAAACAGGCCCTGTTCGACAACACCATGAAAATCCAGAAAGAACTCGTCACCGCCCTGATCGGCCCTTCGGGCTGCGGAAAATCCACGCTCCTGCGCGCGCTCAACCGCATGAACGACCTGATCGACGGCATCCGCAGTGAGGGGAAGATTGCGATTGAGGGAATCGACATTCACGACCCGCGCGTGGAAGTCATCGAGCTTCGCAAGCGCCTCGGCATGGTTTTCCAAAAGCCCAACCCCTTTCCGATGTCGATTTTTGAAAACGTGGTTTACCCCCTGCGGGTGGACGGCATCCGCGACAGGAATCTCCTGGAGGAGACCTGTGAGCGCTCCCTGCGCGACGCCGCGCTGTGGGACGAGGTGTCCGACCGCCTCCAGGACAACGCGCTCGGCCTCTCCGGCGGCCAGCAGCAGCGCCTGTGCATCGCCCGGGCGATTGCCTCGGAGCCCGAGATCATTCTGATGGACGAGCCCTGCTCGGCGCTCGACCCGATCGCCACGGCCCGGATCGAGGATCTGATAGCGCAACTCAAGGAGAATTTCTCCATCGTCATCGTGACGCACAACATGCAGCAGGCCGCCAGGGTATCCGACAACACGGCCTTCATGTTCCTGGGCCGGTTGATTGAATACGGAGAAACGAAGAAGATATTCATGAACCCCATGAACGTGCGAACCTCCGATTACATCACCGGCCGATTCGGCTAGGCGACGTAGGAGATATGGTATGACACTGACAAGTGGCAAAGCACACACGAGTTCGGAATTCGAGAGCGAACTCCAGGAACTCCGCCGCGTTCTCCTGGAGTTGGGCGCCAAGGTGGAGGCGATGATGGCGAAGAGCATCGAAAGCCTCACTCGCCGTGATTCGGGTATCGCCCAGACCGTCATCGAAAGCGATTCGGAAGTCAACCAACTCGAAGTCGACGTGAACGAGCTTTGCCTGCAAATCGTGGCGCTCCGGCAGCCGACCTCGGTGGATCTGCGCTTTATCACGACGGGCTTGAAGATCGCCTCGGACCTCGAGCGGGTGGGCGACCTGGCCGTCAACGTCTGCGAACGGGCGCTGGAGTTGAACGAGGAGCCTCCGCTCAAGCCCTATATCGAAATACCGCGCATGGCCAGCGCTTCGAGCCAGATGCTGCGCGAGAGCCTGGACAGCTTCATCAAGGAAGACGTCGTGCTGGCGCGCAAGGTCATAGCGAGCGACGACGAGGTGGACGACATGAACGAGGAGTTGTTCCGCGAGCTTCTCACCTACATGCTGGACAACCCGCGCAACATCAGCCGCGCGACCCGCCTGACGTTCATCTCCAAATACTTCGAGAGAATCGCCGACCACGCGACGAACATCGCAGAGGCCGTCCTCTTCATGGTGGAAGGCCGGAACCCGAGACGCGAACTCGTGTAGTCCCGCACTCGTTCGCCTCAATATGTAAGTATTCCAGGTATATTCGCCTACTTGTATCCCGGGTTTGTTCGAACACGTTTGCGCTTGTATTCAATCAGCGCGAGGTAAGAGACAAGCGATTCCAGGTCCATTCTTCTCAATTCGAGGATTATTTCCCCTTGAGAAGTTCGGGCCAGTTCTTGTCGCCCAGTTTGATGTTGCCGGGGATGTCCTGCTCCCAGGCCTGCTGAACGCCCTTGCTGTAGTTCAGGTAGAGCCTGCCGTCCACGATCTTCCAGGCTTCGGGGACGATGCTGGCCGTGTAGCCCCGGCTCACGGCGTATGCGCAGTAGCCGCCGTAGCGGGGAGCGTATTTTTCAGGAGTTGCGCGGAACAGATCGCGGTTTCGCTCGCTCGCGAAATACCATGTCGCGCCCTTCCACTTGTGGGAGAAGGCCTTCTTTCCCTCTACGGGTTTGCTCTCGGTGAAATAGGCCACCGGGTCGTATCCCCGGATGGCGCCGCCCAAAAGGGTGGAGTAAACGGGCGCGATGGCCGCGGCCGAAACCGGTAGAGCCAACAAAAAGGCGGCGAGCCACATGGCTGTCCATACTCGGTAGCTTCGGAGTGTCCGGGGCGTTTGATTTGGTTTTCGCATCTCTCGATACTTCCTCTGAAAATCAGGTAGCGGCGGCGTTGCGGGCTCATCCATGCCCGCAGGCTCAAGGCTCTCGCATTATACCAAAAACCCGCAGAATTCGTTTCGCAGCCGCGGCTAAAAAAACCATCAGGGATCATAAAACTCCGGCAGGGTGAGATAGCCCTCGCGCGGCAGTTCATTGCTTAACGGGAGGCCCTGTCTTAGCTTCAGCCTCTGGACGGTTCTTAAATGCGCGAGCACGTTCCAGTAGATGTGGCGCAGGACCGCGCCGATTTCCAGGTGGAAAAGGCCGGGGCGCTCTTCGTCTTCCGTAAGGCCGAAAGGATGCAGGCGGACGGACATTCTGTGGTAGTCGACGGGCTTGTGGGGGTCTCCCGGGCGTGAGGCGTCCGGGTCGGTGTAGTAGGCGAACGACAAGGAGCGCAGCCTCTCCTCACTTTCCTTGTTGATGATTTCACAGCAAAGCGCGGCCCAGGGCCGCATGAAGTCAACGACGGCTCTCCTGTCGCCGGCCGCCTCGGGCGGGACGTGGCGGATGCCTGAGTCGATGAGATTGGCGATGAGTCCGGCGGAATCCGGGAAAGTGTAGCCTTCCCTCAAAAGCACTTCCCCGGCCCGCCTGGACAGCCACACGGGCGTCATGAGGGCGATGTGGCGGATTTGCAGATCCATCGACCAGCGCGCCCAGGGCGGCTCCTCGTTCGCGTAGCACATCTGCTCGTGGGTCAGCCCCTCGACTTCCCCGTAGACGAGGTCTGGATAGTTTTCGAGAGCGATCTTCAATTCATTCCATTCTTCATTCATCGGCTTTCACCTCCGGGGCAGGTTTTCTCCGGGCGGAAGAATTATACCTTCTTGTAAGCAGGGGAAAAGGAGAGTAGAATTTTCTCATCCATTCGAATCTTTTTGCATTGGTTTTCACGCTTCTATGCGTTGTGCTCTTCGGTATCCTCGCCAGGAGGATACTTTCCATTCCTGTTCAGGGAGGGTAGTGCCAATGGCAAGAAGAATCATACCCATCTTATTCGTTGCCGCAGCGTTTCTCCTCGCCCAGGGAGCGTCGCCCGCCCTGGGGGCCAAGAAGGTCGTCATCAAAGTGGGCCACATGTACAGCAACAAGAACCCCACCCATTACGGGGCCATCGAATTCGGCAAGATGCTCGACAAGCTCAGCAAGGGAACCATGGAGGTGCAGGTGTTCCTGAAGGGCCAGGTCGGCGACGGCAAGACCCAGCTGCAGTCGGTTCAGTTGGGCGCGATCCAGGCGACGTTCCAGGGGCTCACGCAGTTTCCCGCATACGACAGCCTGAACCTCCCCTATTTCTGGAAGAGCACCAAGCACGTGCGCACCGTCGCCAACGGGCCGCTTTTCGAGCGCTGGCGCAAGGATTTTTTGAAAAAGCGCGGCACGATCATGGTCAGCGTCATCAACCGGGGCGCGCGGCACGTGCTCTCGCGCAAGAAGCCGCTCAAGACGCTCGCCGATTTCAAGGGGCTTAAAATCCGCGTTCCCCAGGCGCCCCCCTGGGTGCTGGCCTTCCGGGGACTCGGCTCGAAACCCACGCCGATGTCCTGGGCGGACGTGTACAACGCCATGCTGCTCGGCACGGTCGACGCCATGGAGAACACCCTGGAGACGCTCTACACCAACAAGTTCTACGAAGTGGGCAAACACCTGACGCTCACATCGCACCTCTCCTCGACGTCGTATTTCATGGTGAACGACAAGTGGCACAAGGGCCTGAACAAGCAGCAGCGCAAGTGGTTCGACGACGCGCTGGCCAAGGGCATCGCCCACGCCCAGAAGGTCTACACCGACCTCGAGAATGCCTATCTGGACAAGTTCAAGAAAAAGGGCGTGAAGATCTACAACATCAACGTGGATGAATTCGCCAAGAAGACGGCCTCGGCCGCGGAGACCATCGGCACGAAGGGATGGGGCAAGGACTTCTTCGCGAAGGTCAAGGCGACACGGGCGAAGTTCTAAAGCAGCAGCTTCTCAAGACGCGCCGGGCAAGCCTCACGGCGCAGCAAGAAACAAAACACCGCCGGATATGGTGAGCCGGCGGTGTTTTTTCGTGTCGTCTTATTGGACCGGCAGAAGCAGGTTCGGAAGCCACATGACGAGCGGCGAGTAATAGACGATGGCGAACAGCGTGACGATGAGCGGGATATAAAAAGGCGCAGTGGCCCGCACGATGGTCCAGAAGGGTATTTTCGTGATGTCCGAGACCACGTATAGCGCAAGGGCGAACGGCGGCGTGAGGTTCCCGATGACGAGGTTCAGCACCATGAACACGCCCAGGTGCACCAGATCGATATCCAGCGCCTGGGCGATGGGCAGCATGACCGGCGTAACGATGAGCAGCAGGGGGGTGGGCTCCATCACCATGCCGCCGATGAGCAGGAATATGTTGAGCGCGAAGAGGATGAGCCACTTCTCCTGCAGTGCGGTCATCAGGAAATGGGCGAAGATGAAGGGGACGCGCTCGATGGTGATGAGGCGCGTGAAGACCGAAGCGGCGGAGAATATGAACAGCACCACCGCCGTATAGATGATGACCGAGGAGAGGATGCGGGGCAGATCGGCGGGGCGGACCTCCTTGTAGACCACCATTCCGAGAAAGAGAGACCACGCCACGGCGAGCACGGCCGCCTCGGTGGGCGTCGTGGCGCCCGAGCCGATGCCGCCCAGGATGATCGCGGGCGTCAGCAGCGCCAGAAAGGCGGAGCGGAAGCTCTTCCATATCTGAGCGAGAGAGGCGCGCGGGTATTTCTTGTACCCCCGGTTGCGGGAGATGAAATAGACGATCACCATCATCGCGGCGCCCATGAAAAAGCCCGGAATCACGCCGCCCAGAAAGACGCGCCCCGCCGATTCCTCGGCGATGCTCGCGTATATCACCATGATGATGCTGGGCGGGATGATCGGCCCGATGCACGAGCTCGCGGCCGTGACGGCTGCGGAGAAGGGCTTGTCGTAGCCCTCCTTGGTCATGCCCTCGATTTCCACGCGGCCCAGCCCCGCCGCGTCGGCGAGCGCCGAGCCGGACATGCCCGCGAAAATGATGCTGGCGACGATGTTCGCGTGTCCCAGGCTGCCGGTTAAGTGGCCCACCAGCGTTTTGGCGAAGTCGAAAATCCTGTCCGTCACCTTCGATATGTTCATGACCTGGGCGGCGAAAATGAACAGTGGAATGGCGATGAGCGAGTAATGCTCCAAAGAGCCGATCATGATGCTCGCCAGGAAGGTGACGGGCATCTCGGAGAGGAACGTCAGGTAAAACAGACAGGTGAATACCAGGGCGAAGGCTATCGGCGTACTGAACGCGAGGAAGAAGAAGAACAGCAAAACGAGAATCAAGGCGTTCATGCCGGTTACCTCTCGCTCAGACCGCCGGGGAACTCCGGTGTCCCAGTTCCGCCTTGCCGGTGATCAAACCCAACAGCTGCCGCCCCGAGTGGATGAGCATCAGGGTCATTCCCACCGGAAACGACGCGCTCTGGTAGGTCTGCGGGAACTCGAGCGCCGAAGAAGGATAGGTCCATTCCAGAATCGCCACCTGAATCCCCTGGTAGAGGAGCAGCAGCAGCGTCAGGAAGATGAGGACTTCGGCGATGGTGTAAATTCTTCTCTGCAAATTCTCCGTAAAGTGACCGACAAAGGTTTCCATCGCCAATTTCTCGCCGTGCTTGTATGCGAGCGCGGCTCCCACGAAGACGGCCCAGTGGAAACACAGAAGCGTGATTTCCTCGGCCCACACGATGGGGTCGTTCAGGACGTACCGGAAATATACCTGCATGAAGACGAGATAGCCGATGGCTGCCAGGAAGGGGAACGCGAGGATTTCCTCCAGATTACGCAGCAGGAACACCCCGCCTTCGAACCTTACCTGGCGAACGAGGTATACGATGAGGCAAATGATGAGGATGACGGGGACGATGTAGTGAAAAAGCGCGGGGCTGACGATCAGGAGCGGCGGCTGTAGCAGCGTTATGAAAACCCAGGAGACGGCCTCGAACAACGCCACGAAAGGTAGAAATATCCACTCCGACACGACATGACCCCTTATGGGGAAGCGAATGTCCGATGCCAGGGATTTCCCTTTTTCAGTATGTCCACATTGTGCAGAAGCATGGAGCCGGGGTCAACCGGTCGTTTTCGGGGCCGGTCAGAGGTCGCGCCAGGGCTGGAGCACGGTCTTCACCTGTTCTTCCTCGGGGAACTCCCCGCCCGTGATGCGCACGGCGCGCTCCGCCTCGGCGAGCGGGAAGCGGTGGGTCACCATCTCCGTGAAGGGATAAGGCGAGTGCACCGCGAAATCGAGCGCGCCCCGCACGGCGTCGCTCGTGTGGCTGTATGCGCCCTGAATGCGGATTTCGCCCCACACAAGGGGGTCGAGTTCCAGAGTCCCCTCTTTCCCGCCCGTGAGTCCGGCCAGCACCACCGTTCCCATCCTCCGCACGAGCCGGGGGGCGAGGCCCGCAGCAGCCGGATTGCCCGTCACGTCGACCACCACGTCCGCCATGCGCCCGCCGGTGAGCTGGCGGACTTCTTCTTCGGGGTCTTTTGCCTCGACGTCGACTGCGTGGTCCGCGCCGAAGCGTTTCGCCTCCTCCAGGCGCTTTGCGTCGCGCGCGAGGCCGGTGACGATCACCTGTCCCGCGCCCGTGTGCTTCGCCACCGCGCACGCGCAAAGACCCTGGGGTCCGGGACCCAGCACCACCACGGCGTCGCCGACAGAGATGCCGCCCAAGTCGTGCGCCCACCGCACCCCGTTCGCCAGCACGGCGGTGATGAGCACGGCGGATTCATCGGTGAGGCCGTCGGGCGCCTTGTGGATGCCCGCGCCCGGCGGCAGGTAGACGTATTGCCCGTAAGCGCCCCACAGGTGGGGCGGCTCCGCGCAGGAGCGCACGCTGCCGTAGACCATCGCGTCCTTGCACAGGCGGCGGTTGCCGGTGTGGCAGTACCAGCACTGGTTGCAGCCCACCTGCGCCTCCACCACGAGGCGGTCGCCCTCCTTGACGCCGAGGCGCTTCCGGACGTTCTTGCCGACCCTGGCGAGGCGGCCCACCATCTCGTGGCCCATGATGATGGGATAGCTCCACCGGTGGGCGACCTTACCGCCAAAATACTTATAATCCGACGAGCAGACGCCCACCATATCGACGTGGAGCAGGCCGTCCTCATCGCCGATTTCGGGCAGGGGGAATTCCTGCAGACTGATTTTACCTGGCGTCTCTACGACGGCTGAAACCTCATGCGTCATGGTTATCTCCTGTCGGATTCGCAGGTTTTGGCGTCAATCGGTGTCGAACTTCTGCGCGAGGCGGGGGAAGAGGTCGCGCATGGATTCTCCCCCCGCAATGCGCCCTTTGACCTCGTTTTCGATGTCCCGAATCCGGGTGACTTGCCGCCTCACCTTTTTCAGAGCGCTTTGCGGGACGACGGCCACGCCGTCGATGTCCGCGACGACGATGTCGCCCGGTTCCACGCGAACCCCGCAGCAGGTGACGGGCTCGTCTTTCGCCACCACTTCCAGGCGCTTCGGGAAGGCGAGGCTCCACACCGATTTGCTGAACACGGGGAAATCGAGGTCGCGGAGCGCTTCCAGATCGCGCGTGGCACCGTCGATCACGCAGCCGAGGGCGCCGCGCCGCTTGCAGACGCTGCTCGCGCCTCCGCCCCAGACGGCCAGGGGAGAGCCCGCCGCGTCGACCACGACTACGGACCCTTCCGGCACTTCCTCCACCGCGTCATAGAGGCTGAACAGCGCCTTGGCGCCCGGGTTCCGCACCGGTGCGAACACCATGGTGGCGGCCGGTCCTGCGAACCTGGGATAGCTCTCGGGCGCATTGGGCCGGGGGCCTTCCATAATGAGGTTCAGCCCCAGTGCCGTTGCGGCGTCGCCGAGCGTCGCCGTGTCGACGTCCGAGAAAAAAGCCGCGTCAGAATCCATGCGGGTCTCCTTTTATGTTGAAGACTTGGCTGCGCGCATCCGCCATGTTCAGGACGAGAGCAGTATAATCGTTCCACGAGAAAAATACATAAGAACCCGCCGCATTGGCATTCACCGGGTCTCGGGATGCGGATTTCCCCAGCCATCCTCATGTATGCCCGCATCCCCAAGCCGGGTGAACAAACACCCCCGTTCGGGCTAAGATGGGTTCATCGTCCAGGTCTTTTTTGAACAGGGAATCCATGAGCCGGGAATTCAGCGGGGAAATCGACCCCATCACCCTGGAAGTCATCAACGAGTCCTTCGTCGCCGTCGTCCGGGAGATGCGCGCGAACATGGTGCGCACGGCGTATTCCTCCATCATCTACGAGGGGCACGATTTCTCCTGCGTGCTCGTGGACGGTGCGGGGCAACTCGTCGCCATGGCCGAGGACAACCCCGTCCACATCTTCCCCGTGCCGATGGAAGTCGGAGAAATGCTCGAGCGCTTCGGCGGCGACATCCACCCGGGCGACGTCTTCATCCACAACGACCCCTATACGGGCGGCACGCACCTGAACGACGTGGCGATCATCTCGCCCCTGTTTCATGGCGAGCGAATGGCGGTCTACCCCGTCGTCCGCGCCCACTGGGGGGACGTGGGCGGCACGACGCCGGGGAGCATTTCCGGGAAAAACACCGAGATTCTCCACGACGGAATCCGTATCCCCATCTTGCGGATCATCGAGAGAGGGGAGATCAACCAGGGGCTTCTCGACCTCCTGCTCCACAACATGCGGGTTCCCGAGGAGCGGCGCGGGGATTTCTTCGCCATGCTCGCCACCTGCCACACCGCCCACAAGCGGCTGGAGGAACTTGCGGCGAAATACGGTTGGAGCGTCATACTCGCCGCGAAGGATCGCCTGCTCGCGCGCGCCGAGGCCTCCATGCGGCGCAGAATCGCGTCCCTGCCCGACGGGGAATCCATATACGAGCATTTCATGGATCACGACGGCCACTCGCTCGACCCCATACGCATCCGCGCGCGGGTCGAGAAGAAAGAAGATGAACTGATCGTCGATTTTCACGGAACCGACCTCCAGACCAAGGGCGCCTACAACGTCGGCCCCGCCATGGCGCCCTCCGCCGCTTTCAGCGTGATCAAGGCGTTCCTGGACCCCAAGGGTGCGATCAACCACGGGGCCTTTCGCCCGCTCGACATCCGGGTCGAGCCCGGCTCCCTGCTCTCGGCGCGATATCCCGCGAGTTGCGCGGGCTCCATGGAGGTGAGCCACGCCGTGGTCTCAGCACTCATCGGCGCGACCGCGCGCTTCGCATCCGACGTCGTGACGGGCGACCTCAAGGGCACGTCGAACCACGTTTACATCGGCGGCAGAGACGCGCGAAGCGGGGAGCCGTTTCTCTTCTACGAGTTTCCGGCGGGCGGTACGGGAGGCTTCGCCGAGAGCGACGGCAACAACGCGACCCGCAATTTCACGGAAGGGGATTTCGCCTCGATTCAGTCGGTCGAGGTCATCGAACAGGGCCAGCCGCTCAAGATCAGGGAACTGTCCCTGCACGCGGATTCGGGCGGGGCCGGCGAGCGGCGTGGCGGCCTGGGCCTGCACCGCGAGGTGGAGGTCCTGGCGGAGAATGCGCTGCTTTCCATCTCCTCGGACAAGAACGTCATCCCGCCCTTCGGCGTCCTCGGCGGCGGGCCGGGAAAGCCCAACCGCTTCGTCGTCGCGCGGGACGGGGAGACCCTGGCGCCTTCCGAAACGCCCGGCAAGGCGGCGGGTTTTCCTCTTGAGCGGGGCGACGTTTTCGTCATGGAGACATCGGGCGGCGGCGGTTTCGGCGACCCGTTTCAGCGGGATATCGAGTCGGTCCTCGCCGACGTGCGCGCGGGCTACGTGACCGAAGATGGCGCGAGGGAGGATTACGCCGTCGTCGTGCGTGACGGCGTCCTGGATGAGGAGGCCACGCGCGCGCGCAGGCAGGCCGCCCGGGCGGCGAGGCGCGCGCTGACACTCGTTCTGAAAGACGAAGGCGCCGGAGGAGATTCCCGCCGCAGGTGTTTTATGAACCGGAAAACGCTGACAGGCCGTAATCTCGAACAAGGAGGTCTGGTCGAGTTGCGCGGAAAATGGGGGGTGCCGCTGCGCGCGTGGATGGAAACGGACGATGCGCTGCCCGATAACGCAGTGGGTCTAAGTGCGGACGGGGTCGTTATACTCGACGCAGATGTGGGAGACGGGGTCTATCTGTCCCCCGTGAGCGTGTGAGCGGGTTCGGGAGTCGCCGGTAGTGCGATTTTTCCTGGCATGATGATGAAAGGAAGGCCGTTTCATTGAGTCTCGTCGGAATAGACACCGGAGGAACCTTCACCGACCTCGTTTTCTATGATGAGGCCGAGAGGCGGATAGAGGTTTCCAAGATTCCTACGCTTCGGGGAAAGGAAGACGCTGTTTTTCTCCAAGGGGTCGAGAGTCTCGACCTCTCCGTCATCGGGCGCATCACGCACGGCACCACCGTCGGCACCAACGCGATCCTGGAAGGCGCGGGCGCGCGGACCGCGATTCTGACGACGCGCGGTTTCCGCGACGTTCTGGAGATCGGGCGAACGCAGCGCCTCGTCCCCCAGAGCCTGTTCGACCCGAAATTCGTCCGGCCCCGGCCTGTCGTTCCGCGGGAGCTGCGGCTCGAGATCGAAGAGCGCGCTCTGGCGGACGGGCGCATCGAGGTTCCGGTGGAGGAAGCGGAGGTCGGGCAGCGCGCCGGGGAACTGAGAGAACTCGGGGTGGAGGCGCTGGCCATCTGCTACCTGCACGCCTACGCCAACGGGGAGAACGAAAGGCGCACGGCGGAATATCTCGAGAAATTGCTGCCGGGCGTATATCTCTCGCTATCGCATGAGGTCGTGCCCGAATACCGCGAGTTCGAGCGCTTCTCCACGGCGGCGCTCAACGCCTGTCTCGGCCCCAGGATCAAGAACTACGTGGGCCGTCTGGAAGGAGCGCTCAGAGAGAAGGGATGCCGCGCGCCCCTTTTCATCATGACATCGAACGGCGGGATGCTCGGCGCGGAGAGAGTAGCGCGGTTTCCCGTGCGCACGATACTCTCCGGTCCCGCCGGCGGCGTCGTGGGCGGGGTGTCGGTCGCCGAGTCGCTGGGTCTCGACCACCTCATCACCTATGACATGGGCGGCACCAGCACGGACGTTTGCCTCATCCGCGATCGCAGGCCCATCGTGAGCACGGAGAACGTCATCGGCGCCTATCCGCTCAAGACCTCGCAGCTTCAGATCAACACCGTGGGCGCGGGCGGGGGGAGCATCGCCTGGCGCGATGAGGACGGCGCGCTCCACGTGGGTCCCAGGAGCGCGGGCGCGCGTCCGGGGCCGGCGTGTTACGGGTTCGGGGGCGAGGAGCCGACGGTGACGGACGCGAACGTCGTCCTCTCGCGCATCGGGCCGCGCACCCGGCTGGCCGGGGGGCTCGAACTCCACCCCGAAAAGGCGGAGCGCGCTCTCTCATCGCTGGCCGGGGAACTGGGAATTTCCGGCGCGGTTTCGATGGCGCGCGGGGTGGTCGACCTCGCCGTCATGAGGATGGTGAGCTCGATCCGCGAGATTTCCATCGAGCGCGGCTTCGACCCCAGGGAACACACCCTCCTCGCCTACGGGGGCGCGGGGCCGCTGCACGCCGCCCTGATAGCGCGGGAACTCTCCATGACGAGCGTCGTCGTGCCGCGCTTTCCGGGGAATTTCTCCGCCGTCGGCCTCCTGATGGCGGACGCCGTGCAGGAAAACGCCGGGACGTGCTTCGTCGCTTTGGAAGACGCGCAGGAAAGCGCTTTGGAGCGCGTTTTCGAGAATTTGACGATTCCCTGCGCCGAACAGTTGCGCGGGGCCGGGCTGGATGAGATTCAAACGCTGCGCTACGCCGACGTTCGCTACGTCGGACAGGCGTTCGAGCTCACCATTCCGGTTCCTGAGGCGAAGGGCTGGCTTGCAGCCCTGGGCGGTGAGTTCCACGCCCGCTACGAGGCGCGCTACGGGCATTGCCATCCGGGCGATCCGCTCGAGATCGTGAACCTGCGGGTGCGGGTGTCGGGCCTGGTGGACAAGCTGGGATGGGTGAAAGCGGGAAATCCCGGGTGCGGGCTGGATGACGCGCTCGTGGAGAGACGAAGCGTCGTGTTCGAGGAAGAGGTTCGTGATTGTCCCGTCTACGGGCGCGATTCCCTGCCCACGGACGCCGAGATTAGCGGGCCTGCGGTAATCGAGGAATACGGCTCGAACACCTTGGTGCCTCCCGGCTGGACGGCGAGTCAGGACGCCGAGGGACATCTGCACCTGAGTGCATCGGGCTGACTCATCTTTGGGAAACGCATGAGCGAAGCGGTCAAATACGGATACGGCTACGGGATGCAGCCGGGCGAGGTTCCCTCCCACACAGATTTTCTGGGTTTCGCTGAAAAGGTGGAACAAGCCGGCTTCGATTCTTTCTGGCTGGACGATCACATCGCCTTTCGCGGCAATTTTCTGGAGAGCCTCGCCGCTCTCGCCGCCGCGGCAGCCAGAACCGAGAGCATAACGCTCGGGAGCCTCGTCTATCTCCTGCCGCTGAGACGTCCCGCCATCGCGGCGAAGGCGGCAGCCACGGTGGATTACCTGAGCGGAGGCGGGCGTTTCATCTTCGGCGTGGGTGTCGGGGGCGAGGACGCGCGCGAGTTCGAAGTTTGCGGCGTGCCCAGGGCCGAGCGCGGCGCGCGGACGGATGAGGCCATTGAAGTCATGCGCAAGCTGTGGACGGGCGAGGCGGTGAGCCACGAGGGGCGGTTCTTCCGCTTCTCGGGTGCGCGGCAAAGTCCACCGCCCTTGACCCCGGGCGGCCCGCCGATCTGGGTGGGCGGCAGGAGCGAGGCGGCGCAAAGGCGCGCTGCTCTTTCGGCGGACGGATACGCGCCCTATCTGTTCTCTCCCGCACGCTACGAGAAGGGGCTGGAGTGCGTTCGCCGCCTGGCCGCCGGGGCGGGGCGCGCGCTCGACGATCCCCAAAAGCCCTGGACGCCCGCGCTTCACCTGTTCGTGAACTTGCGGGAAAAAGAGAATGATGCGCTGGATCAAGGTGCGGAAAACCTTTGCGTAAGGTATGGGATGGATATGCGCGAGGCGGCGAAGAGATACCTGCTGCGCGGCTCGGTTGCGCGTTGCGCCGAGCGAATCGACACATACTGGAAGGCGGGCGTTCGGCACTTCATCTTCAAGGCGGCCGCGCCCGCCGGTGAGGAGACGGAGCACATGATGCGGCTGGCAGAAGAACTCCTGCCCGAGGTGAAGCGCCATGTCGGCTGAGGCAAGCGGACACGTCGATACGTTCGCGCGGGATAATCTGCCGCCTGAGTCCCTGTGGCCGGAGATGGATTACGGCGTCCTGGCCGAGTTGGCCGCATATCCGGCGCGGATCAACGCGGGAGCCGTCCTCATCGACGAGATGGCCGCGGGCGATCAGGCCGGGCGGCCCGCGATTCATTATGGCGAGACGCTTACCAGCTACGGCGCGCTTTTGGAGAATGCGAACCGCATCGCCTCTGTAATGACCGGGCGCTTCGGCCTCGTGCCCGGAAACCGCGTTCTTCTTCGCGCTTCGAACCACCCCACGCTCGTGGCCGCGTGCCTCGCGGTGTTGAAGGCGGGCGGGGTCGTGATTCCGACCATGCCGGTGATGCGCGAGCGAGAACTGGCCTACGTGATCGAAAAGGCGAGGATCGGCTTCGCGATTTGCGACGACAAGCTGAGCGCGGATTTGCTGGCTGCGGCCAAGTCTTCCGAATCGCTGGAAAACATCGTTCTCTTTGGCAGTGATGGGCCAGACAGCTTGGAGGCCCTGATGGCCGAAGCCTCGCCCGAGTTCCCGAACGCGGACACGGCGGCGGACGACGTGGCCCTCATCGGCTTCACTTCGGGATCGACAGGCACGCCCAAGGGCACGGTGCATTTCCACCGCGACCTGCTCGCCGTGGCGGATACGTTTCCCAAGTATCTCTTCAGTCTCGGTCCCGATGACGTCGTTTGCGGCAGTCCGCAGATCGCCTTTTTGTACGGGTTTTGCGCCTTCATCACCGACGCCCTGCGCTTCGGGGCCTCCTCGGTCCTGCTCGAACGTGGAACGCCGCGCGATCTTTTGGAAGCAATCGAGAGATACAAGGGCACGGTGTGCTTCAGCACGCCCTCGGGCTACAAGCAGATGCTCGACATCGCGGAAGGGTATGACCTCTCCAGCCTGCGCGCCAGCATCGCGGGGGGAGAGCCGCTCGAGCCTTCGGTGTTCCGCGAGTGGCGCGCGCGCACGGGTGTCTCGATTATCAACGGCCTCGGCATCTCGGAGCTTTTACACATCTTCATCTCGGCGAGCGGGGAGGAAATCCGCCCCGGAAAGATCGGCCGCGCGGTGCCCGGCTACGAGGTGCGCGTGGTGGATGAGGAGATGCGCGACACGCCCCCCGGCGAGGTGGGGGAGATGATAGTGAAAGGCCCCACCGGGTGTCGCTATCTCGACGACCTGGAGCGTCAGCGGAACTATGTGAAGGACGGCTGGAACATGACGGGCGATCTCTGCCGCGTCGACGCGGAAAGGTACATCTCTTTCGAAGCGCGAACCGACGACATGATCAACACCGGGGGATACAACGTGTCGGGCCTCGAAGTGGAGGCCGTACTCCTCGAACACGCAAAAGTGCGCGAGTGCGCGGTGGTGGGTTCGCCGAACGCCGAGCGCGGGGAGATCGTAAAGGCGTTTGTCGTCCTCTCGGGAAGCGACGAAGCAGGTGCCGAAGGAGCGGGGGATGCGCTCGTCCGGGAGCTTCAGGATTTCGTGAAGGCCCAACTCGCGCCCTACAAATACCCGAGAGCGGTGGAGTTCCTGGAAAGCCTGCCCTTGACGGCCACGGGCAAGATACAACGGGGCGCTCTTCGGAAGCTGGAAAAAGAGCGCGCGGGTGCCGGAGCGGGCTGACGCATCGCGCAGGCTTCGCCGCCGGGGCCGGTTGCGTCCGGTGGTTTTTCGCTCATCCGGGGGAATTCCGGCAGCGTCTCACTTTGAAAACGGGAACGTCACGAAGGCGGGATATGAAACCGGCGGGTTCCGGCCTCAGCCTCCGGTTCGCTCGATGAGCACCCTTTGCCCTTCGATGAGCGCCCTGAATCCAGCCCTGCTTTCCTTGTTCTCTTCGATGAGTTCTCTGAACCCGGCCCTGCCTTCCCCCTGTTCTTCGACGAGCGCCCTGAGCGCGGACGTGCTTTCCCTGAGCGCGGCCCTGCTTTCCTCATGTTCTTCGATGAACGCCCTGAACCCGGCTCTACTTTCCTCGTGCTCCTTGATAAGCGCCCTGAATCCGGCTCTGCTTTCCCCCTGCTCTTCGACGAGCGCCCTGAGCGCGGATGTGCTTTCCCGGAGCGCGGACGTGCTTTCTTCGTGTCCTTTGATGAACGCCCTGAACCCGGCCTTGCTTTCCTGATTTTCTTCGACGAGCGTCCTGAGGGCGGACGTGCCTTCCTTGAGCGTGGCCCTGCTTTCCTCATGTTCTTTGATGAACGCCCTGAACCCGGCCCTGCTTTCCTTGTTCTCTTCGATGAACTCTCTGAACGCGGCCCTGCTTTCCTCGTTTTCTTTGATGAGCGCCCTGAACCCGGCCCTGTCTTCCTTATGCTCTTCGATGAGAATCTTGAGCGCATTCCTGCTCTCTTTCATCTCCTCTACGCTTTCATCGATCTTCCGCATGTTTTCTTCATGGCGGCGGATGCTCTCGCGCTCCCTGGATTCCGTGCCGCGCTGCATCTGCAGGATCCCGTAGAATATCAAGCCGAGGCCGATGTATTGCCCGATGAGGCTGTATGTTTCATACGGGGTCATGCGTCTTTCTCCACCTCTTCGCCGCGCCGTGTTCGACCGTCCCTTCGCGTCGTCCGGCCTTTTCCGTTCATCGGGGTCCGTAGCCGTTCTGCTTTCCCCCGCTGACGGAATACCAAAGTCTCATAAGGCCTCGGATGGTGTCAAGACTATATTTGAACGATCGGTATAATTATCCTCTGCCCGCCAAGGGGTTTGTTGAAAAAGTCATCCTTGCCAGGGGATAAAGGCAACCCCCCCTACCCCCCCTTGTCAGGGGGATAAAAAAAGCGCCGCCCCCCCGCCGTCGTGGTGGAGGGTTTTGCTCTTTCTTACCCCCCTGACAAGGGGGGGTAGAGGGGGTTGGTTTTCAAGCCGAGAGGGGTGTCCCCTCTACCCCCTGAAAAGGGAGCCTTTCCAACAACCCCTCTCTTGTGTTGCGGCGGTTTTGAGAAACATGGTATTCTCTCTCAATATATTCATCATCAAATTATCCAATGCTCTTTCGGTATCACTGTGTTTCCTGTACAGAGGGCTAGAAAGAGAACCACATCTTCTCAATACACAGTGTGCGCCCCGTCTCGGGGCGTTGATTGAGTCCATGACGCAAGCCGCGAATCCTGCGGCCCAGAGGGAGGCTGAAATCGTGGATAACAGAAAGCATGTACGGGGTCTCATCTTCAAATCGGTTCTGGCGGTTATCCTGGGAGTGGCGCTCGTCTTCACGGCCGTCACGCCTTCGGAGTCGGCCGTCAAGCGGGTCGTCATCACCCAGGCGGTCGAGAGTCTCGCCTTCGTCAGCAACTACGTGGCGCGCGCGAACGGCTACTTCGCCGAAGAGGGTCTGGCGGCCGAGGTCATCTCCACGCGGGGCGGCGGGCCGGACATCAAGGCCAACCTTGCGGGCCAGGCGGATTTCTCCATCGCGGCGGGCACCTACCAGATCAACGCCGTGAAGGCGGGCGGCGCCCTCGTGGCCGTGATGAGCTGTCTTAACCGCAGCATCGTCAACTCCGCCATCCGAACCGACGTCGCCAAGAAGCTCGGCATCACCGCCAAAACGCCCTACAAGGAAAAGCTCAAGAAGATGAAGGGCCTGACCGTGGGCGCCACGCGTCCCGGCGCGCTCACTTACAACCAGGGCGAATACTGGATCCGCCAGGCCGGCTACACGCCCAACAAAGAAGTGAAGCTCATCGGCGCGGGCGCAGGCCCGGTGCTCGTCGCAGCGCTGCAGCGCAACAAGATTCAGATAGCGATCCAGACGATTCCCGTGCCGGAGACGGCCATATTCAAGGGCATCGGCATTCCCTTCGTCACGAACTCCGCGGGCGATGACCCGGAGATGGATCAGTTCATGATGGAGGTCCTGCTCGTGCGGCCCGAATACGCGAAGAAAAACCCCGAGACCGTCCGCAAGGTAGTCCGGGCGCTTCTCAAGGCCAACAACTGGATCGCCAAGCACAGCGCGGAGGATATTCGCAAGAAGATCCAGCTCTACTTCGCCAAGACCGACAAGAACCTGCTGCGCGTGAGCATCGAGGCGGTGAAGACGGCCGTCTCGCTCGACGGGAAAATCACCCAGCGCGCGGTGGACATCACCCAGAACCTGCTCATCGCCGCGGGCAAGCTCAAAAAGGCGTTCCCCAGGAGCACCCTGGTGACGGACGAGTATCTGCCCGGCAAGATGTGAGCGATAACTTCCGACTCTGACAAACCGCCGGGGAGAGGCCGCTTTCGGCTCCTCCCCGGCGGCGGAGATTCATAACCGGTGCCTCCAATTCTCTCTATCAAGAACCTGCAAAAAGAATTCTTCTCGCGGGGAAACCGCGTGCTCGCCGTCGAGGATTTGAGCCTCGACATCGAAGAGGGCGAGTTCCTCACCATCGTGGGGCCGAGCGGCTGCGGGAAGTCCACGCTGCTGAACTGCATCATCGGGCTGGTGCACCCCACCTCGGGCGTCATCACCTACAAGGACAGGAAGCTGCACGGCATCAACACCGATATCGGCTACGTTCCGCAGTCGGACTATCTCTACCAATGGCGCACGCTCATCAACAACGTCGCCTTTCCGCTGGAGATGCGGGGAGTCGATCAAAAAACCAGACACGACAAGGCGCGCGAACTCATCCAGCGCGTCGGCCTCGCGGGGTTCGAGGATCACTACCCCCACGAGCTCTCGGGCGGGATGCGCCAGCGGGCCAACATCATACGCACTCTTATCTATGACCCCGATGTCATCCTGATGGACGAGCCCTTCGGGCCCCTGGACGCCCAGACGCGGATCATCCTTCAGGACCAGCTTCTGAAACTCTGGCGCGAGGCCAGAAAAACCGTCATATTCATCACGCACGACCTCGTGGAGGCCATTGCGCTTGCCGACCGGGTCGTCGTCATGACGAGCCGGCCCGGCAACTTGAGGAGCGTCGCCGAAGTGGACATCCCGCGTCCGCGCGACGTGTTCACCATCCACAGCGAGGAATCGTTCCGCAAAACCTACGACAAGCTGTGGCAGGAGTTGCGCGAGGAGGTCCAGCGCAGCGAGGATTGGATGAAAAACGGGTCCGCGGGTTAAAGCGAGCGGATGAGAGGGGGATCCCCATGGTCGACATGATCGATAAGGATAAAGAAGTGAGTGAGGACAAGGGATCGAGCGAACCCGAACAGAGCGCTCAGGAGGCTCCCGCCCGCGTCCGGCTGCCCAAGCTGGGCGAGATCCTCCTGACGATTCCCCTGCCGGGCGTACCGCAACTCTGGCGGGGCGATTACCTGATTGGCGCGCTCCTGCTGGGCCTCACCGCGGCCGGCTACATGATGTGCTCCGTCACGGGCATGTTCTTCCACGCCATCGCATTCGTTGACGTCTCCATCACGCGCACCGGCCGCATCATCAAGAACTCACGCCTGCGCATGTTCGCCTACCGGGCCTCTTTCGCGGGCGGCTTTCTGGCGATGTGGGAGCTCAGCGCATGGGAACTCGGCCCCAAGCAGTGGCTTTGCGTGGATCCGTTCTGGTTCGGTTCGCCCCTGCGCGTCATGGACTATATGGTGGAGATAACGCTCTCGGGCAGCCTCTTCGTCGATACCTGGACGACGATGTATGAGGCGTTCCTGGGCTACGTCCTGGGCGCGGCGCTTGGCATCGCCCTGGGCTTCATACTGGCGCGGCTGGAGACGCTGGCCGAGATACTCGACCCCTTCATCGTCGCGGTGAACGGCATTCCGCGCGTGGCGATGGCGCCGATTCTCATCATCTGGTTCGGCATCGGAGTGGAGTCGAAGATCGTGCTGGCGGTGAGCCTGGTGCTCTTCCTCACCTTCATGAACACCTACTCGGGCCTGCGCGGCGTTGACCCCAACCTCAAGAACCTGGCCCAGGTGATGGGTGCGAACGAGATGCAGGTTCTCTGGAAGGTCACGCTGCCCGCCGCGATGCCCTGGATACTGACGGGCCTCAAGATCGGCGTTCCGTTCGCCATCATCGGGGCCATCCTGGGCGAGTTCATGGCGGCGAGCAAGGGGCTCGGCTTCATGATCCAGCACACGAGCAACCTGTTCAACATTGCGGGCTCGTTCGCGGGCCTCATCCTGCTCATGTTCATCGTGCTGATCGCCAACGCGGCGGTGAACTGGCTGGAGCGCTATCTTCTTCGCTGGCGGCCCAAGCAACAGGCCGTAGGCGAGAGCGCGACAGACGTGTATTAGGGTTTCGGGCTCGTATTCTTTCCGATTGGTCGTAGGGGCGGACCGATGTGTCCGCCCTGGTTGTCGTGCATGCTGAACCCGTAGAGGCGACCTCCTCCTCGGGGTCGCCCCACAGTTCGCGAACCTCCCATACAATTTTGCAGTGGTTCTGGTAGGGACAGTTCGCGACCTGTCCCTACACCCTCATGCGTCTTTGTCCGCCGGCGGGGTGACGCCGATTTCCCCGCGCATCAAACGGCGGAACGTCGAACGCCGCTGCGCCTCGCGCACGATGGCGCTTACGGCGCGCCTCCACGTCACGAACAAAACGCCGTCGGCTCGCTTGTGTTTTTTGCGCGCGAGTTTGCGGTCGCGTTCGATCTGGGAATCGTCCAGTTCGTCGTGGGAGACGACGGGCGGGTCGAGGTAGAAGACGTTCAGCCCGTTTTCCCAGAAACGGGAGAGCGCCTGGTCGATTTCCCGCATCATCATGGGCGTGTTCTCGAGAAAGTGGCGGGCCGCCTCGCGTGTGATGACGTAGCCCTCGCTGCCGTAGTCGTGGTAGCGGACCCGGCCGACCCGGTGCCCCGTAGCGAGGCGCTCGCACGGAATGAAGGTCTTTTTCAGCGAGCGCCTGTTCAGCTTTACGACGTCGAAGGTGAACGGCCTGCGCTCCAGCGCATCGAGCACTTTGGGCAAGTCTGCCGACAGCCCGGCGTCGTCCTCGAAGATCGCCGCGGTTTCAGGTCCGTTCTCCACGATCTCCCGCATCACCTGTCGCTGGCTTATCCAGTTGGCGATAGAGCCGTCGGCCTGGGGCCAGAGTCCCAGCCGCCGCCTGGTTTCCCTGTCGACCTGGGCGTAGTGCTCTTGCGTGAGTTCTCGAGCGTCGAGGGCGGGGTGAAACGTCGCCTTAAGACCCAGCGACGCGAATTGCTCCTCCATCCGGCGTCGGCGCTCGCAGGCTTTTTCGAGATTGATGACGAACGCTTTCAAGTTTGGGTCCCCTCGTGGTGGCGGGTATTTTCAATTCCCCGCCGGACGATTTTTGACGCATATCCTTCTCTATTTTCAAAGCGGCTGCCAGTGGTAATTCACAGGGACTCTTTGGATTTGTTTATTTTCATTTTTCAATTCTTTCCTGGCGATGAGCAATGATCTGTTCAGGGGCCGCTAGACGTCACTTGAGCGCCTCGCGCAGCGCCGTCTCGCTTCGGTTCATGCTGAATCTCCGCGGTTCCGCGCGCTGCGCACCTTGCGATAAAAGTGTAACCGCTTGAGCGCCTCTTCTCTGAGATTGCTGAGCGCGCGGCGCCCCAGTTTCCAGAAATTCCGGCTCGGCCGGGAATCCGCCGCTTCTTGAAGAAAAGAATGTTCGCCCGCCTCGTTTCCATCGAACACGACGGGCGTTTCCAGGGAGAAGACGTTCAGCCCCGTCTCCCAGTATGCGTGCAGCGTATGATCGGTGCGGTTTATGATGCTAGGGAAGCGCTCCAGAAGACGTCTTGCCCCTTTTTTCGAAACGACGTAACTCTGCGTTCCCCAGTCAGAAAACTTCGTGATGCCCAGCCGAATGCCGGAATCGACTCTCTTGAGCGGCGCAAAGGGTTTATCTTTACTGTGTCGATGCAGAAAAACGAAGTCGAATTCCCAGCCCGAGGCGTAGAGGCGCGCAAGCGCATTGAGCGCGCCGCCGATTTCGGGCGCGAGCGTTACGTCGTCCTCGAAGACGGCGGCCAGTTCATCCTCGCCCGCAACGACGCCTTCGAGCGCCTTTCTGTGGCTTAAGTGGCAGGCGACCATGCCGTCGGAGAGTGGGCGGCGGCCCTCCAAATCGCGTGATTTCCTGTCCACGCGGGCCCAGTCCTCCTCATTCAGATCGCGCCAGTCGATGGCGTCTAAAATCTCGAACTCCATACCTAAAGCGTCGAACTGCCGGCGCATCGCCCGCCGCCTTGCATCGGCGCGCGGCAGGTTGATGATGATGTGCTTCATCGCGCGCGGCGCGTGGGTCATTGTTTGCTGCCCTCGTTCATTTATCGTCTCCGCAGGGAGACTGAAAATTTTGTTGTTTTCCGTCAGACGGAACTACCGCATCATCGGGGCGATAGTAGCATTTCTTCGCTGGTGGGGTAATGAGGGGGGGAGCGGTTGTCGAGTGCTCTGCAAGGGGGGAGTGATGTCCCTTCCCTCCCCGATCTGCTTAATGCCAGGACAGGTTGATGTAGGGGCTGTCGATGCCTCGGGCTTTTTCGTAGAGTGCGTTAACCCTCGGTTTATGGTCCGGGATACCGTTTTCGTGCGTTTCCGCGAAGATATTGTCGATGCGCGCCAGGACGTCCGGCCGGTCGAGCAAGGATTCCAGCAGGTCGACTTCTGCTCCCTCGATGTCAATCTTGAGTACGCCGATCTCTTCATCAAGACCTTCGATATATCGTATGAAGTCCGCCTGCCTGACCTCGATGGCGTTCTCTTCCGAGACATCCCTCTTGCCGGCGATGATTGAGCTCGATATCGAATACGAGGCAGGATCGTTCTCGAATCGGGCATGACGGTAGAGGAGAATCTTTTTCTCGCAAGCGCCGGCCGCCGCGTTCACAATCGTGACGTTGTCAAGGTCCGCCACGTTGGCCCGCAGCTCCGCGCAGGCCCACGGGTCGGGTTCAAAGGCGATTACCTGCTTGGCGCCAAGCGCCATCTTCCTGGTGTACTTGCCGATGTTGGCGCCCAGGTCAATGCACGTCATGCCCTCTGAGCGGCGGAGCGCCTCGTCAAACGCCGCCTTGGCACTTTGCCCCATGAATTTGCGTTCGTAATAGCGTCCCCATTCACCCGGCAGCCTGCGCAGCAGGTTGTATCTGAAATACTTGTAGGTTCGATAGAGACTATAATCTTTCATCGCTTCCCCCTGGCCGTCTCTACTCCATCTCCGAGGGCGGATAGTAGCATTTCTTCGTCGACGGGGTAACGAGGCGTGGGGCTGTTTCTCGCTCCTCGCCCGGAACAATCGCTCACTCCCGGGTTATGCGGCCCCTCCCTCCCCGCTCGGGGCTGACCCCCAACTTGACACAACCGGGGGCGCCCCATACCCTCATTGGCAACTTCCATAGCGAGGGGTTCGAGACACCATGCGATTCCAAATCGGCCTTCTTCTCTTCCCGAATCTCACCCAACTCGACATGACCGGTCCGTACGAGGTCTTCACCAAGTTCCCGGAGGCAGACGTCCATCTCGTCTGGAAGACGCCGGAGCCCGTCAAGGCCGGCGGCGGCATGCAGATATTGCCGACGACGACGTTCGCCGAATGTCCCGAGCTCGACCTCATCTGCGTGCCGGGCGGGGCGGGCATGAACCCGCTGCTTAACGATGAGGAAACGCTCGACTTCGTACGCCGCCAGGCGGCGGGGGCGCGCTACGTCACCTCCGTATGCACGGGGTCGCTTGTCCTGGGCGCTGCGGGGCTGCTGCAGGGAAAACGCGCGACTTCGCACTGGATGTCGCTGCCGATGCTCGCCGCCTTCGGCTGCGAGCCCGTGGCCGAGCGCGTGGTCGTCGACGGCAACGTGATCACCGGCGGCGGCGTCACGGCCGGCATCGATTTCGCCCTGACGGTGGCGGGGGAACTCTTGGGGGCCGAAGCCGCCCGGAAGATTCAACTCGGGATGGAGTACGACCCGCGTCCTCCGTTCGACGCTGGCTCTCCCGAACGGGCGGACCCGGCGATGGTGGCCGCCGTGCGTGACGGCGCCGCCGCGCGCCAGACCGAGCGCGAGGAAGCGGTCGAGGAGGCGGCCGGCCGGATCGGAGGCGATTGATCAGGACTCAAGTCCTCATCGCGAACCCGGCCTTGCCGCCAATCGGCGATACGGGTTGCGGCGGCAATCCGCTTCAGTGCATCGAACAGGGAGGTCGGCGACTTTCCCGGATGCTTCCCCCTTTTTTCCATTCCACAAAGTCCGGAAGAGCTTTTCCAGGTCCTCATCCGCGTTCCGGGTGCCGCTCGGGTCTTCTCCATCTCCGGCGCTCGCCATCCACCCGATCACGGCGTCTCTTTCGGCCTCTCCGTATCCCAGAACCTGGCCTCGCACCGCCCGAGTGCTTCCGGGCTTCGATTCGCTCCACGGGATCTTCATCTCGCCCTGCATCCACAACGGTGAACTGAAAAATCCGGGATGGATTCTCACGCTGAAATGAGGGATAATAAGAACTTCCAACGTCAGGAACGATTTTCAGGTTTCCCGCTTCGGATGAATCGGGATCATATCTTTTCCAACCCAGGAGGTAAGCAGATGAGAACATGTCGTACCTTGTGCTTCATTCTGATAGCTGTGTTTGCCGTTGCATTGCCGTTGCAGTCTGCTTCGGCCGCGTTTCCCGAAAAGCCGATTCAGTTCATCATTCCCTTCGGCGCGGGCGGCGGCGCGGACATCGAGGGACGCCTGCTCGCCAAGGGTATGGCGAAAGAGCTCGGCGTTCCCGTGGTGGCCATCAACAAACCGGGCGCGGGCGGCGCCGTCACCTACACGTTCGTCAAGAACTCCAAGCCCGACGGCTATATCGTGGCCTGGAACTCCACCTCCATCCTGACCTCCACGAACATCGGCAACGTGCCGTGGGGCTATCAGGAACTCGACCACATCGGGCGGGTGCACTTCCAGCCCCTCGTGGTGGCGGTGAACGCCAAGTCGAAATGGAAGTCGGCCAAGGACTTCGTGGCGGATTGCAAGAAAAAGCCGAACACGCTCAAAATCGGCCACGCGGGCACCGGCAGCACCACGCACCTGACGGCCGTCATCTTCACGAACATGACGGGCTGTAAGGCCATTCTCGTTCCCCTGGGCGTGAAGCGGCGCAACGCGGCGCTTCTGAGCGGCGAGGTCGACGCCATGGGGGCGCCTCTCACGGGGGCGATTCGCCTGGCGAAAGCGAACAAGTTCCGCATCATCACCCACATCACAGGCAAGCGGAACCCGGCGATCCCCGACGTGCCCACCATGAAGGAAATGGGCCACGACATCGATTTCGACCATTTCCGGGGCTTGAGCGTGCCGAAGGGAACGCCCGCCGCGGTGAAGGCGAAGCTCGTGGACGCCATGACGAAGGCCGCCAACTCGGACGCCTTCAAGAAGCTGGCCAAGACGAAGGGCTTCACGATCGACCCGAGCGGGCCTGAAGAGTTCGGCAAAATGCTCGCCAAGCGCGACAAGATTGTCGCCGACATCATGAAGGCCACGGGCGTATACAAGTCCAAGGCGAAGAAATAACCGCGCAGGCCGCGCGACGTGCGGGGGCCGCCTCTTCCAGGGAGGGGGCGGCCCTCGTTTTCTGACTGTTTTCATCTCCTTCGGACGGATTCGGCATGGGTCTGAGAAACATCGTCGGCGGGGTGGTCATCCTCGGCTTTACGCTCTACTACGGCGGCCTCGCCACCCTGCTGCCGAAGCGCACCACGACAGACGCGCCGGGGCCCCATTTCTTCCCCTACCTGATCACCGTCTCGATACTCTTCCTCAGCGCGGTGCTGATTCTGCAGGGGGTAAGGGGCCTGAAAGGCTCGGGCGGCCTCGCCGACCTGAGGCCCGAAAGACCTTCGGCGAACGAGAATTTCAGCATCGCCCGCGCAGCGGCCGGCTTGCTGCTCACGGGGCTCTATTTCTCTGCGCTTTCGACCTTCGGGTTCTTCTGGTCCACGCCCGTCTTTTTCGCCGCTCTCATGTGGACCTCGGGTGAGCGCCGTCCGCATATTCTCCTCACTCTGGCGATTATCGTTCCCATGTTCCTGTTCTTTTTGTTCCGCGACCTTTTTCAGCTTCCCCTTCCAAGGGGAAGTTTTTTTGGATGACGCAAGATGAATGGTGATTTGCTCCAGGGGTTCTACCTCGCCCTCGCGCCGACGAGCATTCTGGCCACCGCCCTGGGCGCCCTGCACGGCCTCATATGCGGGATGATGCCGGGTCTGACGACGAGCGCGGGCATCATCATCCTCTTCCCGGTCACCTTCATCCTGGAGCCGACGACCGCCGTTGCGCTGCTGCTCGGCGTCTTCGCGGGCGGAATGACGGGGGGGAGCTTCGCCGCCATTCTCATCAACATCCCGGGTTCACCCTCGGCTTCGGCCACCACGATGGACGGATTCCCCCTCACCCAGAAGGGAGAAGCCGGGCGGGCGCTGGGCGTTTCCATCGTATCGAGCTTCACCGGCGGTCTTTTCAGCTTCTTCTGCCTCATACTGATCGCTCCCCAACTCACCAAAGTGGCTCTTCAGTTCCGGGCGGCCGACCTGTTCGGGCTGGTCTTTTTCGGCATGTCCGTCATCTCCGCCTTCGCGGCGAAATCGCTCGTCAAGGGTTTGTTGTCCACTTTTCTGGGCCTCATGATCGTGACGGTGGGGATGGATCCGCTCGTGGGCACGGCGCGCTTCACCTTCGGGGACGCGAACATGCTCGCGGGAATCCACTTCATCGCCGCCCTCGTGGGCCTGTTCGCCATTCCGGAAATCGTGGCGAACCTCGCGGAGGGGAACATACGCTCGGTCGCCTCGCGGTTCGGCCGCGTGTTTCCCAGTTGGGCGGACATCAAGAAAATCCGGCTTCCGGTGGCCATCGGCTCCATCGTGGGGACTTTCGTCGGTATCCTCCCGGGAGCGGGCGGCCCGATAGCCGTTTTCGTGAGCTACGACTACGCCCAGAAGATCAGCAAGGAGCCCGAGCAATTCGGAAAGGGCTGCGTGGAGGGCGTGGCCGCGCCCGAATCGGCGAACAGCTCCATCGCCGGCGGGGCGCTTATTCCGATGATGACGCTGGGAATTCCTGGCGACCCGATAACCGCCATCCTCATTGGCGCCCTGCTGGTACACGGCATGGCGCCGGGGCCGCTTCTTTTCGTGGAGCAGGGTCCCTTCGCGTTTTCGGTGCTCTTCTCGTATTTCATCGCAATTTGCAGCACGGCGACGGTCGCGTTCCTGGGCTTGAGGCTTATCGTGAAACTGCTGTCCATACCCCGCTCGCTGCTGCTTCCGATTATCGTCTCCCTGTGCGTTCTGGGGACGTACGCGCTCAGGAATTCCTTCTTCGACATCTACGTCATGTTCTTCTTCGGCCTCGTGGCGCTTTCCTTCAAGTGGCTCGATATTCCGGTCGTTCCCATGCTGCTTGCGCTCGTGCTGGGGCGGCAGCTCGAGGAGCACATGCGGGTCGCCCTGGCCTCGTCAAAGGGCGACATCTCGATTTTCTTCACCTCGCCGTGGTGTCTGTTCTTCCTGTGCCTCTCGGTGGTCTCCTTCGCCTGGCCGTTCTTTCTCGAATGGAGAGTCAGGAAAAGAGCGCTCAAGAACGCGTCCACCACGTCCTCCGCTTAGAAAGCGCACCGGCCGGCCTCATCGCCGCTCGTCGGATCGAGGCGAGCCTGTCGAGAAACCTGGCAAGCAACTCCTATGGAAACTCTCACCACCGAGGAGAATTTCAAATTCACTCCCCCCCTTGAGGGGATTGTTGAAAAAGGCCTATCCGACCTTCGAGATTGTTCGCCGTAGGGACAGGCCTCCGTGCCTGTCCTGCGTCTCCGGGTCGTATGCCAACAACGGGCGGGCACGGAGGCCCGCCCCTACGGGAAAACACGTCTCCCTGCCAATCTCCCTTGTCAGGGAGGCTTTTTCAACAACCCCTTGAGGGTCTGGCTTCCCGAGGGGAAAGCCAGACGATGAAGCCGAGCGTTTTTTGCGAAGGCTGATGCGGTGGGGGGCAAAATGCGTTTTAGCGCCATTCCGAATTATACCCCCCACCGAATCGCTTGCGGGCTTACGCCCTTAGCTCTTCGTCGGTCTTCCCGAGGAGGAAAGACCGACCCTCAAGGGGGGAGTGATTCCTCTCTCCTCGGGCTTTTTCAACAACCCCGAGGCGGGAGGTTTCCGGCGTCTCAGCCCGGGCGTCTTGGCAGGGATTCGACGCGAAAATCACGGCCTTGACCCTGAATCGAGGCTCATCTAACCTGTTCCATATATCGAAAATAAACTTATGCTGACGGCTGGCGTCGTTCTCTGAAGAGCCTGATTCCGGCTGTACGGATTCGTATGTTTCCATCTTCAAGGGGGGCTTCTCATGTCTGGTTTCAGAAAAAAAGCGTTCTTTGCCGGGGCGATCATCCTGGCGATAGGCTTGCTGAGCGTTTCCACTTCATTTGCGGCGAAAACCATAAAAATCGGCGTTCTCTCTCCACTCACGGGCCTTTACTCCATCGTGGGGAAAAGGACGAGCCAGGGCATCAACATGGCCGTCAAGGAGATCAATGACGCGGGCGGCGTTCTGGGCCACAAGTTCGAGGCGCTGATCCGGGATTCCGAGACCAACCCGGCGAGTTCGGTGCGCACGGCGAGACGGCTGATCCTGCGCGATAAGGTCTTCGCCCTTTTGGGGCCGCTGCACGGGGGAGCGGCCATCGCCGTGCTTCAGGAATCGAAAAAGCTCAAGACGATGAATTTCCCCTGGGCGGCGACCGAGGAGATCAACACGAAGTTCTGCAGCCGCTACACCTGGCGGGTGGGCAGCAGCGCGCAGCAGACTTCCCGCGCGGGCGCCGTCATCGCCCACCGGCTGGGCTTGAAGAAGTGGGCGACGATATCTTCTGATTTCTCATACGGCCGCTCCGTCGTCCGGCAGTTCTGGAACTACCTCAAAGAACGCGACCCGGGTGCGAAGCGCCCCTATGCGGCATGGCCGAAGCTGGGCGAGAACGATTATTCAGCCTACATCAACAAGATGCAGAAGGCGAAGCCCGACGCCATCTACGTCGGCCTGTTCGGCGCCGACCTCATCAAGTTCATAAAGCAGGCCCGCTCGTTCGGGATGTACGAGAAGGTGAAGATTTTCACCGATTTCGGCGGCAACCACGTCGTGCTCAAGGCGCTGGGCGACCAGGCGCCGTTCGGCCACTGGGCGAGTTCGCGCTATCTGCACAACTATCCGGTTTCCGCGGCCAACAAGCGTTTCGTGGACAACTTCCGGAAGGCGTACAACGTCTACCCGGACATGACGGCGGGCGAAGCGTATTCGACCGTCCACGTGATTGCGGAATCCATCCGCCGCGCCGGCGCCGTGGACAAGGAGAAAGCGATTGACGCCATGGGCGGCGTCGCCTTCAACTCGCCCGAAGGGTGGATCATCATGCGCCCCTCCGATCACCAGGGCTGGCAGTCCAGCTTCTGGGGCGTCATTTCAAAGAGCAAGAAATACCCTTTCCCGGTCCTCTCGAACATCCAGGTGATCTCTCCCGTCGAGGGTTCTCACCCCGATGAGAACACGGGCCAGGGCTGCCGGAAATAATCATCGCGCGTGAAGCCACAGGCGCCCCGGGAAAATTCCGGGGCGTCGCCTCACCTTTTTCCGGAGGCCCGGACGCATGGAATTGGACGTCAGTTTTTGGTTGACCCAGTTTCTGAACGGGTTGGCCAACGCGATGGTTCTCTTCCTGATCGCCTCGGGACTCACGATTCTGCTGGGCGTGCTGGGCGTCCTGAACCTGGCCCACGGCTCGTTCTACATGCTGGGCGCTTTTCTGATTTTCTCGAGTTCGATCATCAAGAACCCGAGCTGGTTCTGGGTGGGTCTGCTCTTAGCACCTTTAGTGGTGGCGGGGTTCGGCACCATCATCGAAGCGTTCTGCCTGCGCCCTCTCTACGGCCGGGAGAGACTCTACACCCTGCTGCTGACCTATGGCTTCACGCTCATTCTCGACGATCTGGTTCTGCTGATCTGGGGCCGGGATTACAAGTCCGTTCCCATCCCCGCGCTGTTCGAAGGGCGATTGACCATCGGGGATTTCAGTTACCCCGTGTATTTTCTCTTCATCATCGCGGTCGGCCCGCTGCTGGGCGTCTTCCTGTGGTTCATTCTTAACAGGACGAACTTCGGGAAACTCATACGCGCCGCCGCCACGGACAGCGAGATGCTCGACGCCCTGGGGGTCAACGTGAACCGGGTATTCACCGGCGTATTCGCCCTGGGCGCCTGGCTCGCGAGCCTGGGCGGCATTCTGGCCGCGCCGATGAGAAGCGTCGAGCCCGGCATGGGGGTGGAGATCATCATCGAATCGTTCATCGTCGTCATCATCGGAGGGATGGGGAGTTATCTGGGCGCGTTCGTGGGGGCCGTGCTCATCGGGATGCTCAAGGCGTTCGGCATCGAGATTCTCGAGAATTTCGCGATGATCTTCATCTACGCCCTCGTATTGCCGATTTTGATCCTGAGACCCCGCGGCCTGTTCGGCGAGACGACGATTTAAGAACGGGAGCCTGAAAAACGCATGGAAGGTTCATCGAGCAACAAATTTTTCCTAAGACGCCTGACCGGGAGCGTAACCAACCGCTTCGGCGTCACGGCATTGCTCGCCTTGGCCGTTCTCGCGCCTTTCCTGGTCCAGAACGATTACTATATTCAGCTTTGCACGGAGATCCTCATCGCGAGCCTGCTCGCCATCAGCCTGAATTTTCTCATCGGCTACACCGGCCTCGTCTCCCTTGGCCATGCGGTGTACCTGGGCGTGGGCGCCTACGCCTTCGCCCTGCTGACGAAGAACGCCTATCCCTCCATGTGGGCCGGGTTGATAGCGGCGGGCGCGTCGTGCGCGCTTTTGGCATGGTTCATGGGTGTTTTCTGCGTGCGCCTGGCGGGGCTTTATTTCGCCATGCTGACGCTCGCGTTCTCTCAAGTCGTCTACACCGTCGCCTACTACTGGCGCGACGTCACCGGCGGGGACGACGGGATGCTCGGCATCCCGAAGCCCGAAATCGGGATTCCGGGCGTCTTCAGCATCTCACTGGAATCGTTCACGAACTTTTATTATTTCGTGCTCGTCATCGTGGCGGCTTTGATATTTCTCGCGTGGAAAATCGCCAACTCCCCTTTCGGCAGGGTTTTGCAGGCCATCCGGGAAAACCCCGAGCGCGTGGAATTCATCGGACTGCCCGTGCACAGGTATAAACTCTACGCCTTCATCATCGCAGGCACCCTCGGCGGTTTCGCCGGGGGTCTTTACTCGACTTTTCAGGGCTATATTTCACCCGATCTGCTCTACTGGACCCAATCGGGCGAGATCGTTCTGATGACGATCCTGGGCGGCATGTATTCTTTCCTGGGGCCGGCCTTCGGCGCGGGGATGCTCTTGTTCATCCGGGACACGGTTTTGAATTTCATGGAGTACTGGAGAATCGTCGTCGGCGGCATTCTGGTGCTCCTAGTCCTGTTCCTCCCCGGCGGAATCCTGGGATTCTTCGAAGGGTGGGCCTCCAGATTATCGATTGGTGGAAACGATGGCGACGACGCCCGTTCTTGAGACCCGGAGTCTCACCAGGTCGTTCGGATCGCTTCTGGCGGTCAACGAGGTGGACTTTCAGGTCCCTCAGGGAGAGCTCTGCGCCGTCATCGGGCCGAACGGGGCGGGGAAGACCACCTTTTTCAACCTGATTTCAGGGAGGCTCGAGCCGACTTCGGGCGGCGTTTTCTTCGAAGGAGAGGACATTACGGGCTTTCCCCCGCACGCTGTGGTGAAAAAAGGGGTGGGCCGTTCTTTCCAGATCACGAACATATTCCCCAGGCTTTCGGTTCTGGACAACGTCCGCATCGCCGTCTTGGCGAGACGGGGAAAAACGCTCGATATGTTCTCTCCCATCGAGAAGCACACCGAAGAACAGGATGAGGCGCTCGTGATCCTCGGCGAGGTGGAACTCGAACACAAGGCGCATCACCCCACCACCGAACTCGGCCACGGGGAGAGGAGAAACCTGGAACTGGGCATCACCCTCGCGCTGGAGCCCCGGTTGATCCTGTTGGACGAGCCGACGGCCGGCATGTCTATCGAGGAGACGTCGAGCACGATCAATCTCGTAAAGAAGATATCCGCGGATAAAACGGTCGTCTTCACCGAGCATGACATGAGCGTGGTTTTCTCGATTGCCGATCGCATCTCCGTCCTGCATCAGGGGAGCATCATCGCCGAGGGAACGCCGGATGAGATTCGAAACGACGAACTCGTTCGCCTCGCCTACCTGGGGGAAGAGGTGTGATTCTCTCCGTCGAGAAAATCAATACGTTCTACGGGGACAGCCACATCCTGTTCGACGTGGATTTGACCATCGCCGAAGGGGAGGTGGTGAGCCTCCTCGGCAGGAACGGCGCGGGAAAGACGACGACGCTCCGCTCCATCATGGGGCTGACGCCCCCGCGGGCGGGCAGCGTTCGCTGGCTGGACGAGGAGGTGCAGCGCCTGAAGCCGCATGAGATCGCCAGAAAGGGCGTAGGATTCGTGCCCGAGGACAGGAGGATATTCTCCCGTCTGAGCGTGGAGGAGAATCTCGAAATCGGCGCTTTCAAGCTGGAGGGGCCGAGCGCCTGGACACTTGAGCGGATATATGGTCTTTTCCCCAAGCTTGAGCAATTGAAAGCCCACAAGGGAAACGAGCTCAGCGGCGGTGAGCAGCAGATGCTCGCCATCGCCCGCGCGTTGATGGGGGCGCCCAGGCTCGTTCTGCTCGATGAACCCTCAGAAGGCCTGGCGCCGGCCATCGTGAGAGACGTGGGCGAGATGATCGGCACGCTCAAGGACGAGGGAATCGCCGTCTTGCTGGTGGAGCAAAACACGCGCTTCGCCTGCCGGCTCTCCGGCCGCGTCTACATCATAGACAACGGCAGGGTCCGCTTCGGCGGCACGGTGGCCGAGCTCGAAGCGGACGAGGAACTGAAGTCGCGCTATCTGGCCGTATGATTTTTGTTTTCCCTTCAGTGGAAATGAGGAGGACTTTGGATGAACTCCCGCGTTGAATTCGGTTTGATCATGGCCCTGACCATCCGGGGGCTCGCTGTCGGAAACTTCGAGGACATGAAATCGGTGGCAGAGGAGGCGGAGCGGCTGGATTTCGATTCGGTGTGGCTTTGCGACCACTTCCTGACGCTCGACCCGAGTTCGTATGCCAAGGACGCAGGGTTCGAAGACGAGGGAGCCTCGGAAGGCGTCGGTTCGGGCTCCATCCCCCTGCTCGAAACCTGGACGGCGCTCAGCGCCCTCTCCCAGGTCACGAAGAAACTCCGCCTGGGCACCAGCGTCCTCAGCAACTCCTACCGCATCCCCTCGGTGCTCGCGAAGATGGGCGCGACGCTGGACCACATCAGCGGCGGGCGGCTCGACCTGGGCCTCGGCGCGGGCTGGATGCAGGAGGAATACGAGGCCTACGGCATTCCTTTCCCGAGGGCTTCGGTCCGCATCGCCCAGATGGAAGAGGCCATACAGCTGATCCGCAAGATCTGGACGGAGCCCAACCCCACGTTCGAGGGAGAGCACTACACGATCAAGGGCGCGGTGTGCGACCCACCGCCGGTTCAGAAACCCTCGCCTCCGATATGGATTGGCGGGGAGGGGAAGAAAGTGCTTCGCGCCGCGGCGAGGCATGCCGATGGCTTCAACGTGCGCTGGTGGCCGCCGGAGCGCTATCTCGAACGAAAAGACGAGATCGACGCCAACTGCGCGGAGGCGGGCCGCGACCCCGAAGCGTTCAGGCGCTCCCTGATGTGCCTTCTTCTGCCGAGTTATGACCGCGCGCGGGTCGAGGCCGAAAAAAAGCGATTTGCCGCCATTCCCCAAACGGGTATAATCGCGGGCGAACCCAAGGAATGCGTGGATAAGATGATGGAATACGTCGACGCGGGCGTTCGTCACTTTCTCTATACGATCCCCGACGTCGCCGACATGGATATGCTTCGCCTCGCGGGAGAGGAGATTCTTCCCGAGGTCAGGAGTCTGTCGAACGGGGGCTGACGCCCTCTTCTGAGCAGGGAGATTTTCCAATGAACGAACACCAGGACATGGCCGATTACCTGAAACCCACCGAATTCATCGATTCGGACAACCCCGACATCGTCTCGAAGGCGGAGGAACTCACCGACGGCTGCGCGGACGAGAAGGAAAAACTCGGCAACATCTATTATTTCGTCCGGGATTTCCCCTACGATATTCTCGATTCGTTCCGCTACCTCGCCGAGGGGAAGCGCCAGGCGAGCGACGTGCTGAACAACGGCAAGGCGTTCTGCATGGGCAAGGCCAGCATGTTCGCCGCCCTCTGCCGGGCATCGGGCATCCCCTCGCGCATCGGCTTCCAGCAGCTTCATTGCCCCGACAAGCCCTTCATGAACGAGGAGGTCGCCAAGATCTGGGGCGACCGCAAGCTGCCTTGGCACTCGCTGGGAGAGGCGTACCTGGACGGCAAGTGGCTCAAGCTCGACGCCACGATCGACAAGGAATTCGCCGCGCGGAAAGGGCGGGTATATTCCCAGGAGTTCGACGGCGTAAGCGATATTCCCTCCGTGGAGGGTCCCCTCATCAAGGACCTGCCCAGCCACACGGACTACCCGAAAGACGTGGCCGACTGGTATGAGCAGGTGGCCAAGGACGTCGTCTCATCCGTGGAGGAAGACGTTGTCCACAAAGACGTTCTGAGCGATGAGGAATGGTCCGGCCCCGAGGCGGGGAAGCTATAGAGCCGGTCACCTCTATGGGGGCGTCTGGTCGATACGTTCTTTCAACCAAAGGAGCTTTTGATGTCTGGTAGTCTTGTGAAGGTAACCGAGTTTCCGCTCACCCAGGAGGTGGAGCAGCAGTTCATCGACGGCGCCTGGGTGAAAGGCGAGCGCGGCGAGCCGATAGACGTGCTCAACCCCTCGAACAACGAGACGATTTTTCAGCTCTTCCCGGCTTCGGACGCGCAGGTCGATGAGGCCGTCGCCTCCTGCTGGCGGGCGTTTCACGACCCGTCCTGGAAGAAGATGCCCGCCCTCGAGCGCGGAAAACTGATCACGAAACTCGCAGGCCTGATGCGCGAGCACGCGGAAACCCTCGCGAGACTGGAGGCGATCAACACGGGCATCCCCATCAAGGAGAGCCGCCTGGAATCCGCCTCCTCCGCGCGGCATTTCGAGTATTTCGCCGGATGGGCCGGAAAAGTCGAGGGCAGCGCGCAGCCCCTCATGAACGACCGCCTCATGTACTCGACGAGGGAGCCCCTGGGCGTCGTGGCCATCATCGTTCCCTGGAACACCCCGCTCAAGCTCATGTCGCGGGGGCTGGCCGCCGCGCTGGCCTGCGGCAACACGGTGGTCATCAAGCCCTCCGCCGTCGCCCTGGCCTCGGTGCTCTATTTCGGGAAACTGGTGGAAGAGGCCGGGTTCCCGCCGGGGGTGATCAACATCGTCGCGGGTTCGGGGCGCTCGACGGGCGCCAAAATCGTGGGCCATCCCGACATCCGAAAAATCGTCTTCACCGGCGGTACGGAGGGCGGCCTGGAAGTCTTGGGGCTCGCCGCCACGAACGTGACGCCCGTGCTTGCGGAGCTTGGCGGCAAGGGCCCCATCATCGTTTGTGAGGACGCCGATCTCGATGAGGCCGCCGACGGCGTGATGAGCCAGGTGTTCGCCCGCCAGGGCGAGGTCTGTTTCGCCGGCACCCGACTGTTCCTCCCGCCTTCCATCCACGATGCGTTCGTCGAGAAGATTAAAGAGCGCATCGAGGGCATACGCGTCGGCGATGCGATGGATGAAGAGACGGACATGGGGCCGCTCATCTCTCCCGGTCATCTCGCCGACGTCGTCGGCTACGTCGAATCGGCGGTCGGTGACGGGGCCAGCGTCGCCTGCGGGGGCGACCGCGCAAAGCCCGAAGGGGGGCCGGAGGGGAACTTCATGCAGCCCACGGTGCTCACGGGCGTGAACCAGGGGATGGAGGCGGCGTGTGAGGAGATTTTCGGCCCGGTTCTCACCGTCCATGAGTATGATTCTCTCGACGATGCGGTGCGCGACGCCAACGCCACGGATTTCGGGCTGGCGAGCTACGTCTGGACGAGCGACCTGCGCCGGGCGCATCGCCTCGCTCAGGAGCTTGATTGCGGAAACGTGTTCATCAACACCTACCGCTACGGCTCCGAGATTCCCTTCGGCGGCGTGAAGAAAAGCGGCATCGGCAGGGAGCACGGCGAGGAGGCGCTGCGCGAGTACACCCAGGTGAAAAGCGTCTGCATCGGCCTATCGAGATGGCATTCCTGGAATCGTGATTAGGACGATCCCGTGAATTTCATGTAACTTTTTGGCGCACTTTAAGCGAATCTTAAGGAGGAAACACCATGAAGAAGTTGTTGCTGGTTTTCGCACTCGCCTTCGTCGTCGCGGCGGTGGCAGCTGCACCCGTCTCGGCGGCCTATCCGACGAAGCCCGTCGAGATGACCATCACCTTCAAGCCCGGCGGCGCGGCGGACATCTCCGGCCGCACCGTGGCGAAAGCGGCCGAGAAAGTGTTCGGCCAGCCCATCGTCGCCGTGAACCGTCCGGGAGCGGGCGGGACTATCGGCTTCGCCTACGTCAAGACCGCGCCGGCCGACGGGTACAAGATCGGCTGGCTTTCGGCCTCGATCCTCACCGGCACGACCATGGGAAAATTACCCTATGACTACCGCGCATGGGATTACGTTTCCCGCCTGGTGTTCGAAGGGACGGCCATCGTCGTCCGGGCCGATTCCCCGTATAAATCGCTGCCCGACCTCGTGAAGGCGGCCAAATCGAAGACGCTCAAGATCGGAAGCGCCGGAGCCGGCAGCTTCACCAGGCTCACGGCATCCGCACTCGCCCAAAAGGCGGGATTCAAGTTCCGTCACATCCCCCTGGGCAAGCGCCGCGTGCCCAGCCTGCTCGGCGGTGAGGTCGACGCGATTTCCGTCCACCCGCCCGAGGTCCTGGCCCTTCACAAGGCGGGCAAAGTCCGCATGCTGGCCGTCTCCTTCCCGAAGCGTCATCCGGCGTATCCCAAGGTTCCCCTGTTCAGCGAGCACGGGTGGGACGTCGGCTTCTATCAGTTCCGCGGGCTGCACGTTCCCAAGGGAACGCCCAAAGAAGCGGTTCAAGCGCTCCACAAGGCGTTCGCGGCGGCTGCGAAGGACCCGAAAGTCCTGGCCACCGCCGAGAAGCGGGGTTTCCTGGTCTCCTACATGGGCCCGGACAAGTTCCCGGCTTTCGTGGCCAAGCAGAACGCTCTGATCAAGGCGGTCGTCGTATCCTTGGGTCTGGACAAGAAGAAAAAGAAGATGAAGAAATAAACTTCTGAATCGTGACGAGGACGAAAAGCCACAAGGGATCCGGTGTTCATGACGGAGGTGAGTAACAAAATAAAAAGCAACCTCGGACGCCTCGCCGTTCCGATCCTTCTGGTGGTTTTCTGTATCTGGTATGGTTCGATTATTCTGGAGTTGCCCCAGGGGCCTGGATCAGAAGGTCCCCTGGGGCCTTCTTTTGTGCCCTGGGTGTGGGCTGCGCTCCTGGTCGTCCTCACGCTTGTCGATATCGGGACGGACTACCTCGGTAAAGCGCAAGAAAATGCGCGCGTCGCCATCGAGCGCAAGGGCGTTTTCGACGCCTTGATCCTGTGCCTCATGCTGGTGGGCTTCGCCCTCCTGATGCAGTACGTCGGCTTTTCCGCCTCGGTTATCGCGTTTCTCGCCGTCTCCATCCGGTGGAGCGGAATCCGCTCCTGGAAAATCATCATCCCCTACGTCGTCATCTTCGCCCTGGTGGTGAACTACGTCTTTCACCACGTGCTCAAGGTTCCCCTGCCCCAGGACTGGCTCTTCTAAAGATGAATCTCCTGGTGGACGGCCTCGTCCAGGCGCTGGCGCTGAAGCCTCTTCTGTTCGCCGTTCTGGGAAGTTTCTTAGGGGTCATCTTCGCGGCCATTCCGGGCCTTACGGTGAGCATGGGCATCATTCTCCTGCTGCCCTTCACCTTCCACATGGCGAGCGTCACGTCGATGAGCCTTCTGGTGGGCGTTTTCGTCGGCGGGATGACGGGGGGGAGCATCTCGTCCATTCTCCTCAACATTCCCGGCAACCCCGCCGCCATCGTCACGAGCCTGGACGGACACCCGCTCGCCCGGAAGGGCCGGGCGGGCGTCGCGCTGGGCGTGGCTTTTTTCTCGAGTTTCCTGGGCGGGCTGTTCAGCCTTGTCTGCCTGGTGACCATCGCCCCCCAACTGGCGGAATTCGCCCTGAACTTCGGCGCGCCCGAACTGGCGGCGCTGGTCCTGCTAGGGCTTTGCCTCATCTGCGGATTCGCGCAAACCTCGATGAGCAAGGCGCTCATCTCGGGCGTGCTGGGCCTGAGTTTTTCCACCGTGGGCATGGACCCCATCGACTCGATACCGCGCTTCACGTTTTCGGTCGTGCAGATTCAGCAGGGCGTTTCTTTCCTGCCGGTGATGATAGGGCTTTTCGCGGTGCCCGAGATCATCTCGGGCATGCGCGGCTCCGCCGTCTCCCTGCCGGATTTCTCGACGCGCCTGCGCGACCTGCTGCCATCGCCGAAAACCCTGGCCGGCCTCTGGAAGACGCTCGCGCAATCCTCCCTCATCGGGACCACCATCGGACTGTTGCCGGGTACGGGAAGCGCCGTCGCCGCCGTTCTGAGCTACAACACGGCGCAGCGCCGCTCGCCGGAACCCGAATCGTTCGGGAAGGGGAAGCTTGAGGGCGTGTCCGCGCCCGAGGCCGCCAACAGCGCCATGACCGGCGGCGCGATGATCCCGATGCTCACGCTGGGCATCCCCGGCGACCCCGTTACCGCCGTCATGCTCGGCGCGCTCACCATCCAGGGGCTCGCGCCGGGGCCGCTCCTGTTCGAGAGCCACGGCGGTTTCGTGTTCTCGATATTCGGGTCTTTCTTCATCGCGCTGTTCCTGACCATCGTCATCGCGCTTCTGGGCATCCGCCTGTTCGTCCAGGTGCTGCGCGTGCCGCCCGGGCTGCTCTTCCCGAGCATCGCCGTGTTCTGCGTCATCGGGGCGTTCGCGCTCCAGAACAGTTTTTTCGACGTTTTCCTGATGATCGGCTTCGGATTGCTCGGCTATTTCATGCAGAAGTTCGACTATCCGATCATGCCCCTGCTCCTGGCGATCATCCTGGGTCCGGTGTTCGAGAAAAACGCGAGAATGTCGCTCATCCTCTCGGACGGAGACCCCGGCATTTTCTTTAGAAAGCCCATCAGCCTGGTGTTCCTGACCCTGGCCTTGCTCTACCTCATCAGCGTTTTCGTGAAGAGGACTTCCCTTTTTCGAAAACCGGATCCCGCCTGAGCCTCCGTTTTTATTCGGCGCGCGGCAGCAGGAGTGAAACGGGAAACTTTCCGTCCCGCGAAATGCAGGGGTGCCGTCAGGGTTTCCTGCGTTCGTCGAATCTTTCGAGCAGTTCGCCCAGCGCGTTCAGCGGAACTACTTCGCCGTCCCGGCGGGATTGCCGCTCCGGGCCTCCATAGACGACGGCACCGAGAGCGATTTGCGGCAACGCCTTCGCCACCCGGTGAAAGGCATCGAACCAGTCGGAGGCGACCGTCGCGCCGGACTTGGCCTCGATGACGCCCACCCCGTCGCTGCTTTCGTAGAGAAGGTCGCACTCCAGCCCCCGGACGTCGCGGAAAAAGGACAGATTGGAGCGGCGCCCCCGGTTGAAGCGGTGCTTGAGGGCTTCTACGACGACGGCGTTCTCGAACAGCGCTCCCCGGAGCGGGTGGGTTCCCAACTGCCCCGCATGCTCGATGCCGATGAGGTGACTCGCCAGCCCGACGTCGTGGAAGTAGAGCTTGGGTGACTTGACCAGCCGCTTGCGGACGTTTGCGAAAAACGGCGGAAGCTGGAAAACGATGTAGCTCGCTTCCAGAATCGTCAGCCAGTGGCGCGCCGTGGTGTGGGAGACGCCGGCATCCGCGCCCAGGGACGAGAGATTGGACAACTGTCCTACGCGCCCGGCGCAAAGGCGCACGAACCGGCGGAAGGCGGAGAGGTTGCGGATCTCGCCGACCCGGCGCACGTCGCGCTCCACGTAGGTTTCGAAATAATCGCCGAGCGCCTGACAAGGTTCGAGTTTTTGATCGTGAATCCGGGGGTAGAAACCGGAGTAGAGGACGTCGTCAACCTCCTCGCTCGCGCCCGTCCGCCGCCTTTCGGCAAGCGAGAACGGCAGCAGGCGGAGAAGCCCCGTGCGCCCGGCGAGCGACTGGCTGATGGCGCCGGAGAGTCGGAACTGCTCGCTGCCCGTCAGAACGAAGAGGCCGTTTCTTCCCATTCCGTCGGCCAATACCTGGAGGTAGGACAGAAGATCGGGAACGCGCTGAATCTCATCCAGGATGGCGCCCTCGCCCAGCCGGGAAAGGAAACCCCGGGGGTCGGTCTCGGCAAATTCCCGCAGGTCCGGCGCCTCGAGGTTGACGTACTCGAGGTGCGGAAAGGCTGCGCGGCAAAGCGTGGTTTTGCCCGACTGTCTCGGGCCGGTCACCGTGACGAACGGGTATTGCTCGAACAATGCTTTGAGGTAGGGTGTGATCTCGCGCTCGATCATGGGAGCAAGGTATCGCGATACGGGACTGTTTGCAAGTATAACTTTCAATTTTGCACAACAGATGTATCGCCTGCATCGATGCCGTATTGTATCCTGCCGTTGGTTCCGGTTTCGTGAAAAAGCCCTCCGGGGGGTGCGCCGGCGGGCGATTGCACGGGCGGGACGCACGAGGGTTTCGGGGCCGCTCGCCGGGAATAGAGGATTCGATCGGCCTTGAAGGCTTCTGCGAGAACCAAAAGGAGACCGTAGGGAAGAAAAAACGGGGCACACGCCGGGGAGTCTTTTTGAAGGAAAAAGGGGAGCGCCAAGCCATGAAGCGAAGCACGGAGAGAATACTCACGACCCACACGGGGAGCCTGCCGCGTCCCCGGGAGGTGGTCGATTTACTGCTGGCCCAGGAGGAGGGTGCAGCGGATTCAGGTGAGCTCGATGCCGCCGTGGCGCGCGCGATAGAGGACGTCGTGGAGAAACAGGCGGCGGCGGGCGTCGACGTGATCAACGACGGCGAGCAGGGCCGGCCCGATTACACCTCCCACGTCAAGCACAGGCTGACGGGCTACGAGGGCCCCAGTTCGCCCCCGCTCGGTACGGGCGAGGAGGGTTTCCCCGAACTGTCCGAAATACTCTCTCAATTCGCCTCGCCCTTACAGAACCGCCCGGCCTGCTCCGGCCCCGTGGACTGGAAGGACTGGCCCGCCGCCCAGGTCGACATCGAGCGCGCGAAGAGCGTCCTGGGGCGCGCCGACGTGGAAGAGGCGTTCATGACCTCCCCCTCGCCGGGGCAGATTTCGCGCTATCTCAGGAACCTCTACTACCCGAGCGAGGAGGAATACATTTTCGCGCTCGCGGACGTGATGCGCCGCGAATACGAGGCGATTGTGGATGCGGGGCTGCTCCTGCAGCTCGACTGCCCCGACCTGGCGCTGAGCCGCCACACCGTGTTTCGCGATTTGAGCCTCGCGGATTTCCGCAAGGAAATCGAGATGCACGTCGAAGCCCTGAACCACTCGGTGCGCAACATCGCGCCGGACCGCATGCGCATGCATATCTGCTGGGGCAGCACGCTGGGGCCGCACCATGAGGACGTTCCGATCAAGGACATCATCGACATCGTGCTCAAGGGCGCGCCCTGCGCCGTCTCGTTCCCCGGCGCGAACCCCCGCCACGGCCATGAGTGGAAGGTATGGCGCGAAGTCGATTTGCCCGAGGGCAAGAGCATCATCCCCGGCGTGATCGATTCGACGTCCAACTTCGTGGAGCATCCCGAACTGGTGGCGGAGCGCATCGTGAACTACGCCGAGGCGGTGGGGCGCGAGAACGTCATCGCCGGCGTCGATTGCGGCTTCGGCACCTTCGCCGGCCGGGTGCAGGTGGACCGCCGCATCGTGTGGATGAAGATGGCCGCCCTCGCCGAGGGCGCAGCCCTGGCGTCCGGGCAACTCTGGTAGAGCGTAAAGCGTTTATTGCGTCCAGACGGGCGCTGTTTCATTGGCCGGGAAAGGTCCATCACTCCTCTTGATTCACGCCTGCGAAGAAAAATAATGTCTCCGCCGCCGAGTCGGCGGAGAACCACGTTCGTTCTCCGTTCGAGAGCCTTTCGATAGAAAATCCCCTCCAGGAAGACACAATCCCGGAACTGCAATCCATATTGCCCTGACGGCGCTTTTTCGTTGAAAAAATGTGAAATTTTTCAAAAAATCCTCATTTTTCGTTGACAAATTCTGAAAAAGGTCTAAATATATTATTAAGAACATATGATTTTATGAGTAATAACAACTCATATAATTAGAATTTTCAGCCGCTAAACATGAAAGATGGGGAAAGAAAGTCCCCGAAATCACTTTCACCACAAGGAGGATTCACAATGCCCAACCTGATGAGACCTGCTTCGATTCACGACGTATTCAACCGCTTTCTGGAAGATTCCTTCGTCAAGCCTCTCGCCGATGACGGCGAGGAAGGAATCCTGCCCGTCGACATCGCGCAAACCGATACGGAGGTCGTGGTGCGTGCTTCGCTTCCGGGGTACAGGAAAGAGGATATCGACCTGCGGATCGAGAAGGGCGTACTCTCCATCAAGGCGACGAAGCAATCGGACAAAGAAGTCGAAGACGAGAAGTTCTATCGCCGCGAACGCTTCATGGGTTCCGTGAGCCGCCGCATCGTGCTGCCCGGCATGGTGCGGAACGACGCTTCGAGCGCGGAACTCGTCGACGGCGTCCTCACGCTTCGCGTGCCCATCGCCGAGGCGAACAAGCCGAAGCAGATTCTGATCCAGTAAGCGAACCATCGAACCCGGCCCCCGGCGTTGCGTCGGGGGCCGGAGCGTTTGAACGCTCCCCACTCCCCGTATTTCTAAGAGTAAACCCTGGATTATCGTCAGGTATCTTGAGAACGCCGGTTCAGCCCGGGTCGCTTTCGGTGAAAGTCGGTTGTTTCCGATTCGATACGGGGCTGTTGAAGAAGGCCCATGGATCGATTTTAGTTGAGCGCACGCTTTTGAAGTTCACTCCCCCCTTGAGGGGGAGTCGATGAGCTAAGGGCGTAAGCCCGCAAGCGAATCGGTGGGGGGTATAATTCGGAATGGCGATAAAACGCATTTTACCCCCCACCGAATCGGCCTTCGCACAAACCACTCGGCCTCTTCGACTCCCCCTCAAGGGGGGAGTTGATTTGGAGCTCTCTTTGGTGGAGAGAGATCGCCGCAGGTGACGTGCACCGGCTTTTTCAACCGTCCCGATACCTCATGAGTGGTACGGTCGATGCTACCTGCTCGATGGCGCCGGTTTTACGCCCCCGCCGCGGTGAGGCGGATGAGTTTTTCCGCCTTCTCTTGCGCCTCGAGGGCGCGGCAGGTTTCGATGATTACCCTGTAGCGCGGCTCAGGTATCGGCAAACCGGGGGCGATGCCGCAGATGCGGTTCGCCAGCTCATCGAAGCTGAAGATGAACTCCCGCCCGGTGGCCTGTCTGGTGAAGACGCCGCGCTCTTTCGTGTGGATGCTCACCCTGGGGGCGAAAAGCCCCATTTCGCGGGAGGGGATGATGCGCACGCGCTCCATCATGTCGTGCACCCCGGGCGGGTCGTTCTCGCCAGGCGGGTCGTTCAAGAGCGGATAGCCGCGCTTCACGACACCGTAGGCCGCATAGTAGTGCGTGCCGCCCACGCGGGGCGCGCCGTCCTCGCGGCGGTTCGGGAAAGCGGGGCTCGGGTACTGCGTCTCCAGCCAGTTCACGAGCGTCTCCACGCGCTCGACCTCCTCGATGCGGATGTCGTTCTCCTCGCAGAGGCTCGCCGTCACGTCGATGTGGGCCAGGTTGTAGCCCGAGGTGGAGTAGATGCGGAACAGCGTTTCGAGGAACAGCCACTCCTCCCCCAGTCCCTCGGTGATGTTGTCCAGGGTCGTCCTCGCATCGCCCGTGAAGCTGTAGGTGAGTCGGCCCTCGTTGTTTCCCGTGTAGGCGTGGTAGAAGCCCGCTTCACCCTCGAGCACCGTCTCCCCGCCGGCGTGGCCCCGCTCGGCCAGCGCCGCCGCGAGGAGGGCGTTTCGCACGGCGCCGCCTTCCCTGAGCGCCTGCCCCCCGCTGCGCGGGCCTTCGAGGTTTCCGCTCGCGAGGCTCGCGCAGAGCGCAACCGCGCTGTTCATCTGATCCTCGCTCAAGCCCATGATCTTCGCGGCGGCGACGGCGGCCCCGAAAATCCCGAAGACGGGCCCCGCATGAAAACCGCGCGACATCACCGTAGGGATGAAGTCCGACGCGAGGCGCTCCATGACCTCATAGCCTGTGGCGACGCCCGTCAGGAAATCTCTGCCTGATGCGCCCCGCGACTCCGCAGCAGCGAGGGCGGCGGGCACGATGCTGGTTCCCGGATGGGTGAGCATACGGAAGGTGTCCCACTTGCCGCCCGCCAGGGCCATCTCGGAATTCGCAAAGGCGGCGCCTCCTGTCGTCGCCCCGGCTCCGCTCACCATGATGGTCGCGCCGCCTTGGACGCCCGCTTCTTCTTCTGTGATGAGGGCGACGGCCCTGCGCCCGTCTTCGGTTTGAGAACCCAGAAGAGCGGAGCCGATGGCTTGTAAGGTAACGCCCTTGGCGCGGTCGACGACTTCAGGCGGCAGATCCTCGAAGCGAAGCCCCGCCGCCCACCTTGCGAGCCTGCGGCTTAAGGACGCCATGTCGGGGGCCTCCGTGGTGGTGCGGGGCGCATCCCGTGAATGAGTGCTCGCCCGGCCTGCGAGGGGTTGATGGGGGGAATTCTGGTCATGAAATGGCGGATCCTCGAAACATGGGTGAAACAAAACAGAAACGACAATTTAACCGAACCGCAAGAATCCCGTAAAGAAACCCCTCTATATTTCCATCCTGTCATCGAAGATTTCCTGTGTTCATTTTGTTTTCAGGCCGGACGAGGCGGCCGCTTTGCAGAGATAAGAAGGGGAGATTGAAAGAATGAAGAGCAAGAAAAAGTCGATCGGAGCAGAAAAGCTGTCCCGCAGGAGGTTCCTGAAGAAGGCGGGAGTGATGGGGCTCGGCGCGGCGGCCATGAGTACGCTTCCGTTCCCGAACGTGATTCGGGCGGCCGAGCCCGTCAAGATCGGGGTTCTGCACTCTCTGAGCGGAACCATGGCGATCAGCGAGGTTTCGCTGCGCGACGTGGTCCTGATGGCCGTGGAGGAGATCAACGCGGCGGGCGGCGTGATGAAGCGCCCCATCAAGCCCGTGGTCGTCGACCCGGCGTCTGACGGGGATTTGTTCGCCGAGAAGGCGAAGCAGCTTCTCCTGAAAGACAAGGTGGACGTGACCTTCGGCTGCTGGACGTCGGTGAGCCGCAAATCCGTCCTTCCCGTGTACGAGAAGAACAACGGCCTTCTCTTCTATCCGGTGCAGTACGAGGGCGAGGAGTGCTCGAAGAACGTCTTCTACACGGGCGCGACGCCGAACCAGCAGTTGATTCCGGCGGCGGACTACATGATGAGCGAGGACGGCGGCGGGTTCAAGAAGTTCTACCTGCTCGGCACCGACTACGTGTTCCCGCGCACGGCGAACAAGATCCTCCGGGCCTTCCTGCTGGCGAAAGGCGTGCCGGCTGCGAACATCATGGAAGAGTACACGCCCTTCCACCACCAGGATTACCAGACCATCGTCGGCAAGGTGAAATCGTTCGCCTCGGGCGGCGACGCCGCCGTGCTCAGCACCATCAACGGCGACAGCAACGTGCCCTTCTACAAGGAGTTCGCGAACCAGGGCCTGCGCTCCGAAGACGTGCCCATCATGGCGTTCAGCGTGGCGGAAGACGAGCTTCGCGGCATGGATTCGAAATCGCTCGTCGGGCACCTGGCGGCCTGGAACTACTACCAGTCGATCGACACGCCGCAGAACAAGAAGTTCGTCAAGAACTTCAAGACCTACTGCAAGAAAAAGGGCCTGCCGGGCGGCGCGAGCCGCGTGACGGACGACCCCATTGAGGCGGCCTATCTCGGCGTCTACATCTGGAAGCAGGCGGTGGAGAAAGCGGGCACCACGAAGGTGGACGCCGTCCGCAAGGCGGCTTACGGGATGGGCTTCGAGGCGCCGGGCGGATTCAAGAAGATCGACGAGAAGAACCACCACCTGCACAAGCCCGTGCTCATCGGCGAAATCCTCAAGAACGGGCAATTCGAAATCGTCTCGCAGACGAAGGGCCTCGTGGCGCCCGAACCCTGGAGCAAGTACACGAGTCCGGACAAGAGCTGTGACTGGGTAAATCACCAGGGAACATACAAGAAGACGACGACCTAGTCGCAAGAACCGCCCGGGGGGAGCCGGCTTCGGCTCCCCCATGGGCGGCCCAAATGAAAAACATGTGAATCGCAAATACCGGCGATGTGCCAAATACGGCGAAGGAGGGGGTATGCAGCAAGCCGGCATCAGGGCGATTCCGCGTGGAGCGTCGGCGAGGTCACTCATATCTCGCGTCCTTATTCTGGTATTCGCGCTCGGCTTTGGTTTTGCCGCAAGGGGAGAAGCGCGAACCGAATCGTTTTCACCGGCTATCCAGGCGGAAATCGCACAGTTGGGATCGAAGAATCGAAAGAAAAGAAGACGCGCTGCCCTCGGTATCGCGAAGCGCCTCGAGCCAAAGCTGCTACCCCTTCTTTTGGCGCTTCGCGAGGGCAGCCTTTATCGCTGGAAGCCTGAATCGGGCGAGCCCCGGTTCGTCATCGGCGGGGACGCCGTGACGCGCGGGGAGGTGGAATACGTCCCTCTTTTCTCGATTCACGGGAAAAAGCGGCTCACCTCCGCAGACGGGAAACCCCTTTTCGTTCCCGATGGAAAACTCAACAAAATCCGCGCCGGCAGAAGAATCCGCCGCGCTATCAAACCCTATCTGAACCAGCTTCAAAGCTCGGCGCAGCTCCATTCCGCCGACCCGAACGTGCGCCGCGCCGCTGCGACGCGGATGGCGCGGGTGGGGGACAAGAACCTCATCCCGCTGCTCGACAAGGTCCTCGAGAACGAGACCCACTGGCTGGGCCGCCATGCGCTCATCGAGGCGAAGGCGCTGATCCGGCTCAAGTCGCCGAACCCCGAGGAGAGGCGTTCTGCCGCCGCCGCGCTCGGCGAGATCCACGGGCTGAACGCCGTCTCGGTGCTCCAGCGCCTGGCGGAAAAAGATGCGGACGCTTCCGTGCGCGCGGCGGCGAGCGAGGCCATCGGGGAGATCGAGAGCTACCAGAGCTGGACGGCGATGATCGACACCCTGTTCCGGGGCATGAGCCTGGGCTCCATCCTGTTGCTGATGGCGCTGGGGCTGGCCATCGTCTTCGGCCTCATGGGCGTCATCAACATGGCGCACGGGGAGTTGATGATGCTCGGCGCCTACGCCACCTTCATCATCCAGGGCGTTTTCATCTCCTATCTGCCGCAAAGCTACTTCGGCTGGTATTTCATACTGGCGCTACCCGTCGCGTTCCTGGCCTCGGCCCTGATGGGCTTTCTGATGGAGGTTTCCATCATCCGCTATCTGTACGGCCGGCCGCTGGAGACGCTGCTGACCACCTGGGGGATCAGCCTGATCCTCCAGCAAGCCGTCCGCCAGGTGTTCGGCGCGCAGAACGTGGACGTGAAGTCCCCCGAATGGCTGAGCGGGGGGTATCACCTGATGGTCGGCGTCCAGTTTCCCTACAACCGCATGTTCATCATCGCGCTGGCCGTCTTCTGCGTGGCGGGCACGTACCTGTTCCTCTTCCGCACGCGGGCGGGCCTGCGGATTCGCGCCGTCACCCAGAACCGGGGCATGAGCACCTGCCTGGGCGTTCCCTCCCGCCGCGTGGACGCGGGCACGTTCGCGTTCGGCGCCGGGCTGGCGGGCATGGCGGGCGCGGCCCTGAGCCAGGTCGGGAACGTGGGTCCTGCTCTGGGACAGAACTACATCGTGGATTCGTTCATGGTGGTGGTGACGGGCGGCGTGGGCAAGATTCTGGGAACCATCGTGGCGGGCTTCGGCATCGGCGGCATGAACAAGATGCTCGAGCCGGCGATGGGCGCGGTGTTCGGCAAGGTGGTGATCCTGGTTCTGGTGATCCTCTTCCTGCAGAGAAGGCCGGAGGGGCTGTTCGCCATCCGCACGAGAGGGGCTTGAGACGCGATGCCGGGTGAAACTTTGGTGGACAGGATGGAGAAGAAAGTCGGCGGCGTCGTTCTCGTGCTCGCGGCGCTGTGGTTCATCGTCGCGATGCCCTCGCTGAACGCCTTCGGGACGCCGGGGTCGTTTTTCCACGTTTCTGATTTCACGCTCAACCTGTTCGGAAAGTTCCTGGCCTACGCCATCCTGGCGCTGGGCCTCGACCTGATATGGGGCTACACCGGCATCCTGAGCATGGGCCACGGCGTGTTCTTCGGCCTGGGCGCTTATTGCATGGGGATGTACCTGACGCTCGAGATCGGCGGCGAGGGGGTCTACCAGAGCAAGCTGCCCGACTTCATGGTCTGGAACCGGGTGAAGGAGCTGCCGCTTTTCTGGAAGCCGTTCCACTCGTTCTTCTTCACCACGCTCGCCGTCGCGGTGGTGCCAGGCTTACTGGCGGCCGTCTTCGGCTTCCTCGCCTTCAGAACGCGGGTGCGCGGGGTGTACTTCGCCATCATCACGCAGGCGCTGGCGCTCTCCGCCTGGCTCGTCTTCAACCGCAACGAGATAAATCTTGGCGGAACGAACGGCCTCACCAACTTCAAGAAAATCCTGGGCTTCACGCTCACCGAGGCGTCCACGCAGCGGGGGCTGTACGTCGCAACCGCGCTCGCGCTTTGCGGCGCGTACCTGCTCTGCCGCTGGATAGTGAAATCACGCGCCGGGAAGATTCTGCTCGCGATTCGCGACGCTGAGAACCGCGTGCTCTACTCGGGCTATACGCCCGCGAACTACAAGGTGTTCGTCTTCACCGTATCCGCCATGCTGGCGGGGGTCGCGGGCGCGCTGTACGTCCCCCAGGTGGGCATCATCACCCCCGGGCGGATCGGCGTGCTGCCCTCCATCGAGATGGTCATCTGGGTGGCGGTCGGAGGACGCGGGTCGCTCATCGGCGCCGTCATCGGCGCTGTCGGGGTGAACTGGGCGCGCAGCTACCTCACGTCGAGTTATCCGGATTACTGGCTCTATTTCCTGGGCGGCATATTCGTCCTCGTGGTCCAGTTCTTCCCGGACGGCATCCTCGGCGTGGCGCGCGACGCGCCCCGGAAGCTTGAGAAGTGGGTCCGCCGCACGACGCGCCCGGCGGCGGGGGATGAGGCGTTCGCGCCTGTGCGCAGCGAGGGCTAGGGGGAAAGCATGACGCTGACGTCTAAAAGCATACTCTACATGGAGGACGTGTTCGTCGTCTTCGACGGCTTCAAGGCGCTGAACGCGCTCAACTTCAGCATGGACAGGGGGGAGCTTCGCTGCGTCATCGGCCCGAACGGCGCGGGGAAAACCACGCTTTTGGACGTCGTGACCGGCAAGGTGAAGCCCGATTCCGGGCGGGTGGTCTTCAAGGAGAAAACCAACCTCGCGCGGATGCGCCAGGAGGAGATATCGAACGCAGGCATCGGCAGGAAATTCCAGACGCCGACGATTTACGAGAACCTGACGGTGCGCGACAATCTCGAACTCTCCGTGAAGCAGGACAAGAAGGTGACCTCGCTACTTTTCGGCGGGGCTACGCCCGAGGCGCGCGAGCGGGTCGAGGAGACGCTCGACGTCATCGGCCTCGCGTCCAAGAGCGGCTGGCGGGCCGGTCTGCTCGCCCACGGCGAGAAGCAGTGGCTCGAAATCGGCATGGTGGTGGTGCAGGACCCCGATCTTCTGCTCGTCGATGAGCCTGTGGCGGGCATGACGGAGGGAGAGACGGAGAAGACGGCGGCGCTGTTAAGGCGCATCGCCGAGCACCGCTCGGTCCTCGTCATCGAACACGACATGAAGTTCGTGCGCGAGATCGCCGAGCGCGTCACCGTGCTGCACGAGGGCGCCGTGATTTGCGAGGGCTCCATCGACCACGTGCACAAGGACGAGCGGGTGGTCGAACTCTATCTTGGAAGGGGAAGCGAGGAACATGCTTAGGGTGGACGGGCTCCACGCCTGCTACGGGGAGAGCCACATTCTGCGCGGCCTCGACATCGAGGTGCGCCCCGGCGAAATCGCGGGCGTCATCGGCAGAAACGGCATGGGCAAGACCACGTTCCTGAAATCCATCGTCGGTCTGCTCAGGCCCAAGCTCGGGAGAATCGAGTTCCTGGAGCGCGACATCACCGCGTCGAGGCCCGAGGCGCGCGCGAGGCTCGGCGTCGCCTACGTCCCCCAGGGACGGGAGATATTCCCGCAGCTCAGCGTGCACGAGAACCTCCTGCTGGGGCTGGAAGCGCATCCCGATCGACCCAGATATTATGACGAGGGCGTCTTCGAGCTTTTCCCGGTCTTGAAGGAGATGCTCGGGCGCAAGGGAGGCGTGCTGAGCGGCGGCCAGCAGCAGCAGCTCGCCATCGCCCGCGCCCTGGTGAGCGAACCCAGGCTCTTGCTGCTGGATGAGCCGACCGAGGGTATCCAGCCCTCGATCATCATGGACATCGAGAGCGTTCTGTGGAAGATCAAGGAACGCGGCGACGTGGGTATCATCCTGGTGGAGCAGTACCTGGAGTTCGCCTGGCGTCTTTCGGATCGATACTACGTGATGGAAAAAGGGGAGTTCACGGCCACGGGACAAGCGCAGGGCGAGTGCGACGCAGCGCTGCTCGACCGCCTGACCGCGTAGCCGGTTTCAAGAGTTTTCTGACAGGAGGCAGGCAATGCATCTGACCCCGAGGGAGCAGGAGAAGCTCCTCGTTTTCGTTGCGGCGGAGTTGGCGCAAAAGCGCCGCGCGCGCGGCCTCAAGCTCAATTACCCCGAAGCCGTCAGCATCATCACGGCCGAGGTGCTCGAAGGCGCGCGCGACGGCAAGTCCGTCGCCGAACTGATGCGCTACGGCGCGACGATTCTCACGCGAGACGACGTCATGGAGGGCGTGCCCGAGATGATTCACGAGGTGCAGGTCGAGGGCACGTTCCCCGACGGCACCAAGCTCGTGACGGTGCACGACCCGATACGCGGCTGAAGGAGAGCGAATGATACCCGGCGAATACATTCTGGCGGACGGCGAGATCGTCCTGAACGAAGGGCGCGAGACCGTCTCGCTCCTCGTGGCGAACCGGGGCGACAGGCCCATACAGGTGGGTTCCCACTTTCATTTTTTCGAGGTCAACCGCCTGCTCGATTTCGACAGGAAGGCGGCCTTCGGCATGCGGCTGGACATCCCGGCGGGAACGGCGGTGCGCTTCGAGCCGGGGGATGAGAAGGAGGTGACGCTCGTCGCCTTTGCGGGTGCGCGCACCGCCATGGGGCTGAACGCGCTGACCGAGGGCGCGCTCGATTCGGCCGCCGTGCGCGAGGGCGCGATGGAAAAGGCCCGCGACGAGGGCTACGGGGGGGCGGACTGATGGCTTTTCGAATGGACAGGCGCGCCTACGCCGACATGTTCGGCCCCACGGTGGGGGACAAGGTGCGGCTCGCGGACACCGATCTCTTCATCGAGGTCGAAGAAGACCGCACCGTCTACGGAGACGAGTCGAAATTCGGCGGCGGCAAGGTCATCAGGGACGGCATGGGGCAATCCCCCACCGAGACGCGCGAAGCCGGCGCGCTCGACCTGCTCATCACCAACGCGCTGATCCTGGACCACTGGGGCGTGGTGAAGGCGGACGTTGGAATCAAGGACGGAAAAATCGCCGGAATCGGCAAGTCGGGCAATCCCCATTTGATGCAGGGGGTGGACATGACTATCGGCGCCGCCACCGAAGTCCTCGCGGGCGAGGGGATGATACTCACCGCGGGCGGCATCGACACCCACATCCACTTCATCTGTCCCCAGCAGATAGACGAGGCGCTCTCCTCGGGCGTCACCACCATGTTCGGCGGGGGAACCGGCCCCGCCACGGGCACGAACGCCACCACCTGCACGCCGGGCGCGTGGAACATCGCCAGGATGCTCCAGGCGGCGGAGGCCTACCCCATGAACCTGGGATTCCTGGGCAAGGGGAACGCCTCGCGCCCCGGGCCGCTTGTCGAGCAGATCCGCGCGGGCGCGGTGGGGCTGAAACTCCACGAGGACTGGGGAACCACGCCCGCGGCGATCGACTGCTGCCTCGGCGTGGCGGAGGATATGGACGTGCAGGTCTGCATCCATACCGACACGCTCAACGAGTCGGGCTTCGTCGAGACCTCCATCGCCGCGTTCAAGGGCCGGACCATCCACACCTACCACACCGAAGGGGCGGGCGGCGGCCACGCGCCCGACATCATCCGCGTGTGCGGGGAGGCGGGCGTGCTGCCCTCCTCGACGAACCCCACGCGACCCTTCACGGTAAACACCGTGGACGAGCATCTCGACATGCTGATGGTGTGCCACCACCTCGACTCGAAGATTCCCGAAGACGTGGCCTTCGCCGAATCGAGGATCCGGGCGGAGACCATCGCGGCGGAAGACATCCTCCACGACATGGGCGCGTTCAGCATGATGGGGTCGGATTCCCAGGCCATGGGCCGCGTGGGCGAGGTGGTCATCCGCACCTGGCAGACGGCGGACAAGATGAAGCGCCAGCGCGGCGCGCTGGCCGAGGAAAGCGGCGCCAACGACAACTTCCGCGCGAAGCGCTACATAGCGAAATACACCATCAACCCCGCGGTCGCGCACGGCATCTCCGATTACGTGGGCTCTATCGAGGTCGGCAAGATGGCCGACCTGGTGCTCTGGAAGCCCGCCTTCTTCGGTGTGAAGCCAGAGGCCGTGGTGAAGGGCGGCTTCATCGCCCACGCGGCGATGGGCGACCCCAACGCCTCCATCCCCACGCCCCAGCCCGTCCTGGGCCGGCCCATGTTCGGCTCGATGGGGCGCGCGGTCGGCCCGACGTCCTACGCCTTCGTCTCTCAGGCGGCGGCGGAAGCGGGTCTCGGAGACGCGCTCGGTCTCACCAAAATCGTCGCGCCCGTCTCGAACTGCCGCGGGATCGGCAAAAAGGACATGCGCCTGAACGACGCGCTGCCTGATATCGAAGTCGATCCCGAAACCTACGTGGTGAAGGCGGACGGAGAGACGCTCACGTGCGAGCCCGCCGAGGTGCTTCCGATGGCGCAGCGGTATTTTCTTTTCTAGGAGAGGGCGATGATCCTCGTCGAAGAGATTCGGGGCAGGCTATCCGCCGATGAGAGCAGGCGCGTCGAGCGCGTGGCCCTGGGCTGGGAGGACAGGCTCAGGAGCCGCCAGAGGGTGCGCACCGATTCCGGCACCGAACTCGGCGTTAAACTGCCGACCGGGCAAGCTCTTGGAGAAGGCGACGTTCTCTTCGAGGACGAGGAGCGCGTGGTGGTGGTCGCCGCGATCCCCGAAGACGTGCTCGTCCTCTACGCGGAATCGGAGACAGAGATGGGCCGCCTCTGCTATCAGGTGGGAAACCGCCACGCGCCGATCTGCGTTCAGGACGGCCGCGTCCTCACGCCCTACGACTCCGTGCTGGAGGCGTATTTCGTCAAATTGGGCGTCAGGTGCGAGAAGGCGAAAGAGCCATTCACGCATGATTTCGGCGCGTTTCACTCACACCACCACTAGAAGATGAGCGCCTACCGGCTCCTGCAGATTTCCGATTCCGCCTTTCCGCGCGGCGCCTTCGCCCATTCCTACGGGCTTGAAACCTACGTGGCGGAAGGGGCCATCGCCTCTGCCGGGGAACTCGAAGAATTCATCGCGTCCGTTTTGCGTCACGGCGTGGCGACGCTCGACGGCGTCTATCTGCGCGAGGCGTTTCTGGCGAAAGGGGAGGGCGACCTGCCGAAAGTCCTTGCGCTCGACGCCGCCTACGACGCCGCACGGCCCGTCAAATCGCTGCGCGACGCGAGCCGGAGCGTGGGCCGCCAGTTCCTGCGCACGGCGCGGGGTTTCATAAGGGATACTTTGCTGGACGAGTTGGAAGAGGAGGCGAGGGTGGAACGGACTTCCGGCCACTACCCGGTTGCTCTTGGCTGCGTCGCCGAATCCTTGAGTCTCGGTTGCGCTGAGGCCCTCGAATCGCTTTGCTACGGCGCGGTGTCCGGCCTGGTCTCCGCCGCCGTGCGGCTTGTTCCGCTCGGCCAGACGGAAGGCCAGCGCGTCATCTCCAATCTCGAAGGCGCGGTTAAAGAGGCGGTCGGGACGGCTACCGCGCTTTCGCTCGATGACGCGCACTCCTGGGGGCCGGGGCATGAGATAAGGGCCATGACGCACCGGAGGCTTCACACGCGCTTGTTCGTTTCTTGACGAGGAGGACGATGATGGATAAGGCGCCCGTAAAGATAGGCGTGGGCGGGCCGGTCGGCTCCGGCAAGACCGCTCTTGTGGACAGGCTGTGCAAGCGGATGCGCGATAGGTACGCCATCGCCGTGGTGACGAACGACATCTACACGAAAGAGGACGCGGAGTTCCTGACGCGGAGCGGCGCGCTCGCGCCCGAGCGGATATCGGGCGTGGAGACGGGCGGGTGTCCGCATACGGCGATCCGCGAGGATATCTCCCTGAACCGCGAAGCCATGGAGATACTCGCGCGCGATTTCCATCCGCTGGACATCATTTTCGTGGAAAGCGGGGGCGACAACCTCGCCGCCACCTTCAGCCCCGAGCTCGTGGACGCGTCGATCTACGTCATCGACGTGTCGGCGGGGGACAAGATTCCCCGCAAGGGCGGCCCCGGCATCACGCGCTCCGAACTCCTGCTGATCAACAAGATAGACCTTGCCCCCCTCGTGGGCGCGAGCCTCGAGGTCATGGACCGAGACGCGCGCAAGATGCGGGGCGAGCGCCCGTTCCTGTTCACGAACCTCAAAGCCGAACAGGGCCTGGATGAGGTGATCGGCTGGATCGAGCGCGAACTCCTCTTCGTGGGGGCCTGATGCCGCTCGCGAGCGCGCCTGCGCCCTCACGCATCGGACGCCACGGCGTCGCGCTCGCGCGCTTCGCGTGCGCGGGTGGGCGGACGTATCTTGCCGATTCGTTCTTCAGAGTGCCGCTTCAAGTGATGCGCCCCCTCTACCCCGAGGGGGAGGCTCCCGCCCACATGACGCTCATCAACCCGACGGGCGGGCACGTGGGCGGCGACACGCTCGAACTCGAAATCGCGCTCGATGAGGGGGCACGCGTCCTGTGGACGACGCAGGGAGCCAGCAAGGTCTACAAGAGCCTGGGCGAACCTGTGGTATCGACGACCAGGATCGAGATGGGCCCGGCGAGCGGACTCGAACTCCTGCCCGACCCCATCATCCCCTATGGAAGCTCCATCTACGCGCAGGAGACGAGTATCTCCATGGCCAAGGGCGCGAAACTCCTCTACGGGGAATCGCTCTATCATGGCCGGGTCGCCTCGGGCGAGCATTTTGATTATTCGTCCTTGAAGCTGAAGCTCCATATCGACTACGGCGGCGCGCCCCTCCTGCGCGACGTGATGGAGGTAAAGCCTGAAGAATCGGGCCCCGAGCACCTGGGCCTGTTCGAGCCTTATCCTTATCTCGGCTCTTTCTACGTCGCGGGCGGCTCGGATGAAGAACTGAAGCGCATCGCCGAGCAGGTCGATTCGCTTCTTGCGCAGGCAACGGGCCTTGCGGGCGGCTGTACGCGGCTCACCGGCCCCGGCGCGCTCGTCCGCTGGCTGGCGGATTCGCCCGAAGTTTCAAGAAAAACCCACTTCGAAATCTGGAACGTCGCCAGAAAAACGCTTTTCGGCCAGGAGGCGACGCCGCTCAGGAAGTTTTAGTGGCGCGCGGATGCGCGGTCCCGCCGAAAGCGGATTCGTGAAACCTCCTGACGGGTCAAAATGCGATGGTTCTGTAGGGTCAGACATTGTGTGTTCTCCCCCTGCACGTCGTTTTGATTGTGAGCCGTATGTAGGGGCCGCATACATGCGGCCCATGACAGGACGGCGAAAAATCTTGGGTCGCATATATGCGACCCCTACAGACCAAACCTGGCCGAGAAGGGGTTGTTGAAAAAGTCCCCTTCCCCGAGGAGGGTTATCGAAAACCACCTCGAGGAGGGAGGGATTGCCGGAATCCAGAGCCGATGCGGCGGTGTGAAAAAACGACCTTGCAATGTTATGCTTCCGGGGATGAGCAACCATGAGCCGCAAAGGAATGGATCGCCGTGAACAGCATCACGCTCAAGAATTTCCGCTGCTTCAGAGAGGAACAGACCGCCCGCCTCGCGCCGCTGACCCTCCTCGTGGGCGAGAACAGTACCGGCAAGACTTCCTTCTTGGCCATGATCCGCGCGCTCTGGGATCAATGCTACCTGGGGCGAATCCCCGATTTCAAGGAAGAGCCTTACGATCTGGGGAGTTTTGATGAGATCGCTCACCATCGGGGAAGAAGAGGTAGCCGGGCAGAGAGTTTTGAAGCAGGATTCGATGATGTTCTCAAAAATACCCGCGAATTAAGAAAAAAAATAGACGTCAAAGCCCATCCCTACCGGTTCGACGTGGCGTTTGAAAAACATGGAAGCGCGCCGGTTCAAGGGAAAATGAGGTTTACGTGCGAGAGTTCGTGGCTTGAACTTCGTCGCAAAGAAAAGTCACGAGAAGCCAGTTTTGGGACGTCAAGCGGAGCATGGGGGGTTTCCGATTATTGGCTAAACCAAATCGAAGACGAACTAAGCTGGGTATATGGTCTTGGTTTCATTGCACCAGGGATTGCACATCGGGAAGACGAGTCGGAACCAATTCCATTGCAAGGTGACGAACAACCGACGGACGAGGAATTGAACCAGATTCAACAACTAGGGGGTATTCTTACCGCTATATTATTGTCGCATGGCAAAAAGCGTTCATACGCCAGTTCGCCCGTTCGCTCCAAGCCGCGCAGAACTTACGATCCCGCGCGCCCGACGCCTGACCCCGAAGGCGACTACATTCCCATGCATCTCGCTCATTTGTCTCACTACGACCCAAACAGGTGGAACAGGCTGAAAGAAAAACTCGAAGACTTCGGAAAAGACGCAGGCCTGTTTGATGAAATAGACATTCGCCATCTCGGAAAGAGGGACAGCGAACCTTTCCAATTACAGGTGAGAAAGTCCGGCCGCAGGCTGAAAGGCCCCCGGCGCAATTTGATCGACGTGGGCTATGGCGTCAGCCAGGTGCTGCCCGTGATAACGGAGTTGCTGGAAAAAGATGCGCCGCCCATGTTCTTGTTGCAGCAGCCAGAGGTGCATCTCCACCCCAGCGCCCAGGCGGCTCTGGGCAGCTTGTTTTGCCAAGTCGCTAGTTCGGAGCGCCAATTGATCGTCGAAACGCACGGGGATTACCTGCTCGACCGGGTGCGGATGGACGTGCGCGACGGCGTTTCGGACTTGAAACCCGATGACGTTTCCATTCTGTTCTTCGAGCGCGACGATTTGGACGTCCGCATTCATTCACTCGGTTTCGATGAAGAGGGGAATGTTCTGAACGCACCCACTACCTACCGGAAATTCTTTATGGAAGAGACGCGACGGTCTCTATGGAAACGATAGCAAGCGATAGGGACCTGATGGATGTGCGCGATCGTAGACGCAAATGTAGTGCATGAAGTTTTCGGCTCCAATCTGCGACCGGCGGGAGAGAAATTTTTCGAATGGATAGAAACAGGCAGTGAACGTCTTGTTGTCGGCGGCAAGCTGCGCGAGGAACTTGAACAGGGTTCGGAAGATTTCAGAATATGGGCGAGACAGGCCATCATTGCTCGAAAAATGAAAATCATCAGCAAGGAGAAAGTCGACGCCCAGACGAAAGAAATCGAAGATAATGTTGAATACAAGTCGAATGACCCCCACGTTATCGCCCTGGCCCAGGTGAGCGGCGCACGCTTGCTTTACTCGAATGATGGAAATTTGCAGGAAGACTTCAAGAACAAGAACTTAATCGACGGACCAAGGGGGAAGGTGTATTCAACCCGTGAAAGCAAGAATTTTCAGTCCGCGCACAGGCGGCTTCTCGGCGACAGGAATTTGTGCCGTCCGCCAGGATGACCACAAGTAACGGGCGGACATTTAGGTCCGTCCCTTCGGAACACGGATTTCGCTTGTCATTCCGTTGTCTACCCCAATCAAGGAGAAGGGTTTGACGGGCGGGACGCTACGCCGTTCGCCTGAGCGCCAATATGCGCGTCACATTCGGGTGGGACGACGACGGCGCAACGGATTTAGGTCTAGAGGACTACCACTGATGATTGAGAGACACCCTTCCATCGACCCGGCGCATCCGGGAGAAATCCTGCGCGAGGACGTTCTGCCCGCCCTGGGCGTCAGCAAGACGGCGGTGGCCGCGGCCCTCGGCATATCCCGGCAGACGCTCTACGACATCCTGAACGAGAAGCAGCCGGTCACCGCCGAGATGGCGGTTCGCTTCGGGAAGCTCTTCGGCAACGGCCCGGGCTTCTGGGTCAACCTGCAGCGAAACTACGATCTGGCGCGCGCGGAACGGGCGGTGGACGTAAGCGGGATACCGACGCTCGAAGCGAGGGGTGTTTAGGAGGTTGCCCGAAGCGGCGAGCGAGAGCAAACGCTCATTCATCAATCGCGTTTGACCTTCGATACGCGGCTCCGCCGCTACTCAGGATGAAGAAGGTGGGGGGCGGAGCTTGTCCCGAGCGACATCGAGGGGCCACTACTCAGGATGAGGGAAACGGGAAGGCCGGATTGCAGGGAAAACCCCTCAATGCAGAAAATCCACCGTCATTCCGGCGAAAGCCGGAATCCATTTTACGATTTTTGCTTTCGTTTTTGCATTTGACTCCGACTCACGGGAGGGAGCGTTGCGCCCGAATCCGGAACGGATGAGGCGGATATATATGGCGGCGTCCGTATCTTCCCCGGTCGGGAGAGAGTACGGCCGTGCGAAAGGCCAAAGACAAAGGCGAAAATGGATTCCGGCTTTCGCCGGAATGACGAACAAAGGCGAAGGTCAATCTCAAGCGAAGCGAGGCTTTTTCAACAACTCTCTCAAGGGGGTAATGATTTCTCCCGAAGGTTTGTAGGGACAGGTCGCGACCTGTCCCTACTGATAAATCTCGAAGGTCGGGATTCACTCCCCCCTTGAGGGGGAGTCGATGAGGTAAGGGCGTAAGCCCGAAAGCGATTCGGTGGGGGGTATAATTCGGAATGGCGATAAAGCGTATTTTACCCCCCACCGAGTCAGCCTTCGCACAAAACGCTCGGCTTCCTCGTCGGGCTTTCCCCTCGGGAAGCCCGACCCTCAAGGGGGGAGTGAAATTCAAAAACTTGCGCTCAACTAAAATCACTCCACGGGACTTTTTTTACCCCTCTATCAAGGGGGGTGGTTTTGTAGGGACAGGCCTCCGTGCCTGTCCTGATGAGGGACAACCACGGAGGGTTGTCCCTACAACCGAGTCGCGCCCCCCAACACCATAGCCTCCGCCTGCCCCTACAGCGGCCCGAAATCGGGCGGGGGGATTCGGCGCTTCGAGGCCGCCTCATATGTCGAGGCGATCCGCAGCAGGGCGTCCTCCCGGCCGGGTTCGGCGCGGAAGACGAGCGAAAACGGCAGGCCGGGCTCGGGGATGGTGGTGGCCTGATCGTTATGCGCGGAGACGAACCGCGTCCCGTCCTCGCTGAGCTCGAATACCGGGTCGTAGGTCGTCCGCACGTAGCCCGCCGGCACGAGCATCTCCGTCAGCCCCGCGTTCGGGCCGCTTTGGGATTCGGGCCGTGAGTTCAGCAGGAGGCCGGGCTGGACCGCCCCGCCGATGATGGCCGGCGGGAACGGCGTGTGCAGCCTGACCAGGGCGTCGAGGTCGTTCTCGAGGATCACCATCATGTCCACGCGGCGCAGGAGCTCGCGCAGCATGATGCGCTCGTTCACCCCCTGCCGATGGCCGTGGGGGTTGCGCGGGTCCGCGACTTCCTCCCAGTTCCTGAAGGCGGCGCGGTGGTCGTCGCCCCAGAACTTCGAGCGCGCGTTCAGCTCGGGAAAGCCGGTGATGGTCTCTGTGAAGCCGCGCGCCTCCCAGTCCTCCGCCCGGCGCGAGAGGTACTGGTGGATGTGGTAGCGGAACGTCATGGCGAGTTCCTGCTGCTGCACGGTGGCGAGGTCGAGGTTCACGGGCTGCTCGATTCGGCCCTCGCCCATGGCGAGCATGTAGTCGATGGGCTGCATGTCGCCCGAACCGAAGACGACGCCCGGCGCGAACTCGGTGGGCACGATGGCTTCTGCGAACTCGGTGAAGAGCGGCTCGCCCTCGGGCGTGAGCCTGAACATGATGTCCGGCATGAAGACGGGGATGAGCCTGGCGAGCGCGCGGCGGAAATCCGTCTTCATGGTCTCGACTTCGGGGTCGCCCGCCCAGAGCGGGTCGGTGGATTCGAGGAGCTTGGCACCCAGCTTCCGGCCCAGGACTTCCTTTATCTCCCGGCCTGCCGCGTTGACGATAGGCTCTTCCGACTTGGAACCCCTCGGGTACACCATCGACTCGCGGATGACGCCGATTCGCACGCCCTCCAGCGCGCCCGCCTCCCCGCTCGTTCTCACGTGCGAAGCGTAGGGCGTATCCAGGACGGAGGAGCGCGGCACCGTCGTGAACGGGTCGCGCGGGTCGTAGTAGCCGTTCACCGGGTCTTTCAAGGCGTCGAGCACCCTGGCGCAATCGGCGAGTGATTTCGTGATGACGCCGCTCCTGTCGCAGTAGATGTCCGCCCCGATGGCCCCGCCGTCGAAGCCGAGCATCGCCTTGTGCGGCAGGATGAGCGCGACGGCGTTGTGGTTCGACGGCCCCCGGCAGGAGGCCCGCGTCTCCTCGCCCAGGCTCGCCATCACCATGTTCGTGCTCACCGAGAGGGCGGAGCCCGAACTCGAACCCAGAGAGGCCGCCCGCGTGGTGTCGTAGGGGTTCGAGGGGTTCCCGCCCCAGGTGCTGCGCTGGTAGCCCAGGACGGAGGGCAACACCTTCTCGGGCGCGTGCCGCCCGCCCGGGTCCCCTGCGCGTCCGTTGTATTCGGTGCTCACGGCCTTGGCGAAGATGACGGCGCCCTTGTTCCTGAGCTGCTCGACGAGGATGTGGTCGCGCGCGGGGAAGTCGATGTCATAGGCCGCGTCGCCCCCGCCGGTGGAGCGCATGTCCTTCGTGTCGAAGGGGTCCTTGAAGGAGAAGGTGACGCCGTACATCGGCATTTTCTCGAGGTCGGGGTCGGCGCCGTATTCGGCGTCCAGTTCCGCCGCGCGCTCGAGCGCGTCGGGGTAGTGGCGGAAGACCTCGCACATGGGCGGCGCGCCCGGGGGCAGGGGGCCTTCCGAGGGATGCCGGTCGTAATCGCCCTTGCACGTCACGGAGCGCTCGCCGCGGATGTTCAGGGTGGCGAGGGCGTTCACCTGGCCCGCGTTCGGGACCCCGACGATCATGCCGTATTGCTGCTCGACGTCCGGGTCGGAGGCCGTATCCTCCATGCGGCCGAACTCGAGCGGCGGGCCTGCGTATTTGTCCAGATCGGGCAGGTAGTCGGCCGCCTTCACGGTTTCGGTCGGGAACTCGATCGGTGAGCCGCCGCGCACCACGCCCCTGGCTTCGGGAACGGGCGCGCCGTCTTCGGTGACGAGCATGCTGGCGACGCCGTTGTACGCGCGGATGCGCGCGAGGTAGCGCTCGACGACTTCTACGCACGTCGTGCGGCCGGCGCGAATCGCCGCGTGCATATCCCCGATGGACGCTTCTTCGAGGTGAAACGCCCCGCTCTTATCCTCCATGACGCATCCTTTCGTGTTGTGCCGCGTTCCCGCCCCCTGCCGGGGCCGTTAAAAAAATCCCGAGGAGAGGGTTCGCGGTTATTGTAGTGGACAATCCCTCCTCGGGATTATCCACGCATATATGCGGGCCCTTTCGGCCCTTTTCGCGGCCCTTTTCGCGGCCCTTTTCGCGGCCCTTTTCGCGGGATATCGGTGCGGGTCGCATATATTTCGGACATCCATGTCCGACCTGCATACCTTCACATCCGTCGAACCGAACCGCAACGCCGGGCGTTTTTCAACAACCCCCCGTCGGCGGAGGGAGCGGTTTCCGGTGTCAGGCGATGCGGGAATACTATGGGCGAGGCGCGGTTTTGGCAACGGCGGGAGGGGACGAAGCACAGGAACGGGAGCTTTCCGCGCCCCGCCGTTTCGCCCGGGCGGGATCGTCCGCTTGCGTCGTCCGGGCCGGGGAGCCGGCGGCGCGATTCCCCCGGTGCCATGAGCGAAGTGGATTCCATTCAGCGGCCGGGAGCCATGAGGCAACGGCCCGGTTCACGCGCGCGCATTTGCCCGCAATTGCCGCTCGAAAACTTATGCGTGTTCTCCTATTGTCCCCGGGCGGATTCCGGCGCGAATCCGTCTCCCCCGGTTCCGCTTCGCCGACCGGGCCGGAAGTCGACGGAGCGATTCGGAGGGCGCATTCGCCGCTCCAAAACCTGCGCGCGCTCCCTCATCTTCACGGAGCGGATTCCGGCGCGAATCCAGCTCACCCCCCCGGTTCCGAATTCCCGAAAAATTCGATAAAATCAGATAAATTCACGATGTTTTTCGATAAATACGTGAAAATTCATGAATGTATAAATGACTGAATTATAAACGGATAAGGGGTTTCGGGTTGAAAAAAGAGGCGAAAGCGGACCTCGACGTCCTCATCGTCGGCGCGGGCGTCGCCGGGCTTTTCATGCTCTACCGGCTGCGCTCGCGCGGTTTCAAGGCGCGCGTCTACGAGGCGGGCGGCGACGTGGGCGGCACCTGGTACTGGAACCGCTACCCGGGCGCGCGGTGCGACACGGAGAGCGTTCAGTATTCCTACCAGTTCTCCGAAGAACTCCAGCAGGAATGGGAGTGGAGCGAGCGCTACGCGAGCCAGCCGGAGATTCTGCGCTATGTCAACCACGTGGCCGAACGCTTTGATTTAAGACGCGATGTCGTTTTCAACACGCGAATCGTCTCCGCCGTCTTCGATGAGGAGGCGAGCCGCTGGGTCGTCGAGACAGACGGCGGCGAGCGGATTTCGGCGACGTTCTGCGTGATGGCCACGGGGTGTCTCTCTTCGCCCAACTTCCCCGCTTTCGAGGGCCTGGACGATTTCGACGGCCCCGTTTTCCACACGGGCCTCTGGCCGCATGAGAAGGTGGATTTCCCGGGGAAACGGGTGGGCGTCATCGGTACGGGGTCGTCCGCCATGCAGTCGATTCCCATCATCGCGCGCGAAGCGGACGATGTGTTCGTATTTCAAAGAACGGCGCACTTCGCCGTGCCCGCGCACAACGGCCCCATCAACGAGGAGCGGGTGCGCGAGGTGAAGGCGAATTACCCGCAAATCAGGGCGAGGGCCAAGCGATCGGCCACGGGTTTCGATCAGACCTTTGGCGAGAAGGAGGCCTTGAAGGTCAGCGAAGAAGAACGCGAGCGCGAATTCGAGAAACGCTGGGCGCACGGGGGGCTGCCCTTTCTCTCCGCCTTCACGGATCTGCGCTACAGCGAAGAGGCGAACCGGATGGCGGGCGAATTCGTGCGGAACAAGATTCGGGAAATCGTCAAGGATCCCGAAACAGCGGAACTGCTTTGCCCCACAACCGTCATCGGCTGCAAGCGCCTGTGCGTGATTACGGAGTATTTCGAGGCCTATAATCGCCCGAACGTCCACCTGGTCGACGTGAGCGAATCGCCCATCGAGAAGATAACGCCGGAAGGGGTGGTGACAGGGGGGCGTGTGTATGACATCGACATGCTCATCCTGGCGACGGGGTTCGACGCCATGACGGGGACCCTGCTCAGAATCGACATCCGTGGGCGCGGCGGGCGGACCCTGCAGGATAAATGGAAGGAGGGCCCCCGCACCTATCTCGGCCTCATGACGGCGGGCTTCCCGAACATGTTCACCATCACGGGCCCCGGCAGCCCCTCGGTTTTGACGAACATGCAGACTTCCATCGACCATCACGTCGAGTGGATAGGCGCGTGTCTCGTGTATCTGCGCGAGAACGGGATGAAATCCATCGAGGCTTCCGTGGAGGCGGAAGACGCCTGGGTGGCGCACAACAACGAGGAGACCGCCAAGACGATTCGCTACAAGTGCACCTCCTGGTATCTGGGCGCGAACATACCGGGCAAGCCGCGCGTGTTCATGCCCTACATCGCCGGGTTCGACGTCTATTCGAAAAAATGCGCGAAAATCGTGGCGGCGGGATACGAGGGGTTTCGTTTGATTCCGCGCGAAACCGACCCTGTGGATACTCTGGTCGGGCATTCCGGGCAATGACACCTTGAACGACTTACATTCTTGATGGATATGGAATAGAATAAGCAAATAACCGATATATACATTGCGCTTATGAATAGGACCTCTGCATGGCGGAAGTGGTCGTAAAGGATTTGGTGAAACGCTTCGGTACGGAAACCCTGGCAGTGGATAACGTCAGTTTCACCGTGGGCGAAGGTGAGTTCGTTACTCTGCTGGGTCCCAGTGGTTGCGGGAAGACGACGACGCTTCGCTGCATCGCAGGGCTCGAGACCCCCGATGAGGGGGATATCCTCATCGCGGACGAAGTATTCACTTCGAGCCGCAACGGTGTTTGCCTGCCCCCGGAGAAGCGCCGGCTCGGCATGGTGTTTCAGTCTTACGCCATATGGCCTCACATGTCGGTTTCAGAGAACGTCGCTTACGGCATTCAGGCCCAGGGGGCGAGTCGCGCGGAGGTCAGCGACAAAGTCGCCAAGGCGCTCGAACTCGTCGGTCTGAGCGGTCTGGGCGAGAGAAACGCCACCAAACTCTCCGGCGGCCAGCAGCAGCGGGTCTCTCTCGCCCGCGCATTGGCCTACAACCCCCGCGTCCTTCTTTTCGATGAGCCGCTCAGCAACCTCGACGCGAAGCTGCGCGAACGCATGCGGGTCGAGTTGGCGAACCTGATCAAGGAACTCAAATTGACGGCTATTTACGTCACCCACGATCAGGCCGAGGCCATGGTCATGAGCGACCGGATTATCGTCATGAAGGACGGAAGGATACAGCAGGAAGGAGATCCGCACGCTACCTACAACGAGCCGTCCAACAGTTTCGTCGCCGATTTCATCGGCGTGACGAACATTCTCGAAGGCACAGCCGTCGAGAGAGAGAACGGCAAAGGCCTTTGGGTCGACGTGCCCTCTCTTCAGTCGAAAATCCTTTGCTCGAAAGGAATCGAACGTGATATCGCAGCCGGGTCAGATCTACTGGTCACCGTGCGGCCCGAATACATCGAGCTTGGAGAAGACGGGTCAAACGACAATAACGTCTTGAGAGGCCAGGTGAGCGATGCCGTTTACCTGGGGCAATCCTGGGATTGCCTGGTTCTATCGGGCAGCCTGGAATTGAGGGTGCATATTCGTGGTGATGCGGAAATTCGGGTTGGTCAGCCCGTGACCATGAGCATATCTCCTTCAAGATGCGTGGTGTTGAGCGATTGAGGGGAGGGGTAGACAAAACTTCTCCTTCAGAAACCGGTCATTTTCTAATAACTTGGGAGAGAGGTTGATGAAGACGAGATGGAGTTACGCGTTGTTTACGGCGGCGGTATTGCTGGCGGGAATGTTTGCGCTGTACGGGACCGCCCGCGCTGCGGAAGCGCCTATTTTGAAAGAACTCAAGGGTGCGGAAAAAGCCCGCGTCGCGAAGTTGATTGAAGGCGCCAGAAAAGAAGGCAATTTCTCATGGGCCACGAACCTCGCTCCCGTGAAAGCGGCCAAGGCGATGGAGAAAGCCTTCAAGAAGCTCTATGGACTGCCGAAAGTGAAATTCCGTTTCGCCAACAGGCGCTCCGGTACGCTCATCAAGCGTTTCGAGCAGGAGATCAAGGCGGACAAGCTCTCCGTCGACGTGGTCGTGCTCGCCGCGGCCTCCTGGCTGCATTCGATGAAACGGCGCGGGCATTTAATGAAATACGTCTCGCCGGAAGACAAGCATTACGATTTGGCTGAAAAAGCGAACATGAACGGCGGCGGCTACTGGGTGTCCGATGGGCAAATCAACACCATGGCGGTCAACCGCGATTTGGCGGGCAACGTCAAACTGACGAGTTGGTATGATTTGCTGAAGCCCGAGTTCAAGGGCAAGGTGCTGGTCGGCGATGCGAGGCCCTCCGAAACGTACACGCTTTGGTACAAGGGCCTTCGCGAACGGCTGCCGAAGAGCTACTTCCAGAAATTGAGCGCTGCGGGCGCGGGCGTGATGGCGAGAGGCTCGGCGCAGAGGCGCTCCCTCATGGCGGGTGAATACTGGCTCGGCACGACGATCATGGCCAGGCACAACTGGATTGCCAAAAAAGCCGGCGTCAACATGGACCCCATCTACCCCAAAGAGGGCGTGGTGGCGCTTCCCATCGGCTCGGTGATCATGGCGAAGGCGAAAAACCCCAACATGGCGAAGCTGTTCGTCGATTACTGGCGGAGCGTGAGAGGGCATCACATGCTCCTCAATTACAACCCTCTCAATTCCGGCAGGCCGCTTCCGCCGCACAAAGACGAGAAGATCAACAAGCTCATCCTGGCGAAAGACGGCATTGCGCCGCCCATCGACAAGATCAACGTCATCCCGACCGACTGGAGCAAAGTCACGCCCGCGGACGTGAAAAAATGGAAGGCGGAATTCATCGAAGTGTTCGGTTCGGGGACGAAGAAATAACAATGTCTGATACCCGGGGAATCGGAAATTGAGCAGCGCATCGAAATCGGAGTTGGAGGCCGGCGGTGGCGGGGCGAAACCCGCCGCTGCGGCCTCCTCCCTTGCGGGGCGGTTCTTCAATTCTGAAAATTCGCTGAAAATCGGTTCGCTGGGACTGCTCACGATTCTGGCCATCCTGCCCGTATCGGTGTTCATATACAGCGCGTTCGTGACCCACCCCGAAGCCGGGAAATCCATATTCACGTTCACGAACTTCACGAAGACGTTTTCCACCTCCGAGGTGTTGGACGCTTCGCTGAACACCCTGATCATTGCGCTGGGAACGTCTGTTTTCTCTTGTCTGACGGGCGTTTCGCTCGCCTGGTTCCATGCACGCACCGACATGCCTTTCCGGAGGACTCTGGAGGCGCTGACCCTGATACCCTTCTTCCTGTCTTCCTTCCTGGGGGCAGTTGCCTGGTGGGCGCTGGCCGCCCCGAGGACGGGTATCCTGAACCGCTGGATGATCGACCTCTTCGGGTTGTCGGCCCCGCCGTTCAACATCTATTCGATGGGCGGGATCGTCATGGTGATGGCGCTGTTTTATACGCCCTACATGTATCTGTTTACGATAGGCTCCCTGAATCGGATGGACCCGGCCCTCGAGGAATCCGCGCGGGTTTGCGGAACCGGCGTCTTGCGCACGGCCCTGAGGGTGACGATTCCACTTTCCACGCCCGCCATGCTCTCCGGCGCGGTCATCGTTTTCGTGGTGAGCATGGGTGTTTTCGGCGTGCCCAGTCTTTTGGGCCCGATTGCGAGAATTTCGACGCTCTCGACGATCATTTATACGAAAATGGAAGAATATCCGCTGGACATAGGCGGGGCGGCCGCGCTGGGAAGCGTCCTGATGGTGTTCACCGCGGTGGGACTCTTCATCCAGAGAAAGATTATCGCGCCGAGAAGCTACGTGACCGTGACGGGCAAGGGCTACCGCCCCAGCCGCGTTTCTTTGGGGCCCTGGAAATACGTCGCGCTCGCCATCAATTGTTTTTACGTTCTGCTGGCGGTCATCCTCCCGCTGGGCGCGCTCCTGCTGGCGTCGTTCAACCGCGCCTGGCTGGGCGGATTCCGCTGGAGCCAGCTTTCCATCTACAACTGGGCGTATGTCCTCTTCGAATACGAATACGCCGTACGCGCCACCAAGAACAGTCTCATCCTGGGGCTTGTGGGCGGATTCATCACGGTGGTCCTGTGCACGTTCCTCTCCATGGTGATTCTCAGGGGCAGGAACAAGAAGCTCAGCGGCGCTGTCGATTACCTGAGCACCCTGCCCATCGGCGTGCCGGGCCTCATCATGGGTATGGCTTTTCTCATCACATGGATCAAGACGCCGCTCTATGCGTTGCCCATGCTCTTGCTTATGATGGCGTATATGACGCGCTACCTGCCCTATGGCCTGAGGACCATATCTTCGGTGCTTCAGTCGCTCAGTTCCGAGCTCGAAGAAAGCGCCAGGATCTGCGGCTCCTCGTTCGTCTCGACGATAAAGAAGATCACCGTTCCGCTCCTGAGGCCGGGCATATTCGCGGCTTATCTCATGCTGTTCATCATGTTCATCAGGGAGTTGCCGGTGTCCGTTCTCCTGGCGACGGAGGACAGCGCCCCCATGGCGGTGGCCCTGTACATCCTGCAGGAAAACGAAGCTTTGGGCGTCGTGGCGGCATTCGCTCTCGTTCAGACCGCGCTTCTCCTGCTGGGAACGATTGTCTTCAGAAAACTCGGAAGCCTGGAAGAACTCTCGGTCTAGCGAAGAGAACGAGACCCGGAAACAGGAAGGCGCCTGGAGCGCATGAGTTTCGGAATCCGGCGCCCGCAGGGAGGGAGACCGAATGAAACTCAAAGGCATCATGGGAGCGCCCACGACGGCGTTCAAGCCCGACGGCGGCGTCGATTACGATACCTTCGCGAAGCAGATCGATTTCCTGATCAAGCAGGGATTTCCCTTCATCGCCCATCCCATGCACATCGGCGAGTCCCTGAATCTAAGCGATCATGAGCGAAAGGAACTGGCGCGTATTCTGGTGGACACGGCCGCCGGCCGCGTACCCGCCTTCGTGAACGTAACCGCTTCGGGGCCGGATAACTCCATCGATTTGGCGAGGCATTCCGAAGCTGTAGGCGCAACCGGAATCATCGTGCTCTCGCCTTATCATTGGGCGCCCGGGGACGAAGCCCATCTGGATTATTTCCTGACGATGGGGGGGTGTGTGGATGTCGCTATGATCGCATACAACAACCCAAGGCTCCAGGTGACCATCTCCCACGACATGCTGGAAGAAATGCTCGAAAAACTCCCGAACCTCCATGCCCTGAAAGACGCGAGCTTCGACATGAACTATTTCACGGGCGCTTGCCGCATCGCATCCGCCGCCCGTGAGGATTTTTCCGTGTTCACCGGAATCGAGTGGCTCCTCACGTCGATTCCCGTCGGCGGCTCGGGGTCGTTCTCCAATTGCGGGGAGGTCGCCCCCCGGCTGGTTCTGTCTCTATACGATGCCTGCGTCTCGGGAGATTATGACAAAGCGCGCGTCCTGCAATACAAGATGGGCATACTCCTGCACTTGCTGCAGACGAACTACCCGGCGACGGTGAAATACGCGATGGAGCTCATGGGCCGTCCCGTCGGCGAGACGCGAAAACCCATTCTGCCCCCGGACGATGACGCCAGGGCCCACACGCGCAAGACGCTGGAGTCGCTCGGCATTTTCGAGAGCGAACCGTCAGGCTGGTAGGGCGGGCGTTTCCGCTTTATCCGACACTCCTTTTTGCCAGACATAGATGAAGAGCAACAGAGCCGCTCCCGCCGCGTTGGCGATGTATGCCGAGATACCCCCGGGCAGTTGGAATTTCCCTGGAAGAAAACAAAACAATGAAGCGACGCCAAGAAGCAGCCATTCGAGAGGGGAAGTCTTTCTCTTGAGGTAGCCCATCGTCCAAGCGGAAAACGCAATGGTGCCGAACAGCGCCGCTCCCATCGTCCAGAGCGTGAGTTTCACCGAGCCCGTCAGCAGGATGGGCGTATAGGCGAAGAGAAGCGGCATGACGTAGAGCATTTTGGCGAACCGGAAACTCGCCCAGCCCGTCTTCCAGGGGTCCGCTGCGGCGATGGAAGCGGCGACGTAGGCGCCCAGGCATACCGGCGGCGTGATGTTCGAATCCTGACTCAGCCAGAAGACGATCATGTGCGCGGCGATGAGAGGAACGCCCAGGTTCTCAAGGGCGGGACCCGCGAGGACGGCCAGGACGAGATATGAGGCGGTAATCGGCAGCGCCATGCCCAGGACGAGAGACGCCACCGCCACCAGAAACAGGGCGAACAGAAGGCTTCCGCCCGAGAGCGCCACGAGCAGATAGCTCATCTTGAGGCCGAGACCTGTCAAGGCCACCATCCCGACGATGATCCCCACCGCTGCTGCGGCCGAGCCGACGACGAGAGAATTTTGCGTACCCTCCACCATGGCGCCGAAGATGGTTCGCAGATTCATCCGTTCGCCGGGGGATGGGCATCTATCGGGAAAGAGCCGCGCCAGCGCCATTCGAATCCAGTTGATGGCCAGGATGGAGAAGATGGCCATGACGGCGCACCAGTCCGGCGAGTAGCCGGCGATGAGGAAAGCGAGGAGAATCGCGAGCGGCAGGAGATGGAACCAACCGGATGTGAAAACATCTTTGGGGCGTGGGAGGTCGTCTCCGGCGATTCCCTGAATACCTTGTCGTTTCGCCTCGAAGTGAACGATGGCGCTGATCGACAGCAGATAGAGCAATGCGGGCACCGCGGCAATGGCCATGATGCGCACGTAGGGCACGCCCGTTATCTCCGCCATGACGAATGCGCCTGAGCCCATGACGGGTGGGAGGAGTTGACCGCCCAGGGAGGCGCTGTTTTCCACTGCACCCGCCACATGGGGCCGGAAGCCCACCTTTTTCATGAGCGGGATGGTGAAGGTGCCCGTCGAGACGACGTTCGCGATGCTGCTGCCAGAAATGGAGCCGAATATGGCCGAGGCGATGACGGCCACCTTGGCGGGTCCGCCCACCGTCCGTCCGGCGAGCGCCATGGGCATTTCGATGAAGAACCTGCCCATTCCCGATTGATTCATGAACGCGCCCAGATAGATGAATATCAAGACGTAGCTGGCCATGACGGAGGTCATGACGCCGAAGATGCCCTCCTGGGAATAGAAGGTGTAGTTGACGATCTGGTGAACCGTGGAGCCTCGGTGAGCGAGTGGACCGGGAGCGTAAGCGCCGAAATGGGCGAACAATAGCGCGACCACGGCAAGGGCCGGAATCCATAGTGCCAGCCCGCGTCTCGCCGCCTCCAGGGCGAGTGCGATGGCCACGAAGGCCATCCAGAAGTCCGTCTGATGCCAGGCGCCCGGCCTGTCCTGGAGTTCCAGGTAGTTGAAAACGAAATAGCTCAGACAAAGGCAGGCCAGTCCCATCAGGGTGAGGTTCAGGGCGCGCGGTCGCGCGAGCGCGACGAAGAACAGGAGTGTGCACCCGACCCACGTCGCCCAATCCGTCGTCAGCGCGCCTTCTTCCGAAACACCTTCCGCGCGGTAGATCGCAGCGGCGAGCAGCGCCACGAGGAGGAGGGCTACGCCCCAGTCAAGGATTTCCGGCTTTTCCCAGGTTGCTCCCTTGCGCCAGGGGTAGACGAGGAAGCTCATGATCCACATGACGAGAGTGAAAATGCCCAGGTGGAGATTATCCTCGGGGATGCCCGGTCCCGCCGCCCAGAGGGCGAAAAGAGAGAAGGCGACGCAGACGGCCTGGTGGAAATACTTCCAGGCGCCGCTCAGGTCCGAAGCGCGGCTGCCGCTCGCGTCATGTGCGATCCGGGTTTCATCGCTTTCGGTCATGGCGGCCCCCGAAATCTCCCCGCGCGGGTGGGGAAGCCCGCGCGGAGAGGTTTGTGCGTATCAACCTGGTGAAGAGGCTACATGAGTTCTTTCGGGATCTTTTTCCCGGCTTCTTTCCAGAAACGGATCGCCCCTTTGTGGAGCGGCGCGTTGATGAGCTTGAGGCCGTTCTTAATGGAGAGTTCCTTCGCCACCTTGCCGGCGGCGGAGATGATGTATTTGCGGCCCTTCTCGGAATACATGGCTTTCATGATGTTATAAACCAGATCGGCGGAAACCTGGCTCCCCGCAATCATGACGGTGCCGGTGCCGAAGGTCGGGGTGTCCACGTTCACGTTCGGGTAGACGCCTGCGGGAATCATGGTGGGTCCGAAGAAGGGAAATTTCTTGTAGAACCCGGATTTGCGGGCGGGGGCGTCCATGTTGATGAAGCGGATTTTCATCATGGTGGCCGTATCGCGGATCATCGCGTTGCCCAGACCGGGGTGCCAGTTGTAACCGGCGATCTTCCCGTTGCGCATGGCTTCGGGGCTTTTGCGGCCCAAATACACGGGCTTGAAGGTGCCCCAGATGCCCAGGTGCTTGAGAAGCGCCGTGAGGTTCTTCGCCGATCCCGAACCCGGACCGCCCATCGAGATGGTCTTTCCCTTCAGGTCTTCGATTTTCTTAATCGGACTGTTCGCGGGCACCAGAAGATGACCCACCGAACCGAAAAGATACGTCATGGTTCGCATGTTCTTCTGGGGTTTCTTGAAATGCCCTTTGCCCCGGTAGCCCAGGAAGGAGTCGCTTGAGAAGGTCAAGGCGACTTCCACGGAGCCTGAATGGATCGCCCGCACGTTTTCAACCGAGCCGGTAGAGGACTCGGAAGAAACCTGAACTCCCTTCAACTCTTTCGTCAGATAGACGGCGTATGCGCTGGTCCATCGGTTGTAGGCGCCGCGAATCTGGCCGCCCTTCATGGTGATGCGTTGCTGGGCCGAGGCGTCCGGCAGCGTTGTAGCGAATTGAGCAGCAATCAGAAACGCAAACACGCTCAGGATTGATGTCCACCGGGTTTTGGTCATGGTATTACTCTCCTTTTGAAGGATGAATGGGATGAAAACTCCTGTTGCCGAAAACAATACGCACCCGAACGCCGGGCGTCCGAGAAACCAATATCAAGCCATAAGACACTTGTAGGCAGGACGCGCCTGCTAAATTGACAGGGTTCTCATGAGTTCCTAAAGTCTCATCCTATAATCCACTACCTTATCTTACAAGGAGCCGCATTTTGACCCGCATGAATGGTGGCCAGATCATCGTCGATTATCTCATTCAGGAAGAGGTTCCCTACGTCTTCGGCCTGTGCGGCCACGGGAACATCAGCTTTCTGGACGCGCTCCATGAGCGCACCGGCGAGATCAAGACGCTCTCGGTGCGCCACGAATCGCTCTCAGGCTTCATGGCGGACGTCTATTACAGGGTGGCGGGCAAACCGGTGGCGACGTTCACTTCCTGCGGGCCGGGTTCGGCGAACATGCCGATCTCTCTCGCCAACGCCTTTTTCGATTCCGTCCCCTTTCTGGCCGTGACGGGCAACATCCCCACCAACCAGTTCAACCGGGGGGCGTTCCAGGAAACCTACCGCCACTACCAGGCGGATTTCCCCTCCACCGTGCAGGCTTACTGCAAGCGGGTGTACCAGCCCACGCGGGCGGAGATGGTGCCGCAGTTCACCCGACAGGCCTGGAAGACGATGATGACGGGCAGGCGCGGCCCCGTCGTGCTCGACGTGCCTTTCGACATCTTCAAGGAAGAGGCCGAGGTGGAGATGCCGCAGGCTTCTGCGTGGAACGCGAACATCTCCTGCCGCTGCGGGGCGGACCCGGAGGGCGTGAAAAAGGCCGTCCAGATGCTCTCCGCCGCCGAGCGGCCCGTGATTCTCGTGGGCCAGGGCGTGAAATACGCAGGCGCCGCCGCGAAGATGGTCGCCCTCGCCGAGAAGCTGAAAATCCCCGTGGCTTGTTCATCGAGCGGGATGGGGGCCATTGACGCGCAGCATCCCCTGGCTCTGGGACTCATCGCGAGAAACGGGACCTACCCGGCGAACCACGCCGCGCGCCAGGCCGACGTTCTGCTCGCGCTCGGCGTGCGCTTCGACGATCGCACCTCGAGCAGCTGGCTGCCCGGCTATTCGTTCAACATCCCGCCGACCAAGCTGATTCACGTGGATATCGACCCCGAGGAAATCGCGCGGAACTACCCCGTGGCCTTAGGATTGATGGCGGACGTGGACGTCTTTCTCGATCAGGTGAACGAGGCGCTCGGCGCGGGGGAGAACGTGGAAATTCCAGAGGCGAGAGAGGCTTGGCTTCGCAAGATCGACGGCTGGCGGAACGAGTGGGAGGAGTTTACGGCTCCCGGCTACCGCGAGGACACCGAGCCCATGCACCCCCAGCGGGCGGCGCATGAGATCGACAAGGCCCTGCCCGATGACGCCATCCTCATCAGCGACGTAGGCGTCCACCACAACTGGCTGATTCAGTGCTGCCGCCCCAAGGGGCCGCAGTCGCTCATCGGCTCGATGGGGTTCGGCGCGATGGGCTTCGGCGTGGCGGGGGTGCTGGGGGCCAAGCTGGCCGCACCGGAGAGGCCCTGCGTCGCGGTGTGCGGAGACGGCGCTTTCGCCATGCACCTGAGCGCCATCATGACGGCGGTGGAATACGACATCCCCGCCGTCTGGGTCGTCTGGAACAACTACGCCTTCGCCTCCATCCGGGGGCTTCAGCGCGGCTATCTGGGCGGCCGCGAACTCGCCACCGATTTCCAGGAGCACGCCTCCGCCAGGCCGTACAATCCCGGTTTCGCCGCCATGGCGGAATCCGCGGGCGTCGCGGGCGTGCGGGTGGACAGGGCGGCCGATTTGAGCGAGGCGGTGGATGCGGCGGTGAAGGCCGGACGCCCGTATGTGATCGACGCGAACATCCAGGGAGAGGAAAACCCCAGCGGCGCGGGCGCCTGGGAGTTGCCCGGCCTGGGATACGGAGAGCCCGCCATCGGCGAGCGGACCATTCTTTAGGGATGTGATAGATAGCGGGCCGTGCCCGCGTAAGGAGACGAAAGATGAACGATGAAGCAAGACTGCGCGCGGCTGCGGACAAGCTCGAGATGATGGAGGTCGCCATGTTCTCGCACAACTGCCGGGATTCGGGCGACTGGGACGGCCTGCTGGATTGTTTCCACCCCGATGCGGACATCACCACCTCGTGGTTCATGGGCAACGCGCACGCGTTCATCACCGAATCGCGCGACATGATGCAGGGCCATCACCCCGATGACACCCAGAAACACGTCGCCGGCAACGTGCGCGTCCGCGTGAATGGGGAACGTGGCGTGTGCGAGTATTACCTCACCCTCCACCAGAGGCGGACGATGGACGGGTATGATTTCGACTTCTCGACCTGGAGCAGCGTGGTGGATCTGTTCGAGCGCAGGGACGGGCGCTGGCGCGTCATCAAGCGCACGATGATTTACGAGAAAGACAGGATGGATCCCCACAAGCCGGGCGAGGTGCCCGCGTCTTATTTCCAGGAGATGGACCTGACGCCCTACCCCAGGGCGCTTCGCTACCATTGCTGGCGCAACGAGAAATTCAGCGGCAGCCCGCCGTCCGCGAATCTGGTGATGGAAGGAACCGAAAAGGCGCGAGCGATCCGGGAAGAAGCGCGACGCTGGGTGCCGTGACCCGCCTGGAAGCCTACAACAATTCCAGATAAATCCGCTTCATGTCTTCCGTGTCGGCGGGTACGGGGTTCGTCGCCACCGTGGTGCTGGCGGCCGCCTCGTGCGCCATGCGGTCGAGATACTCCGCTTTCGCGCCGATGGCCGCGAGCGATTCAGGGACCTCGATGTCGTCCGCCAGGGCGCGGACGCGCTCGATGGCGAGTTCCGCGTCCAATGTATCGTCCGCTCCCTCGTCGGGGTTCGCCAGAAGCGGGGCCAGCCGGGCGTAGGTATCGCGCATGGCGGGCAGGTTGAAGCGCATCACGGGGGCCAGGAGTATCCCGTTCGTGGTGCCGTGGTGGCCGCCGAAGAAGTTGAAGACCGGGTGCGTAAGGCCGTGCACGATGCCGAGGCCCGTGTTGGTGAAAGAAGCGCCCGCAAGACAGGCTGCCAGCGCCAGCGGGTCGGCGGCATCGGGGTCTGAGGGATCGGCGACGAAGCGCCGGGCGTTCTGTCCGATCAGGCCGATGGCTTCGAAGCAAAGCGCCTGCGACCAGGGGTTCGCGCGCGGGGAGCCGAGCGATTCCACCGCATGGGTCAGGGCGTCCATGAGCGCGCCCGCGGCGAAGAATTTGGGCAAGGTCGCCAGAAGCGAGGAATCCACCACCGCCACGTCGGCGTAGAGCGCATCTGAGTGGATGCTCGATTTGGTGCCGCGCTCGATGTCGGTGATGATGGAGGCGCGCGTCACCTCGCTGCCCGTGCCCGCCGTGGTCGGGACGGTGATGAAGGGCGGGATGGATTTCTCCACCGTATCCGCGCCGTAGTAGTCGCTAATCTTTCCGCCGTTCGCGAGGAGCGCCCCCATCGCCTTGGCGGTGTCGATGGCGCTTCCCCCGCCCACGGCGATGATTCCGGAACAATCGTTCGCCTCATAAAACGCCTGAGCGCGCGTGATGCTCGGGTCTGAGGGGTTGGGCTCCACGTCTTCATACAGGCGGTATGGGACGCCCGCCGCATCAAGCCCCTCCGTCACGGAGTCGAGCACGCCGGCCGCAGAAAGTCCCGGGTCCGCGAGAAGCATGGGGCGCGTCATATCGAGACTCTTCGCTTCGGCGCCGATGCAGGCGGCCTCGCCCCTGCCGAAGCGCACGCGCGGCACGGCGGACATGCGGAAAGGATCGATCATGGCTGTTTTCTCCCTCTGGCAATGTTCATGCGGCTTCGTTTCGCGGTTCATCCCCCGCCTGCGAGCGTTTCTCGCGGCGGCCAGTCTCCGGATCGGTTCTTGAAAGAAAGATAGACGAGAACGTCAGATCCTAAGTTTCTAAGCTCATGCTCCACGCCCAGGGGGATGTGGACCACCTCGCCCGCGCCCAAGGTCTTTTCTTCTTCTCCGACGCGGAACCAGCCCGTGCCCTCTAAAATATGGATGATTTGCTCGCAGCCGTGGCTGTGCGGGCGTGTCGCCTTGCCGGGCGGCTGCTCCTGGCGCGTGAGGGTGGTGAACGCGCCGAGGATCATGCTGCCCTCTGAATCCGTGGTGGAGACGATGTTGCGCTTTTTCAGGTCGTCCCAGCGGTAGAAGGGCATGGCGCGCATCCTCTCATTTAGAGCGGCGGGCGTTCAGCCCTGGACGGATTCGGCGATTCTCGCCTGGAGAAGCTCGTAGTTCGGGCGGCCCATCTCTACCTCGCCGTCGTCTATCATCCGCGCGATCTCTGTCACCGCGTCGTTGTAGGGAGTGGGGATGCCGAGCTCTCTCGCCCTGCGCGAGACGAGGCCGTTGATGTATTCCATCTCGCTCTTCCGGCCCTTGATGTGGTCCTGAATCGGGGCGGTGCGCGAACGGGGCCCCACGTGTTCGAGCAGCGTCTTCATGGCCGTGACGAGCACCTGATCGTCAGAACCCGCGAAATCATCCGATGAGAGGCCGAACACCGGCTCCACCCCGTAGCCCAGGGCTTCGCCCACCGCCATCGCCTCTTTTCCGAGTCCGACCGAAAGCTCGATGACGCCCGGAAGCTCCTTCGTTTCGGCGTTCTTGAGGCCCAGCAGGCCGAAGGGCCCCATCGTCATGCAGTTGGCGATGAGCTTCGTCCACTTGGTGCCCTCGATGTTGGGCGTGACTTCGGTGACGGCGACGTGCGCGAAGATGTCGCGAACCTCTTCCGCGCGCGGGGTGACCGAGCCGTCCAGTTCTCCCACGGCGAACCAGGTGCCCTTGCGGGGCGTGTTACGCTGGATGAAGCCGGGCGTGAAAATCTCCGCCGAGAGTTCCACGCAGCAGCCCACCACGCGCTCGCGCCCGATGACCGACGCGATCGTATCGTTGTTCATGCTGTTCTGCGCCCCGACGAATATGCCGTCGCTCTTCAGGTAGGGCTTGATGAGTTCGCACATCCAGCGGGTGTCGTAGGATTTAACGATGAGCAGGACGATGTCGAAAGTCGTCCGGAGCGAGGCCAGCTCGCACAGATGGTGCGCGCGCAAAGGCGGCGTTTTGAGGTCCAGGTCCGGCATCTGGACGTGGAGACCCTTCTCGCGCATCACCTCCACGTGCTCGGGCCATTGGTCGATGACGGTGACGTCGAGACCTGCGTCGGTCAGGTCGGCGGACACGCTGCCGCCGATGGCGCCTGCGCCGAGAACGGCGATCTTCTTGTTCATGCTGCACCTTGCCTTTCGGGGCTCCCGCCCTCAAGAGAATGAGAATGATGCTGCAAAATTGCGTTCGGTGATTAAAAATACTTCATCGCGCGGATCCGCTGCGCCTGGTTGGTACCCGCCGAGTGGAGGAAGCTGATGACGTCGCGCAGGTATTTCTCCATCGGCGCTTCCGTCATGTAGCCCGTACCGCCCCAGACTTCGAGTGCGCGCGTGGCGATGCGGAAACCGGCTTCTGAAGTATACGCCTTGGCCATGTAGCCGAGCTTGGGGTCGTAGTTATCGCGCATCGCCCGCCAGGCGGCGTAGTGGAGCATCCGGCGCGAAGCCTCGTACTCGACGAAGCAATCCGCCAGCATGAAGCCCACGCCCTGGTGTTCGATGATGGGTTTTCCGCCCTGGATTCTCGTTTTGGCGAATTCGAGCGCGTCCTCATAGGCGGCGCGGGCGGGTCCCAGGTTCGTGGCGGCGGATTCGATGACCGAGCCTCGCGAAAACGGGCCCGAGCGGGCCGCCACGCCCCCGCCGACCGGCGTGACGCGGTATTCATCCGAGACGCGGCAGTTCTCGAAGATGAGTTCCGCGTTCTGGGAGAGCTGCTGGCCCATCTTCTCGTGGATCTTCCCGATGGAGAAGCCTTCCATATCGGGCGTCACCATGAAGTAGGTGACGCCTTGCGAGACGCCGACGGTGGGGTCCGTGCGGCAGACGAGCACGTAGAGCTTGGCGATGCCCCCGTTGCTGATGTAGTGCTTCTTCCCGTTGATGATCCAGTCATCCCCGTCTCGCACCGCGCTCGTGCGGACGCCGAGTCCGGGGCCTTCTTCGGGGATGAAGTTCTCGGAACCCACCTCGGGCTCCGTCATCCCGACGGCGAGGTGGAAGCGGTGATCCTCCAAAAACGCGGGCAGGAATTTCGCGCGTTGCTCCTCGTTCCAGACGATGTCGAGGAAATGAATGATCTTCCAGGTCTGGTCGAACGTGACGGCCACGCCCAGATCCCCCCAGCCGATCTCCTCGCCCACGATGCAGAGCGTGAGTATGTCGGCCCCGCCGCCGCCTGTCTCCTCGGGGATGGAAAGCGTCCTCAAGCCCAGCCTGCTCCCGGTCTCGAGAATATCCCAGGGGAACCGCTCGGCGGGGTCGGTGATCCGCTCGCGCGCGTGGGCGTGGGGCTTGAGTTCATCTCTGGCGTAGTCGTGCGCCAGTTTTTGCAGTTCGAGTTGTCTTTCGGTGAGGGTGAAATCCATCGCTCGCCTTTAAGGTTTAAGTGAAACGGCTCAGTCCATCACGATCGCCGCGCGGCCCGTAATCGCGCCCGCCTCCAGGCGTTCGTGCACCTTTTCGGCCTCTTCGAGTTTGTAGGTTTCCGTGACCAGGGGCCAGACCTCTCCGCGCGCGCAAAGCTCGAGAGATTCGATGATCTCCTGCCTGGTGAACGAGCGGCTGCCCATGACCTCCAGTTCCCCGTTCAGGAGGCTCCCGGCGGAAAGGCGAAACGGCTTGGGCGTGAAGCCGCCGAGCGTCACCAGACGACCTCCCTTGTCGAGCGCTTCGGCGGCGGCTTCGAGCGTGGTGTCCTGGGAGACGAAATCAATCGCCACGTTCACGCCCAGGCCGCCCGTGAGTTCGAGCAGCGCCTCCCTCACGTCGTCCTTCGAGGCGTCGACGGTGGCCTCCGCCCCGAGTTCCTTGCACTGGGCCAGTTTTTGCTCGGAAACGTCCACGGCGATGACGCGCGCATTCGCCCAGCGGGCGAGCATGACCATGTGGATGCCCACGCCGCCGCCCGCCCCGATGACGGCGACGGTCTCCATCGGCTCTATGCGAGCGCGGCGCACGACCTTGTAGGGGGTGACGATGGCGTCGCAGATGACGGCCACCTCGGCGGGATGGGCTTTGTAGTCCAGACTCTCCGGCACGTGAACGTAATTCCGCGCGGGGAGGTTGATGTATTCCGCATAGCCGCCATCGCAATGCCTGCCCACGAAGCCGGCCATGTTGTCGCATATGGGTTCGCGGTTCACCCGGCACCAGCGGCAGTGGCCGCACGTCAGGTAGCAGTGGAAAGTGACGATGTCGCCCGCCTTCACGTTCGAGACTCCGCCGCCCGTCTCGACGATCTCGCCCACCACCTCGTGGCCGATGATCATGGGATAGTCGATCTCCACGCGGCCCGCGCGCGCATGGTGGATCGTGAGGCCCGAGCCGCAGGCGATGACGCGCGCTACGGCTTCGCCCTCTCCGGGCGCGGGGTCGGGCACGTCTTCGTATGAAAAGGGCGCTCCTTTTTCCCTCAACACCATGGCCTTCATGAGAGCCTCCTTCCGAGAGAATCTCCTCGCGCGATGCAGAAACGCGAACATGTGTGATTGATGGCGGATAATATATCGGGATCCTCGGCAAAAGACTATAGCGAAGGAACGGGAATGACGAAGGTATAGAAACAGGTGGAAACTCGCTATATACTCCGTACGTTCTTTGCCGCCTGATCGACATTGCGTGAAAGCCTGGGTTCGTTCGGCTCTCGGAAAGGGATGGAAGTGAAGCCCTCGGGAACCTTCTGTGCGAGCTTTCTCATCATCGCCTTGCTGTATGGCTGCGGCGGCGGGGGAAGCGGCACTCCTGCTGTGCCTCCCGCCCCGCCGGCGGTGATGCCGCCGGCTGTATTGCAACCCTCCACCAAGGCGGCGCAAGCGCCTCTTTTCGATTTCGGCGGTTCCCTGCATATCGGGATGGTGGATGTGCCTCCATCCGCGCGGCTTCAAACGACTGGCGAGCGCAATGGCGTGGAAATCTCGCAGGGGCCGGTGCGGGACGGCTCCGTCGCCGCCGACGTCATCGAGTATCTGCGGCCGAGAGCGATTCATCCCGAAGTCACAGGACTCGCGACGTTCCCTGATCCGCCGACCGTCCATGTCGTAATGGGAACGAGCGAGAAATACACCGACTATGCGGTGCGCGCCGTTCAGATCATCAACACCGCCTTGCCTCGTGATGCGCGCCTTTCGTTTGGTGATGCTCCCGCTCCGGATCCGGCGGACGTCGAAGACGTGCCGCGCGGCAGCATCTATATCGAATTCATCCCGCAAGCGCAGTGGCCGGGGGAGGCTGATTTGGGTCGGAGTGCGGTTGGCCATACGCAATCCCGAATCATTTACACTCCCCGTGCGCAACGGAACGAAGTCGTGGAAGCCGGCTCTTCTCATATATTGATCGACAGCAGGGAAGTTCAAAATTTCCCTGAAGAAAAAACCGTCTACGTCATCGTTCACGAACTGCTCCACGCCCTGGGTTTCTCCAGCCATACCGATCCGGGGCGCTTCCCGGATGCCACCTTGAACCCAGAAATCCCGCAGAACTTACCCCCGTTTCTTCTTTCCAAGATAGACCGCGATGCGCTGCTCGCGGCGTATGACAGATTCCGGCCCGGCGCCCTGCCGGAAGAGATATCGGCGGAGAATCTCGGTCCCTGGGATGAGACGTCGCTACATGGTCGGGGTGATCTGGGAATTCCGGGCGGGGAGGTTTCCTTCGGCGCCGCTTTCAGGAACGGCCTGGCGCAGCCTTGGGCCTCGGGGCCGGAGCCGCCGATGGATCTGGCGCAAAACCCGGAATTATCGGGAACCGCCACCTGGAGCGGCGCGCTGCTGGGCATTACGCCTTCAGGGCAGGTGGTCGCCGGCGATGCCGGCCTTGCCGTCGATCTGGCGGACCTGGATGGGCAACTCGACTTCACCAATCTGGAGTACGACGGCGGCGCGATGTGGGGAGACGGCGACCTCGGCTACTCGGTCGAGGTGCGCGGCAACGTCTTCACTCGATCGAGTGGTGATGCCGGGGAGGTCACGGGCGCTTTCTTCGGAACCCGGCACGAGGGGATGGGCGGCGTTCTCGAGCGCAGTGATCTCTCCGCTGGTTTCGGCGGGAAGCGGTAGCCCTTCGACACAAACGCCGTTTCTGATTCATCCTGCGTGAAAGCGGAGTGTCTTGGTTGGGTCTCCCTCTTGAGGGTCATTGGCAACCCCCTTGAAAGGCGAATCTCATAAAGGCAACCCCCCCTACCCCCCCTTGTCAGGGGGGCAAGAAAAAACCAAAACCCCTCAGCCCGGCGGGGGCGCATCGCCTTTATACCCCCCTGACAAGGGGTTGTTGAAAAAGTCTTGGTTTCGTGATTCGGGTTATGTAGCTGACCATCAAGGGATGAAACTTTATCCTCCCTTGTAGAGCGCCAATCAACCACTCCCCCCTTGAGGGGGAGTCGATGAGCTAAGGGCGTAAGCCCGCAAGCGAATCGGTGGGGGGATAATTCGGATGGCGATAAAACGCATTTTACCCCCCACCGAGTCAGCCTTCGCACAAAACGCTCGGCTTCCTCGTCTGGCTTTCCCCTCGGGAAGCCAGACCCTCAAGGGGGGAGTGATTTTTCTCTCTCGTCGGTCGGTTACATACGACAAATCCAGAGTTTCAGGGGTTTTTCAACAATCCTCGATAGCGGCGAGGGATTTCGCCGCCCAGTCGCAGCCCACCTGGCTCGCCCACAAGTCCATGAGGCGTTTGGTGACGGGACCGGGAGCGCCGTGCGTCATCGGGGTTCCGTCGATGGAGGATACCGGGAGGATGCAGATGCTGTTCCCGGTGTGGAAGGCCTCGTCCGCAATCAGCAGGTCGTAGCGCGTCAAGTTGGTTTCGCGAACCGGGATGCCGAGTTCTTTCGCCATATCGATGACGTGGGTGCGCGTGACGCCGACCAGACAGTTGTAATCCGTAGGGGTGAGGATTTCGCCGTCTCTCACGAAAAAGCAGTTGTAGCTCGACCCCTCGGCCACGAAGCCGTTGATGTCGAGCATGATGGGCCAGGCGCCCGCCTCGGCGGCCTGGAAGTCGGCCTGCACGTGGTTCATCTTGTTGCCGACCTTGGCGCGCGGCTCGATGCACTCGGGTGGAATGCGGCGCACGCCGGTGACGACCGAGGGTACGCCCTCTCTGTAGCCGTGGGCGTAGCGCGTATAGTCCATCGGCAGGGTGAAGATGACCACCGTGTGCGCCCCGTGGGTGTGGGTGGCTGCGGAACTGACGCCGCCGCCGCGCGTCACCCAGTGGTTGATGCGGAATTCCTCCCCCTCGGCGTAAACGCCCCGGTTCCGCTCGATGAGGTCCATCGTGAGGGCTTCCATCTCGTCCGCGTCCATGCCGGGGTCGAGTCGCGCGTAGCGGCACGAAAGATAGAGCCTGTCGATGTGCCCCCTCAGGTGCCATGGCTTGCCGCCGAAGGTGCGCGATGCGTCGTACACGCCGTCGCCGTAGAGGAAGCCGCGATCCAGAATGGACACGGTCGCTTCCGATTCCGGCACGAACCGGCCCTTGACGTAGGCGATTCTCTCACTCAATTCCACATCCTCCATATATTCGCGTAATCGTCTCGCTCACGAGTCATCTATAGCAGGCCCATCGCGGCGGAGCGCGCGGCATGGCTCATGCCAAACCCGTGGGAAAAAGCCACGAGGTCGCGCGTCAGCCGCTCCATCGGCGCTTCGGTCATATAGCCGGCGCCACCCCACACCTCCATCGAACGCCGCGCGACACGCTCGCAAGATTCCGTAGCGAAGGCTTTTGCGAGAAAACTCCGCCAGGGTTCCGCGTTCCCGCCTCGTTCCGCCGCCCAGGCCGCCGCCTGGAGGCTTCTTCGGGCGGCATCGAGTTCCATAAGGTTATCACAAAGCATGTAGCCCACCGTCTGGTGCTCGATGATGGGTTTCCCCCCCTGCACCCGCTCGCGCGCGTGGTCGAGCGCGTGCTCATGCGATTTTCTCGACGTTCCGACCGCAGCCGCCGCCGGGAGGATGCGGGTGGCGTGCGTAGCGTTCCTCCACTCCTCTTCCGCGCAATCGAGCGGGTGGTCGAGCGGCACGTCGTCGAAGCGCAGATCGACGTCCTGGGAGGCGCGCATCCCCATCAAATCATGGTAATGGGCGACTTCGATCCCTCCTCCCTCGCGGTTTTCCAGGAGAAAAACCCGCAGCCCGCTTTCATCCGTGGGACTTGATTCCAGCAGATACATACCCGCGGCCGCGCCGTTCAGCACGTGTCTTGCGCTGCCGTCGAGACGCAGGACGTCGCCGTTTTTTTCGATGGATGCACCTTGGGGCGCGTCCGACGCATAGGGCATTTTGTCTTCGGGGGGAGGCGTCTCGCTGATTTTCACGTGAGCCAGATGGGGCGGGTGATCTTGCGTGAAATTCGCCGCGAATGCCGACTCGTCCCACAAACGGGATACGGCGTTTATGAGCGCCCAATCCTGCGCGTAGATGACGCCGACGCCCAAATCTCCCCAGCCGAGCTCTTCCGCCACGAAGCAGAGGCCGAGCAGATCGGCGCCCCCTCCGCCCTGGGTTTCCGGGACGGGGAGGGTGCGCAGGCCCAGTGCGTCGCCTTTTTCCAGAATATCGGCGGGAAAGCGGTTTTCCGGATTTTTTTCCTGATCGAGCGCATCCGTGCGCGGAGCGATCTCCTGACGCGAGAAACCGCGCGCCAAACCTTGAAGCGCGATAATAGCTTCTGAGGGAGCGAAATCCATGCGTCGAACCCTTGTGAACGCGGGAGCGGCCCGGGCTAGTCGATGAGGCCCACGCTCTTCAAGTCCGAGGTCAGCTCCGCTTTCTCGTCCGTGCTCAGGGGGATCATCGGCGCGCGCGAGGGGCCGCCGTGCATGCCCATCAGGTCCATCCAGTCCTTGAGCGCGGCGATGGGGAACGCGCCCCGCGCCCAGGGCTCCCACAGCCATTTGTCGGCCACGCGGCGAATCGGGTTCATGGACTCGCGCGCGGTCCAGGCTTCCTCGAGGTTCCCCTCGTCGATCAGGTCGGTGTATTTCTGCATGCACAGATTGCCGGTGCGCTGCAAGAGGAACGGGTCGGGGCCGCTCATGTAGGTCTGCTGCTTGTGATAGGCGCGGTTGAAGAACCACTGGGTCTCCATCGGGTCGCTCACGACGATGTCCTCGCCGACGGCTTCGCGCACCTCGTCGCAGTGATACTTGGGCTGCGCGTTCTTGATGCAGCAGAGGTTCTCGTTGTCGTCGACGATCTGGCGAACCAGCGTCGGCGAGAGGGAATAGCCCGCTCCCGCCGTGTTGAACAGGGACACGCCGATATCCACGTTGCTGCAGAATTCCTTGAAAAACGCGCGGACGCGCTCGGGAATACCCTGCGCGCCGAGGTAGGGGTTCGCGAGAATCGCGTAGGTCGCGCCCGCCTCAATCGCCGCGTTGGTGAGTTCGATGGCTTCCTTGGCCGAGGTGTGGCCGGTGTGCGCGATGATGGGCACTTCCCCCGCTTCGTCGCAGGCGATCGCTTGGCCGCGCAGGCGCTCTTCTTTCGTCAGGCACCAGAACTCGCCGATCATCCCGCCGACGAAAAACCCCTTGATGTCGAGGTCGTCGATGTAATGGCGGATGTCGGCCCGCAGGCCCGCCTCGTCGATGTTGTCGTTCTCATCGAAGGGGTAGGGGATGGCGGCCCAGATTCCCTGCATGTTCTCCCTGCAGTAGGCGCGTGAGTCCGATTTCTTGTATGGGGGCATTGCAGTCTCCTTTTCCTTCTCGGGTGTAGACAAAAATGTCTTAAGTGTCAGTTTACCATTCATCCACGCCGGCGGGAGCGAGCAGCGGCGCGGCCTTGAGCTTGACCGCCTCGTTCGTGCCGAAGCCGTGCAGATAGCTCAGCACGTCGCGCCAGCACTTCTCGGGCGTCGGCCTGTCGTCGTGATATGTTGCGCCCGTCCTCCCCCAGACCTCCATCGCGGTGCGGCAGACCTTGATGCCGGCTTCGGAGGCGAACACCTTGGACATCAGGCGGCGCTTCGAATCGTCCGTCGGTTTTTCCGCATGCCACGCCGCAGAATACAGGTAGGTTCGCGACGCTTCAATCAGCATATACATTTCCGTGAGCGCCATCTGCGCCCACTGCTCGTCCGCCGCACCGCTCTCCTGCGCCGCCGTCCGCGCGAGGTCGTAGGCCAGGCGCGAGGGGCCCATGACCGGAATGAGCGCGCCGCTCACCATGCGTTTCAGGATAGAGAGGCCCCCGTTCCACTCACCGAAGAGATTGTGCGCGGGCACCCGGCAGTTCCTGAGCACGAGTTCGCCGTTTTGGAGGAGCCGCCTGCCGAGTTTCGAGTGCGCCTCACCGATCTCGAAGCCCTCGGTGTCGCGCGGCACGAGGAAGCAGGTGAGTCCCTCGCTCATCTTCTTGTCCGGCGCGGTCCGCGCAAAGATGAAGTAATACTTGGCAAGGCCCCCGTTCGAGATATAGTGCTTCGTTCCGTTCAGGATATAGAAATCACCCTCCCGCTTCGCCGTCATGCGGGGGCCGGCGCCCGGTTCGTCGTGCATCAGGAAGGTGTCGGTCCCGCTCTGGGGCTCCGTGGTGGCGAGGGCGAGTAAGGCTCTCGGGTCGTTCATGAAGTCTTCGAGGTACAAGTCGCGCTGGGTCTGCGTGGTCTCGACTGTGAGCAGTTGGGTGAATTTGTAGGTCTGATCCATCGAGACGGCGACGCCCAGGTCGCCGTATGCGATCTCCTCGGCCACCATGGCCTGCACCAGATGGCGCGCGCCGAAGCCGCCGAACTTCCCGGGCACGGTGAGCGTTCTGAGTCCTGCGGCGTCCAGTTTATCCGCGATGTGCCAGGGGTAGGCCTCGCCGGGCGCGTAGTTCCTGTCCCGCGCCGCGGCGATGGGGAGGATGTCCTCACGCGCAATCGTGCGCGCGCGGGCCACCATCTCTGATTCTTCGGGGCTTAAGTCCGGCATCATGGCGGAGAAGGCATCCTTCTGGAAGCGGGAAACGTCGACAGTGATTTGCCCGATCCCATAGGACTACTTGAGACGATATGTTCTGTCAATCATATTGGGGTATACAAGAGGGGCAAACCCGGATACCACAACGCTTTGCTGACCTGGGCGATTGGAACGTGCGCATGAGAATCGTGATACCGGATGACTACGAGGGCAACTTCACGGACTCGGCCCACCTCGCGCGCCTCGAGAAGCTGGGCGATGTGGCCCGTTTCACCGAGCGGCCAAGGGATGAAGAGGAGATGGCGGAACGCATCCGGGACGCGGACGTTATCCTCACCGTGCGCTACCAGACGGACTTCAAGAACACTACATTGCTGAACGTAGCGCGAAACTTGAGTTTTATCTCCATCTGGGGTACTCGCCCCCGGGCGGTGGACATGAAGCGCGCGCGTGGGCGGGGCGTTTCCGTATCCGTGACGCCGGGCGCGGGGAGCCCCTCGGTGGCCGAGCACACGATGATGATGGTCCTCGCTCTGGCGAAGCGGCTCCCCTGTCAGGGGCCCGCCATGCGGACGGGGGCATGGGAGCGCGTCCGGGGCGTGGAGCTTCTCGGCAAGACGCTCTCCGTCATCGGCTTCGGGCACATCGGGAGCAAGGTCGTCCCCATGGCGCGGGGGTTCGGGATGGAGGTGCTCGCCTGGTCGAAGCACATGACGCCGGAACGCGCAGCCAAAGAAGGAGCGCGCGCGGCATCGCTCGAAGCGTGTATGCAAGCCGATTTCGTGACGATCCAGCTTCACGTAACGCCGGAGACCAAGGGAATCATCTCGCGTGAGCGAATCGCGGGGATGAAGCCCACGGCGTTCTTGATCAACACCTCGCGCGCGGCGCTTGTGGATATGGACGCCCTGCTCGAAGCGCTGCGGGAAAAGAGGATCGCTGGCGCGGGTCTCGACGTGTTCGAGCCCGAAGAACCCTTGCCGGAGGATTCGCCATTCCGCTTGATCGACAACGTCATCCTCACCCCCCACGTCGCCGCGCATACCGAGGGAGCGGTAGAGCGTGAGGCGCGCATCGCGGTGGACAACGTGGAGGCCTTTGTCCGGGGGGAACCGCAGAACCTGGTGTTCGAGGACGCTTGAGGCGCAGTTTTTCATCCGTAGTGGACAACCCCTCCTCGGGGTTGTCCTGCCCTCCGTGGTTGTCCTTTTCAGGTGTCGGACAGGCACGGAGGCCTGTCCCTACGGGCGCATTCCCTCCCTTGTCGGGGCTGTTGAAAAAGCCCGATTAACGAGGATTTGACTCGTCCAATGAAAGAGCAAGATTCACTCCCCCCTTGAGGGTCTGGCTTCCCGAGGGGAAAGCCAGACGATGAAGCCGAGCGTTTTGTGCGAAGGCTGAATCGGTGGGGGGTGAATCGCGTTTATTGCCATTCCGAATTATACCCCCCACCGAATCGCTTGCGGGCTTACGCCCTTAGCTCTTCGACTCCCCCTCAAGGGGGGAGTGATTTGGCCCGACCCGCAAGGATTTTTTCAACAACCCCCTTGTCGGTCGGAAAGGACAATCAGGGGAGGCGTGAGAAAAACCCGGGCAGGGAAAGGAAGTTGCCAACTAAAGTATATAATTCCCATAATTCATCGTATTTCATGAGGGGGCCACGTGGCTTCACTCCTTTATCCAAAAAGAGGAAAACAAATGACGTATCGAATCGAGAAGGCGCAGGTCCAGGGAAGCGAGATGGAGATTTTCCTGTATGAGCCCGAGGGCGCAGGGCCGCATCCGGGCCTCGTGCTCTGCCAGCACATACCGGGCCACGGGGGGATCGAGGGCGACCCCTTCACGCTTAAAGCAGCGGAGCGCTACCGGGAGAACGGCTACGCGGTGTCGGTTCCGTTTCTCTACCACTGGTGGTCGAAGAGTGACGATATGCAGATAAAGCGCGATGAGTTCAACGACGCGCAGACGGCGCTCGATCTCAAAGCCGGCTTCGACGCCCTCGCGGCGCTTGCGAGCGTGGACGCGGGCCGGATCGGCATCGTCGGCCACTGCTGGGGCGGGCGCGTGAGCTGGCTGGGCGCGTGCACGGATTCGCGCTACGCCGCGTGCGCGGTCTTCTACGGCGGCGGCGTGAAGGAGGTGCGTGGCGCGGGAAACCCACCCGCCATCGAGTTGACCGGCGACATCGCGTGCCCGGTCATCGGCATCTTCGGCAACGAGGATCAGAACCCCTCGCCCGAAGACGTGGACGACTACGAGGCGGCGCTCAAGGACGCGGGCGCCGAATACGTCTTCCACCGCTACGACGGCGCGGGCCACGCCTTTCAGTGGGAGGACAACCCCGAGCGCTTCCGCGCCGAGCAGAGCGAGGATTCATGGGAGAAGACGCTCGCCTTTTTCGGCGAGAAGCTGGGGTAGGGGGGATCTCTAAGGTGGTTACGCCGCAACGATTCTCAAGCCGCATGAACCTTTTGCAGGACCGGCTCGATATCGGCCATGACGAATAGCCGTGGATAGACCGAACGACCGCCCAGCCTGAACACGCGTGCGTCTATGTTCCCGTGCTCAATCCACCCTCGCACCGTTTGGGCTTGCAATCGGTTGACATAGCCGAGTCGGGCGTCATTTTCTCGGGCTATTTCTATTGCATCAGAATCATGCTCGTTTGTCGGATCGCGCCGGAAGATTACCGGCTCATCTACAGCGAGATCTGGTGCACCATTTCGGTAATGCCGGTAACCCGAGACGTCGAAGACGTAGCGGAATGGCCGGTCGAATCCCTCGAAAGTCTCGGTGACGCCGAAACTGTCACCGGTCAAGCGCGCGCCCGTATAGGCCAGCAGGCTGAGGTCGGAGAAATCGGCTTGTGGCGAGAGGCCGAATGTCTCGATGAAATCGTCGAAATCGGGCCGACCCCGGGGCGGCAGTCGTCGGGCCAGCACGTCGATCGCGGTATCCGCCCCGTGCGCCTCGCCCAGCGCCAGGCCGGGATAGCCGCTGAATCCGGTTTCAAGAGCCGGTGAGAGGCTTTCCTCACCCAGATACGAGAACGCCACGCCTCCCTCGCATTGCAACAACCCGGCGACGGCGAACCTGTCGCGGGAACCAGGCTGTTCCAGGGGACGCTGCCACGTCAGCAACGCCCGGCGCGTCTGTATGGGGTCGGTGATCATGTCCGTCATCATTTCGTCTCGCGGAGGATGTTCTTGATGCGTTGCATACCAATTTCCAGAATAGCATAAATGTGCTCCGCCCTTCTATCCGTTAGCGCATAGGGTTTCCGCAATTCGACGCGTGCGACGATCTCGTGAGCCAGTTTCTTCACGGCCTCCAGGTCGATACTCGCTACCTGTTCAAAGACAGCGCGGCCCTCAGGGTAGTTTTCCAGCAGTTTTCGGCACAGAGGCTCGAAGTGGGCTCCATGCCTCATTGGCTCTTCGAGTCGAACGTGATGCCTTCCTGATTTCCTGAACCGGTTCATCCGGTCTGGTTTAAGGCGTCCGTCTTCCCCGAAGTATCGATCAAGACCTACGGGGTCCAATCCGCATCCCATGCTCGACCCGTGGTCATAGAGCGCCGCCATTCTGGCCCCATACGGAGATTTAATGATGGCCCAATTCTCGGCATGGCGGTCCGTGTTGGATATCAGCGTATCCAGTGCAAGCGCCCGTGACCAGAACTCCATGAAATCGGTCCGTTCGATTCCGTAGCGCGGGGCGATCAAGTCGGCGTGGGTCTGGAGGATCAGTGGGAAGGTGTGGTGCTGTCCCTTGTCCACGTCGAATTCAGGGTCAACCTCTTTACATAGTTGCCAACCTTCGATGAAGTCTTCTGGAACGTCGGGTTGGTAGATGTAGCGGAGCAGATTTCCCGGTTGGCCGTTTCGGACGCCCAAGGCAACATGCTGGACGTCCCAACCCAAAAGGTCTCCTGCGATGAACGACGCGAAAAGCTCCGACCATATTTGATGCTCGCGCTGAATTTTGGGCCATTTGAAGATAAAGTATTGGTTATCGCTTTTACGGTTCAGGGTCAGCTTGGCTCGTGAACCGGTCGGACGTTCCTCAGCAACACTCCAGTCGTCCAACTCATATTCGACATCCAGGGAAATGTGCGTGAAGTCGCTCACTCAATTATCTCACTCATTATTGCTGCGTACGAATGGTACTTGAAAGCTCCCCCCTAAAAATCGGACTCCAGTATCCACACACCCGCACCCAGGCGTTCGCTGATGTAGGCCCTGCCGTCCGCGGCCATGTAGACGTCGTCCACCTGGACCTGCAGGAGTTCGTAGTCTTTCCCCCACAGGGGGCGGATGGGGTCGCGTTTGGGCGTTTCGGGCACGTAGTGGGCGACTTCTCTGGGATTCAGCGGGTCTTCGATGTCGAAGACGCGAAGCCCACCGTTGAACCACGTCATGTAGACTCGGGTTTTATCGATGAGCGAATCCGGGCGGTTCTCGTGCAGGTTATGCGGGCCGGATCGTCCGCCGCGCTCGGCGTAATCGCCCTCGGGGTGCGGGAAGGTGGAGAGCACTTTCGGGTTTTTCTCATCGGATATGTCCATCACGCGGATTTGTTTTTCGATGTCTTCCATGTCCTCCGCCGTGCATTCATCCGAAACGATGCAGATGTTTCTGTCCAAAAGGGGCAGCACGGAGTGCGTGGCCGAACTCTCCTCGGGCGGCCACTGGGTGTGGCTGATGAGGGCGGGGTTCGTGATGTCGGTGATGTCGAGGATGATGAAGCCAGAATCCCACCACGCGCCGTAGCACCTGTCGCCCACGTTCATGGACATGTGCACGCAGGCGCGTTTTTTCTTCATCCCCTCGGGCACTTCGCCGCCCAGGAGGATGTATTCGCCCTTGCGGTTTTTCTTGAAGCGGAACTGGCCCATCTGGTACCAGTCGCGCTCCTCGTCGTTCCGCATGCCCGGCATCGCCCAGCGGCCGACCTCTTTGGGGCGGGTGGGGTCTTTCAGGTCGATGATCTTCAGGAACTGATCGATGTATTCGTCGTCCCCGGCCGTCAGGAAGGCGTAGCGGCCGTCGCCGAACCAGAACCGGTGCACCCCGCGCCCGCCCGTGTGGAAATACCCCAGCGGGCGGAGTTCGGGCAGGTTCGAGACGTCGTAGATGTCGATGCCCGCCTTGAAGGGCTCGAAATCGGGGCCGCGTCCGCCGAACTGCTCGTTGTTGACGACCATGATGTCGCCCACGATCTGGAGCTTGTTGTTGTGCGTGTTGCGCGGGGCGGGAATCTGGTTCACGAGCCTGGGCTTCCGGGGGTTCGAGGCGTCGATGACGCTCGTGCCCACGCCCGACATGCCCACGTGGCCGCAGAGCACGAAGTCGTCCTTCACGAGAAGCTGCATGACGTCGCCCTTGTTGCGGCCGCCGAAATCGCAGTGGCCTAATAGTTTGAAGCCGTTCGCTTCCTCGGGGGTGATCTCCTTGCCCGGTTTTCCGCGTCCCGGCGGAAGGGCCGGGTCCGGCGTGCATTCCATATCGGACTCCTTGCTTGATGAGATGCCGGATTATAGTCGCACAGGGGGTGAATCGAACAGCGGCGGACGATTTCTTTTCACAGGCTCTTCCTGCAGGACGGGTTGAAAAAGCACCGATCAGGGGAGGTTTTGGCCCCGTATTTCCCCGCATTTGCGGTTATCGCCCCGCATCGGAATGCGGCAGAATCTCCCGCGAGTAGCGCAGAGGAGACGTTCTCATGGACGCGAGGAATGCGAAAAAGGGAAAGCAGCGGCCGGCCCCTCATCAGGGAAGACCGGCCGGCTCCGTTCGGCCGATCATCCTTCTCCCGGCGATCGGGACTGCTCTTTCGCGATCGGGGACCAGCCGCGAAGAACGCGCGGCGAATTTCGATAAAATACCGGAAAATAAGATAAATATAGATAAATTCACGGGGTTTTTCGATAAAAAACGAAAGCGGGAAAGCATTGCAAATAGTTGTAATAAAATGACTTATTTTACATATCTGAGCACAGGCGACTCAAATATGAGCACAAATTTTTTTCGCGCCCCGCATTTGCGATGAATTGCGCGGCTCTCCCCGCATTTACCCGCAACTGCCCGCAGGAAGGCTCGGTGGGCCGCCGCGGCGAGGCGAAGACCCGGCGCGGGCTTCCTCTCCGCCGTCGCGTGAGTCTCCATGCCGCCCGCCGCCGAAGCCGGGTTATTCAAAAGCCCCCCAAGGGGAAATGGTTACATCATTCCCTGTCACATCTAGGCCCTTGTTCCCCACGATCGGGACATGTATGTAGTTCCCGTTTATTTTCCCTGGTTTCTCTTGTAGGCTTCAGCCATGCCGAAATTATCCCTTAACCGCTTGATCCACGACATTCAGCCCCTCGAGAAGCGCGAGGCGTTCCTGCGCGACCCGCTCGAATTCGCGCGCGGCTATGACGTCACCGACGCGGAGCTTGCGGCGGTTCGCGATTCCGACGTGCGCGCCCTGTGGAGCTTCGGCGCGAACCCCTACCTGCTGCGGGTGCTGCAGTTTCGCGCAGGGATATCGGATGAAGATTTCCGGGCGGCGCTTGCAGGCCTCTCCTATCCGCGTCCCGACGAGGGGGAGATATAGGATGGCTGAGATCGTCGGCGCCTTCGCGGCCAGCCATACGCCTCTTTTTTTGCTGAGGCACGATGCGCCCGCGGAAGACGTGAGGGAAGAGGTCTTCTCCTCTTACCGCAGGATGGCCCGCGAGGTTGTCGAAAGGGGCGCCGAGGTGATGGTCCTGCTGGGGAACGATCACTTGCACGCCTTCTCCATGGACAGATACCCCGCCCTGGCCATCGGCGCAGGTCCCCGCTTCGGCCCGGTGGAGACCGAGCCTTTCCTCCCGCCTGACATATACGAAGGCGCCGAGGGGCTGGCATCCCACCTTACGCGGGGGCTGCTGGCGAGCGGCTTCGACCCCCTGTTGTGCCGGGAACTGGCGCTCGATCATTCCTTCGTCTCGCCCCTGGCGCTCATGGGCGATACGGGGCTGCCTATCGTGCCGATCCTCCAGAATACAGTGGCGCCGCCCCTGCCGCCCGCCGCGCGCTCATACGAACTCGGCGTCTCGCTGAGAAGATTGATTGAGAGCTATGCGGGACACGAGCGCGTGGCCGTGGTGGCGACGGGCGCGCCCTCGCACTGGATCGGAACCCCCGAGCAGGGCGACATCGACGAGGCGTGGGACCGCGAGGTGATCGACTTGCTTTGCCGCGCCGACGCGAAGGGTCTCTCCGCGTGGCCCCAGGCCAAGATCGATGAGGGCGGAAACGGGGGCAACGAGATCAGGACATGGATATCCGCCGCCGCTCTGAGCGGAGACACCGAAGCGAATCTTTGGATCTACCGGATAGAGCCCCTGTGGTTTCTGGGGGTGACGGTTATCGAGTGGCCCATCGGGCCTGCTCTTTGAGCGATTACGAAGGAGGATGAAGGAATGCCGAAAGCGGTTCTTTTTGACGAGTTGGGCGGCGCGGACGTGCTCCGCGTGGCGGAAGTTCCTGATCTGGAGCCGGGGGAGGGCGAGGTGCGGGTCGCCGTGGAGACGATGGGGCTCAACCGGGCGGAAGTTCTCTTCCGGGAGGGCCGCTACCACGACAAGCCGGTGTTCCCCTCCCGCATCGGCTACGAGGCCTGCGGGGCGATAGACGCTGTGGGTCCGGGCGTGGAAGGTCTGGCGGTGGGCGACCGAGTGAGTACGATTCCCTGTTTCTCGATGGTGGAGCACGGGGTGTGCGGCGAGCAGGCGGTCGTTCCGGCGTTCGCCGCCGCCCGCTATCCCGATAACCTCTCGCCCGCCGAGGCCGCGTCCATCTGGATGCCGTATTTCACCGCATACGGCGCGCTCATCGAATTCGGAGGATTGAAGGAGGGTGACACCGCCCTGCTCACGGCGGCGAGCAGCAGCGTGGGCGTCGCGGCTGTTCAGATAGCGAAATCAGTGGGCGCGCGTGTCATCGCCACGACGCGCGGCGCGGGAAAGAAGGATTTCATCCTGGGTGTGGGAGCCGATCACGTAGTCGTGACGGATGAGGAGGATTTGGCCGAGCGGGTGATGGATATTACGGGAGGCACGGGCGCCGACGTCGTCTTCGACCCCGTCGTCGGGTCCACGCTGCCGAAAGTTGCCGATGCGACCGCGTACCAGGGCTCGATTTTCCTCTACGGCCGCCTCTCGCCCGAGGATGCGGTGATACCCCTGTTCCCGGCTCTCCGGAAAGGGCTGACCTTCAGGTGCTACACGATCATGGAGATCACGAAGTTCCCGGAAAAAAGGGAAAAGGGGAAGAAGTTCATCTACGAGGGCCTGGAATCAGGCGCGCTCAGGCCCATCGTCGCGAAGACGTTCCCGCTCGATGAAGCGGTGGGGGCGTACAAGTACATGGAATCGAACCAGCAGATGGGCAAAATCGTCGTCGAGGCGTAAGCCGCGGGTCTTTGAAATCCCAAGCCGGGGGCATCGTTTTACCCCCTTGTCAGGAGGGCTTTCTTTTGTCTCTCTCGTCGGGGAGGTTTTCCGCGAAGGCGGAACCTGCGTGCAAGCACCCAACCCCTCATCCTGAGTAGGCGTGTCAGCGCCGTATCGAAGGAGGGGGGAACGAACATCTCCCGACCGGTGCGGGGCCTCGCCCTTCGATACGCGGCTTCGCCGCTACTCAGGGTGAGGTCAATATGGCAGCTGCGGGTTTCGTCCTTGCCTCGCCGCACCGGAGTGTGTAGGGGCCGCATATATGCGGCCCGTCGTTGGAAGGCAAAAAGGCCGGGTCGCATGTATGCGACCCCTACACACAAACAAATTTTCCCTCGGAGGGGGACTTTTTCAACAACCCCCTCAAGGGGGGAGTGAAATCCGGCATACTTTTTCTGTAGGCTTTTTCAACGCGCTCCGCGCCGGAGCTAGCCGAACGGGCGGGCGTGGGAGTAGCCCATCTCCTCGCTCGTGATGAACTCGAGCAGCGCAGGCGTCCCCTCTTCAGTCACGCGCCTCGCTTCCAGGAAGGCGGGGCCGACCTCGCCCGGCTCCTCCACGCGCTTCGCCCAGCCGCCCAAGGCCCTGGCGATGTCGGCGTATTCGCCGCCCACGTCGCGCGTGCCGTATTTCTCATGAGAGAGCGCCATGTGGCTGGTCTCCACCGCCATGGTGGAGTTCTTGAGCACCACCGTGCAGATGGGCAGGTTCTCGCGCACGGCGGTCTCGAAATCGAGCCCCGTCATGCCGAACGCCGCATCGCCCATGAAGTTCACACAGAATTTATCGGGCGCGGCGAGTTTCGCGCCCATGGCGAGGCCGAGCCCCGTGCCGAGCTGGTGCGATTTCCCCCAGCCGAGATAAGACCTGGGCGTGTCGCTAAGGTACATGGGCAGCATCTCGTACCGCGGGTTCCCCGAATCGTGGGTGGCGATGGCCTCCGCCGCAGGGACGTTCCGCATCAGCTCCCCGATGACGCGGTAGGGGTTGATGGGTTTTTCATCCGAAGTGAGCTTGGGTGCCCATTCATCGAGCCAGGCCTTCCGCGCCTCCGCCACCTGCGCCTGCACACTCTTGTCTCTCTCCGCGTTCTTCACCCGCTCGGCGCAGCAGTCGATGAACTGGCGCAGCACGAGCTTCGCGTCACCGAGCACGGGATGATCGGCGGCGTAATTCTTGTTGATATCTACGGAATCGTTCGTCGCGTGGACGATGGTCTTGCCGCCGGGCACGCGCGTGGCGAGGCCGTGGTCGGTGAGGCTCGTGCCGACGGCGAACACGAGGTCCGCGTCTCTTAGGAAATGATAGGCGGGACCCGCCATGACGCTCGAACCGACGCCGAGGGCGAGGGGGTGGTTCGCTTCCGATATCGCGCTCTTGCCCTCCATGGTGGTCAACACGGGAACCTGGAGGAGTTCCGCCAGCTCGCGCAACTCATCCGTAGCTTCGGCGTAGAGCACGCCCGCGCCCGCGAGGATCACCGGACGCTTCGCCTCGACCAGCGCGCCTGCGGCGCTCTCCACGTCTTGGGGATCCGCCTGGGCGCGCGTTCGCTTCACGGGCGTGTAGCTTTCGAGCATATCTTCCGAGACTTCCGCCCCCGCCACGTCTTCGGGCAGCTCGACGAGCACGGGGCCGGGGCGCCCGTTCCGCATCGCGTGAAAGGCGCGGCGCATGGCGTCCGCCGCCCGTTCGGGCACGTTTATCTGCTCGGCCGATTTCGTCACCGAGGCGTAGGAGTCCACGGAACTGAACATGGGGAACACGCGGTCGCGTCCCCTGGCGTGGCCCAGGGGGAGCAGCAGCATGGGCGTGGAATCCGAATACGCGGTCGAGATGCCCGGAAAGGCGTTTTCCGCCCCCGGCCCGTACTGCATGGTGAAGACGGAAGGAGAAGCGCCGTTGGTGACGCGGGCGAAGCCGTCCGCGATGCCCACCCCCACGCGCTCCTGACGGCAGACGATGGGCCGGATGCCGATAGCGGCGGCCGCTTCTATCTGGACGGTGGTGGGGTAGCATTTGAGGTTCCTCACCCCTTCGCGCTTCAGGATTCCGGCGATGACGTCGACGACGCGCATGTGGCTTCTCCTATCGGTTCGGTGGATGCGTTTGTCCGGGGCTTCAGTTTCTCACAAGTTTGGAGTTAAGGAAATTTCCGCGCACGGGGGCGCGCTCGGGCGGTTTTCGCTACAATGCGCGACCATCTTGAGAGAATTCATGGGACAGGAGGCGTCGCTCCCGCACCTTTTCAGCAAAAGGAAGCCCGGCCATGGCCAATCGAGAAGCAACCACCTACGAAGTCAAGAACCACGTCGCGTATCTCACCCTGAACCGGCCCGAGAAGAAAAACGCCATCAACTACGCCATGCGCAAGGAGGTGCAGGACGCGTATGTGGACATCAAGCACAACCCGGACGTCTGGGTGGCCGTCATCACGGCGGCGGGGGACGTATTCTGCTCGGGCAAGGACATCGTGGAGAAGATGCCCGAGGGCGACGCCCAGGTGATGTCGAACGACGAACTTTATCTGTATCTCCGCTATCTCTACAAGCCCGTCATCTGCGCCATCAACGGCCCCTGTCTGGCCCAGGGGGCGGGCTTCGCGTTGAACTCGGACATCCTGATTTTTTCAGAGCGCGGGTCCATGGGCTGGCCGCAGGTGCTCCGGGGGATATCCTCGGTGAGCGGCCCCGCCATGTGCGCGCACGCGATTCCCTGGACGCAGGCGATGAGCTACCTGATGCGCGGCAAGTTCATCCCCGCCGAGGAGTGCCTGCGCTTAGGGATAGCCACCGAGGTGGTGCCGCACGAGGAACTGCTGCCGACGGCTGTGCGCTACGCGCACGAAATCCTGGAAGCCGCGCCCATGGCGGTCTGCGCCATCAAGGAGGCGGCGCGCCGGGGCGAGGACCTGGGCTATAAGGACAGGGTCTACATGTCGCGCGACGTGGCGGATCGCATCCTGAACACCGAAGACTCGAAAGAAGGAATCCTCGCATTCCGCGAGAAGAGAAAGCCCGAGTGGCGAGGCAGATAGGCTGCTGTTTCCCTTATTTTTCTCAATACATGCAAGAGCCAATGAAATGGAGATGAACCTGGATGAGCGATAAACCCGTGGTCTGGGTGGGAACCCCATTTATCCTGAATTTCGATGACCCGATGGAGATGTTCCAGCCCCTGGTGGACGAGGGGCTTGAGGTGCGCCTCGACGAGTGCCGGGGCTACATGCCCGAGGAAGACGTCATCGCGGCCCTGCCGGGCGTCACCGCCGTCATCGCGGGGGCGGAGCCTTATACGGCAGGCGTGATGGATGGCGCCCCCGGGGTGAAAATCATCGTGCGCGCCGGCGTGGGCCTGAACAACGTCGACATACCGGCGGCCACCGAGCGCGGCATACTCGTGGCGAACTCGGCGGGGCAGAACTCACAGTCCGTGGCGGAGCACCTCTTCGGCATGCTGCTCTGCGCCGTCCGGCGCATCGGCTGGCTGGACACAGAAATCAGAAAGGGCCTGTGGCGGGAGATTCAGCCCCCCATGCGCCCGCTCAACGGGATGACGATGGGGATACTGGGGTTCGGGAACATCGGCAAGCAGGTGGCGAAACGGGCCGTCGCCTTCGACATGAACGTGATCGCCCACGACATCGTGCAAGACGAGGAGACGGCGAATGCGCTGGGCGTGCGCTTCGTGAGCCTGGAAGAGCTGGCGAGGGAGTCGGACTACCTCACCTGCCACGTGCCCCTGACGCCCGGGACGACGCACATCATCAACCGCGAAATCTTGACCCTCATGAAGCCCGACGCCTACGTCTTCAACACCTCGCGGGGGCCCGTTTTCGATCTCGACGCTGTTACGGAAGCTCTTCAAAACGGCGTCATCCGGGGCGCGGGCATCGACGTGTTCCCCGAGGAGCCGCCCGATTATTCGCATCCCGTCTTCACGCTCGATAACGCCGTGCTCGCCCCCCACTTGGGCGGCCGTGGCGAGGATGCGATTCGCAACACCCTCCGCCACACGACCGAGTGCGTCCTCGCCTACTTCCGGGGCGAGCGGCCGTCCACCCTCGTGAATCCCGAAGTCTATGAGGTTCTGGCAAGGGGGAGGTGAGGCAGCCTGCGAAACCCCGGTACGTTCCTGTGTAGGGGCTGCATACATGCGGCCCATTGTTGGTGGGCGAAAAATCAGGGTCGCATATATGCGACCCCTACGAAGATTATTTCCCACCGAGGAGAACTCCAAATCAACAGCCCCCGTAGGGGCGGGCCTCTGTGCCCGCCCGTATGGGGGATGCCTATCCCCGTAGTTTCCTCGGACAGGCACGGATGCCTGTCCCTACGGCGAGCAATCTCGAAGGGTGGACAGGATTTTTTCAACAACCCCATATATGCCCGCTACAACGTCCCGTTGATGGCGTAGTTGAGGATCCGCACCACCTGTTCGGGTTCCTCGGCCACGGCCATGGCGGCGGCGTCGACTTCCTTGAGGGCGTGGGTGTGGCCCGCGTCGTGCAGGGTGATGAGGGCTTTCCCCAGAGCCGCCGCGTAGCCCGCGTCGAACGCGGCGTTCCACTGCCTGTATTTCTCCCCGAAGCGCACGACCACCACGTCCGCCTTCTCGATGAGCGTGCGCGTCCTGATGGCGTTCACGCCCGCGCCCTTGCGGTCTTTCCAGAACGGTTTTTCCTCATCGCCGAGAATCGACACGCCGCAATCGTCGCTCGCGTCGTGGTCCGTGACGGGGGCGAGAAAGGTGATCGGCAGGCCCGCCCTCTCCGCTCCCCCGGTGATGCGTTCGCGCCAGTCGGTGTGCACTTCCCCGGATAGATAGACCGTCCAACTCGTCTGCGACATGAACCATGCTCCTTATGCATTGAAGATAAATGGTGTGGTTGATGGAAATTTTTCAGATGGCGCGACGTGAAAAACCCCGGCCCTTTCGGACCGGGGTCTTTCATCGTTCGGTGACCTGGTGGGGATTCGCCTGGGCGAAGAATGAACCCATGGGAATCTCCTCAGGGCTCTCTCCCCTAGGCGCCGGTCACCTCGTCCCTACAGTGTATTTTCATATTAGGATCACCTCCTTTCTGACGTACCTGGAATCATCGGGAAAGCGAGGAGAAAAGTCAAGGCGCAATATGCAGGGCCGACTGACAGCGTGGCGTCCTCCGTGATATACAAAACTCCGCATGGTCGGCTTGCCGTTTCAGGCGATGGCCCCACTCCCGCGGAGAGGTGTCCGAGAGGCCGAAGGAGTACGACTGGAAATCGTATAGGTGCCCACAAGGTGCCTCGAGGGTTCGAATCCCTCCCTCTCCGCCAGTTTTCATACCGGCAGACTTGTCGGGAGAGTTGAGCTGCCCGCATTCTCTTTTCTACGGGCGCGCCGCCCTCGGAACATACCCCCGGCCGTGCGGATGGAGCAGACGCTTTGCGAAACGCCGCGAAGAACGAGAATAAAACAAGATTGAATTTCTTCCGCCTGGACGCGACCCAGCAGCTTCCCATAGAACCCGACGCCGCCTGGGCGTTTTTCTCGAATCCCCGGAATCTCGCGGAGATCACGCCGCCCGAACTCCACCTGGTCGTCGAGAACGAGTTGCCTTTGAAGATGCACCCCGGCGTCCTCATCTGCTACCGGGTGAAGCCCCTTCTCGGGATTCCGGTGCACTGGGTCACGGAGATCACCCACGTGGAGGAGGGCAGCTTCTTCGTGGACGAACAGCGCTTCGGCCCCTATCGCTTCTGGCACCACCAGCACCATTTTCAGCCGATCGAAGGAGGCGTCGAGATGCGCGACATCATCCACTACAAGCTGCCGCTGGGGCCTCTCTCGTTCCTGGTCGACAGCTTCGTGGTGGGGCGGCAACTGCGCCGCATCTTCTCCTACCGCGAAGAGGCGCTCACGAAGCGCTTCGGGCGGATGAATTGAATATGCGCCCCTCTATGGACTTGGAGCGCGACACGCTATAGAACATGAGACACCCGGCGGGACGCACATCACCCGGGGCGTCCGGGAACCCTTTCTACTTCATGCACCGTCTGGAGATATCCGATGAAAATCATACTCGCAATCGCTCTCTCGCTATTCATGGCTTCGGCCTCTTTCGCGCAGGAGATCGCAAAGGAAAAACCCACCAACCCGGTCCTTTTGATGAAGACGAATTTCGGCGACGTCTACATCGAGATGTTCCCCGAAGAAGCCCCCAAGACGGTGGCGAACTTCATGGACCTTGCCATGGGCAAGCGCGTCTTCGTCGACCACAAGACCAGCGAGAAAGTGAAGCGCCCGTTCTTTGACGGGCTGAAGTTTCACCGCGTCATCAAGGAGTTCATGATTCAGGGAGGCGACCCCAAGGGAAACGGAACCGGAGGGCCCGGGTACAACTTCGAGGACGAGATCAACGCCGACGCCCTGGGCCTGCACAAAATGAAGGCCGTGAAGGATGGGCGTCCCCACGCCTTCCTGCCCATCAGGAACCAGAGCGATTTCCAGCGCACCCTGGTGAATCCCCTGTTCCAGAAGATGGGCATCCGCTCCCAGGCCGACCTCGACAAGCGCAGGGAAGAAGTGAAGAAGCGCATCAACGATCTCACGCTCAAGGACGCGTACGAGAACATGGGCTACCGCTTCAACGGGAAGCTCAAATCGCGAGCGCCCGTGAAGGGCGTGCTCGCGATGGCGAACTCGGGCCCCAACACGAACGGCTCGCAGTTTTTCATCAACCTGATCGACACCCCCTGGCTCACCGGCAAGCACACGGTTTTCGGAAAAGTGGTGAAGGGGATGAACGTGGTGGAGAAAATCGGCGCAACGCCCGTGGGAGCGGGAAGCATGCCGCAACAAGAGGTGCGGATCATCTCGATCCGGCTCCACACGCCCTGAATGGGGGTTGTTGGGAAAAGCTGGTCTGCCCCTCCGCAAACCTCCAACGCCTTTTTCCTCACCCTGAGTAGCCGCCGAAGGCGGCGTATCGAAGGGCGAGAGGGCATCCTTCGATACGCGGCTCCGCCGCTACTCAGGATGAGGCGGAGAGGGTTTTTCAACAGCCCCTTTGAGGGTCTGGCTTCCCGAGGGGAAAGCCAGACGATGAAGCCGAGCGGTTTGTGCGAAGGCCGATTCGGTGGGGGGTAAAATGCGTTTTCTTGCCATCCGAATTATCCCCCCCACCGATTCGCTTGCGGGCTTACGCCCTTAGCTCATCAACTCCCCCTCAAGGGGGGAGTGATTCCTTTCTTCTCGGTTGCCGATGACCCTCAAGGAGGGAATGGTTGTTGAGTGCTCTCAAGGGGAGAGTGAAATTTAGCGCGCTCCTTCTATGGGCTTTTTCAACAACGCCCGCGCGCAAAAGGCTACATCTCGCGGCGGCCTTCGAGTGAGCGGGTGAGCGTCATCTCGTCCGCGTATTCGAGATGGCTGCCCATGGGGAGGCCGTGCGCCAACTGGGTGACGCGCACGCCGAGCGGCTTGAGCACCTGTGCGAGATAGAGAGAAGTCCCCTCTCCCGCCATGTTTGGGTTCAGGGCCAGGATCACCTCTTTCACATCACTCGCCTTCACCCGCTCGATGAGCTTGGCGACGGTGAGGTCTTCGGGGTCCACGCCGTCCAAGGGGGAGATGACGCCCATCAGCACGTGGTAGCGGCCCTTCACGCCGCCCGCGCGCTCAACGGCGAAGACGTCCGCGGGTTCTTCCACCACGCAGATGACGCTCGGGTCGCGCGCGCCGCAAACCGAGCAGTCAATCCCGCCCGCTTCGCCTTCCACGAGCATCGAGCACGTGCCGCACAGGCCCACCTTTTCATGAAGCGCCTCGCAAGAGGCGGCGATTTTCCCGGCGGCATCGGGGTCCTTGCCCAAAAGGTGAAAAACGATCCGCTGCGCGCTCTTCGGCCCCACTCCCGGAAGGCGGCGGAACGCCTCGATGCACTCTTCTATGGCGGGAAAGCGGCTCAGCTGCATGGCGTTTTCTCACTCGCGTTTCAGGCGGCGGCCCGGAGCGACGATAATGGCGATATGAAAACGATGAGCGGCGCAGAGGCCGCGCACCTGTTCAGAACATGCCGGGAATGGGCAGGCCGCCGGTGAGTTTCTTCATCTCCTCGGACATCATGTCCTTGCCTTTTCGGGACGCCTCGTTGCACGCGGCGCGCACCAGGTCTTCGAGCATCTCCACGTCGTCGGGGTCGACCACCTGCGGGTCTATCTTCACCGAGATCACGTCGCCCGCCCCGTTGGCGACCACGTTCACCATGCCGCCTCCGGCGGAAGCCTCCACCGTCTTCGCCGCCATCTCCTCCTGAAGCTTGGCCATCTTGTCCTGGATCTGGCGCGCCTGTTTCATCAGATTGCCGATGCCGCCTTTTAACATGAGAATCTCCCCGAGGTGTTTCCCTCACCACTCAAGCGTATGAATTTCCACCCGATTTTCGCATCCGCCCCTGGCGAATGTCGACTATCTTTCCGTTGAACAAGTCCATGATTTCCTGAATTACCGCCTCTTCATTCTCATCCGGTTTCCGGCCACGCGCATTGCTCGTTTCCCCGGCTCCCTGTCCGGTTTGCGAACCCGCTCCATTTTCCGCGCCCGCTATCTCGACCCTGGCGCTCCAGGGGGAATGCTCCCGGAAAAACTCCTCGATTTCGGGCAGCACCTCCTGCGCCAAGTGCAGTCCCTGCGCGTTCCGGTTCTCCCGGGCGAGAACCACGCGGATGGTTCCTTCGGTTTCGAGGTCGAGCTCGACGCCGTGAAAGAGCGGGCGCCTCATCGGACGCAAGGCCTCCACCGCTCCCGTCCAGACGCGCCGCGCCTGAACGGTGTTCCACTCCTGTGTTTCTATATGCGCGACGGGAGAATCTCCCGAAGCAGGCTCGGTCGCAGGCGGCGGGGCGGGCGCCGTGGTTTCCCGGGGAACCGGAGGCGGCGCGGCGGCTGGAGTTTCCGCCCTCGTCGAGGGGGCGCGCGGGGGATTCGGCGCCGCTCCCCCGCTCATGGATTCGAGCCTCTCCATCAATGCGCCCAAATCCGCAATCGGCTCAATCTGGCACATGCGCAGAATCGCGACTTCGAGCGTCATGCGGGGATGATCCGAAGTCCTGAGTTCGAACTCCGCTCCCTGCAGAATGGAATACGCCTGATGCGCCTCGGTGAAACTCATCTTCGCGGCCACCTGCTTGCGTTCTTCGATCTCCGAAGCCGCCACGTCGAAGAGCGCCTCATCGTCGCCTGCCGATAAGAGCACCATGCAGTCGCGCAGATACTCGAGCAGGTTCGCGGAGAAGAGCTTGAGATCGTGGCCCGCGTCGAAGAGACCCTTGAGCTCGGTGAGCGCCCTGTTCCCGTCGCGCTCGATCACCGCCTCGACCAGGGCTTTATAAATGCTGCCCGAGGGCACCCCGAGCACCTTTTCCACTTCTTCACCCGATACCGGATCCTCGGCGGCGAAAGCCAGCACCTGGTCGAGCAGGGATTGCGCATCGCGGATGCTGCCCTCCCCCATCCGCGCCAGCAGCTTGACGGCCGCCTCGTCCATCTTCCTGCCCTGCGCCTCGACGATCTTAGAAAGATGTTCCGCGATGACGGAAGTCGTGATCCTCCGGAACTCGAACACCTGGCAGCGGCTTAAAATGGTGTCGGGGACGTTCTTGATCTCCGTGGTGGCCAGGATGAAAACGACGTGGGGCGGGGGTTCTTCGAGCGTTTTCAAGAGCGCGTTGAAGGAGCTTTTCGAGAGCATGTGCACTTCATCGAAAATCACCGTCTTGTAGCGCCCGCGCGCGGGCTGGTAGCGAAGGCCCTCGCGCAGTTCGCGCACGTTGTCCACACCCGTATAGGTGGCGGCGTCGATCTCCAGAATATCCGGGTGGCTTCCCCCGGTGATCTCCTCGCACGATGAGCACTCGTTGCACGGCTCGGGCAGAGGCCCGTCTCCCGATTCGCAGTTGAGCGCCTTGGCGAGAATGCGCGCGGTGGTCGTTTTGCCGACACCGCGCGTTCCGCTGAACAGGTAGGCGGACGCGACGCGCCCCGAGGCGAGCGCGTTCGAGAGCGTTCGCCGGATGTGCTCCTGGCCGATGAGTTCTTCGAAACGCTGCGGACGCCATTTCCTGGCGCTACCGATGAAGGCCATCAAGAATCCATCCCAAGGATTTCCGCCGTTGAGGGGCCCCATACCCCCATGAGCGGCGCGCGGACCCTGCGATGGAGTCGACCGGCCAGGCGCCCTCGTGGCACCCGGGAGTGTCCACTTACCGCTGCTTCCTTCCGGACCTGACGGGGTTCGCGGGCTCCCGCCGCACGAGACCCAACCGGCCGAATCCATCGCAGGCTCTTGGGGAAATCCTACCCCGTCCCCCGGCCTTTGGGAAGCGGGCGCGCCGGCATTTCGGCGACGGCGAACCACGCGGCGGATAACCGGCCATATAACATGGCGTTAGGGGGAGTCCTGCTTGAGCAGACGACGCCCGAGGGGAAATGACGCGCCAAGCCGGGAACACCGTCATTCGCCGGAATGACGATCGAAAACCCGGCCGTAACCAGGGGATTCCCCGTAAGGGCGGTTCGCGAGCCGCCCCTACGGGATTGTTGAAAAAGCTCTGATTCAGTCGGGGTTGTGGTTGTAGTAGGGACAACCCTTTGGGGTTGTCCTGCCCTCCGTGGTTGTCCTTTTTGCAAGATGATTACAATCAGGACAGGCACGGAGGCCTGTCCCTACGGGATCATCACGTCACCGACCGGAAGAATATATAGACTTTTACAGGGGGTAGGGGGCATTCCTTTGAGAAAGACTTTTTCAACGACCCCTTTCAACAAGGGGTTCCCCGTAGGGGCGGTTCGCGAACCGCCCCTACAAAACCCTAAACCCCACCCACATCGCTCGAAATTCCTCTCGCACAGGCCGACAGGCATCGCCAATCCACGCGCAATGGGGTTAGAATGCGCCGTTCCAGCATCTGACTACGTGAAGCCCTCTCGGTGCGCGTACTTGATTCGCACCGAATAAGGAAAGGCCGCCGGACGCATGTCGTATTCCAAAGTCGTCGAACTCGCGGAGGGAAAGGTTTACGCCCTCCACAACACGTTCCCGCTGGACGGGCGCATCAGCGCATACCCCATCAGCGCGCGCGGGCACAGCGTCTCGAACTGCTATCTGCTGAAAGAAGACGAGGGCGCGCTCCTGCTCGATACGGGCTATGTCGTTCACGAATCCGAAATCCTGTCGCAGATGGAATCCCTCATCGAGCCCGATACGCCCCTGCACCTGCTTCCCCTGCGCATCAACGAGTTCATGTCGGTGGGCAACGCCATGGCGATCGCCAAACGCTTCAACGTGGTGGAGTGCCTCGCCCCGGTGCCGGAGATCAACGAGTGGCTCGAGTTCGAAGCGCTCGAACCCGGCGGAAGCAACGGCAACCCCGTCCTTCCCACCACGATACTGAAGCCGCTTCATCCCATCGAAATCGGCGATAGATACATCGAGGTGATGAACGCGCCGATCCGCCTCATCAGCACCCGCTGGATTTACGATGCGGCCACGCGCACCCTGTTCACCTCGGACATGTTCAGCCACCTTTGGGCGGAGGGGGCGGAAGGCCCCTGGCTGCTGGATGAAGACGGGGTGACGACGACTTCCTTCGTTCGCTCGTTCCTGCTGAACACGCGCTACTGGTGGCTCGAGGGCGCGAGGACGGATTCCATCCGCAAAGGAATCACGGAAGTCTTCGAGCGCTACGAGATCGAGACCATCGCTCCGGGCTATGGCGCGGTGCTGCGCGGACGCCATCTGGTGGAGCGGCAATTTGCCGTGCTAGATGAGGTTCTGGCGGGTCTCGACCGGGGCGTCGTCAAGCCGAACTACGTCGCGCTCGGTTTAGAGAGATAACAGCGCATGAGCCATCCCCTGCCTCGAGAAGTCTCGCCCGGCGTCTTCTGGCTCGGCGACTGCCTCGTGCAGCACTCGCAGGGCAAAATCTATCACTCCTACAACGCGGCCTTCCTCGTCATCGGCTCAGAAGCCTCCATGCTGATAGAAACGGGACACCCCAAGGATTTCCCCATCATCGAGCGCCAGATGAAGGACATTCTGTCCCGCGGCGGAGGGCCGCTCAAGCACCTGTTCCTGACCCATCAGGAGACCCCCCACTCGGGAGGTCTGGGCCGCGTGCTCGACAGGTACCCCGACCTCACCATCCACGGAGACATGTGCGACTACCATCTCGCGTTTCCCCAGCACGAAGGCCGCTTCAAGGAGATGCGGGTGGGAGACGCCATCGACCTGGGCGATACGAAGTTCATGGCCGTGGAGCCGGTGATCCGGGACTTGAGGAGTTCGCTCTGGGGGTTCGAGACCAAAGGGCGCGTGCTGTTTCCCGGAGACGGCTTCGCCTACAGCCACTACCATACGGACGGTCATTGCGGGATGTTCGCCGAAGAGGCCACGTCTCTCGATCTGGTCGACGTGCTGGGCGTATTCGCCGAGCGCGCCCTGTACTGGACCACCTTCACCGACATGAACGTCTACGCCGACAAGCTCGAAGAGTTGATGGATGAACTAGACGTCGAAATCGTCGCGCCGACGCACGGCCTGCCGATACGGGACATCGCGCAAACGATGCCGAAAGTCCGGGAGGGCCTTGTCCGGGGCGACTGAGGCGCTATCCCCGGGAGAGAAGAATTCCAACCGGTGAACGGGGAATGGCAGGGACAGGGCCTCCTCGGGGTTGTTGAAAAAGCCCTGATTCCGTGATTCAGAGTAAGTAGCCGACCGAAGAGGGAAGAAACGTCACGATCCCCTTGTAGAGCACCCAACAACCACTCCCCCCTTGAGGGTCTGGCTTCCCGAGGGGAAAGCCAGACGATGAAGCCGAGCGGTTTGTGCGAAGGCTGAATCGGTGGGGGGTAAAATACGTTTTATCGCCATTCCGAATTATACCCCCCATCGAATCGCTTTCGGGCTTACGCCCTTAGCTCTTCGACTCCCCCTCAAGGGGGGAGTGATTTTTCTCTCTCGTCGGTCGGTTACATATAACAAATCCAGAGTTCCGGGGCTTTTTCAACAACCCCGCCCTGGCCAGGCTTGACTTAAACGTCCTCCACCAGCTCCCAGAGCGTACCCATCGTGCTCTTGGGCTTGATGAAGGCGATGAGGTGCCCGCCGAAGCCGGGTCTTGATTTCTCATCAATCAACTCGAAGCCCTGCGCCTTCATCTCGGCCAGCACGCCGTCGATGTTCTTCACGTCGAAGGCGACGTGGTGGAGGCCCTCGCCGCGCTCCTCGATGAACTTGGCGAGAGGCGAATCCTGTTTGATGGGCGAGATGGGCTCGATGAGGTCGCCGCCCAGGTCCAGCATGGCCAGATCGGTCGCGCCGTCTGCGGAGGTCTCCCGCGCGAGCAGCTTCGCGCCCATGCCCTCGTACAAAGCGATGGCGGCGTCCATGTCCTTCACCGCGACGCCGATGTGATGAAATTTGTTGAACATATCCGTATTTCCTCCTTGTCAGGCGCGGCGAGGGATAATATCCGCCCCGCCGCATCGTTGTTTCGAAGATGTTTAGCAGGCTTGGGGGGATTCCACAATCGAACCTGCCCGGGAAACTATACTCGGCGCGGCGTTTGTCGTATCCTGCGCGCATCAACGAAATTATGCGAACCACACATTCATGAGGAGATATCCATGACAGGTCCTGTTGATGGACACAGCACCTCCACCGTGCCGGGCGAGCGCGTCATCGACAAGCCCGAACTCCCCAAAGGGGGGCTGTATACCGACAACACCGTCCACACCGAGATGCACGAGGGCTCCCTGCAGCTCAAGCGCGGCACGGCGGGAGATTTCGAGATTTTCTGCGACGAGGGCGCGCACATCGGCGGCACGGCGCAATACCCCACGCCGATGGCCTATCTCGCCATGGCGACGGGGTTCTGACTGCTCACCCAGGTGTCGCGGTACGCGCACATGATGAAAATGGATATCAAGGGGGCGAGCGTTTCGGTGCGGTTCCGGAAACTGCTGGGCGGCTCGGTGCTCAAGGGCACCGTGTTCAACAAGTGGGAGGCCGTGGACACGCATCTCAAAGTCGAATCGGACGAGCCCGCGGACAGACTAGCCCACCTCATCAAGAACGCCAAGAACGGCTGCTTCGCCGAAGCCCTGATCACCGAGCCGGTGCCGCTCCACTCCACCGTGGAGGTGAACGGCGAACCCTTCGAGATAGAGGGCGTGACGGCGGATTAACCCCCATACCTGGAGTTTTTACATGGAATACTTCCACGCATCTGAAGACATCGCCTTCGGCTCGCAGCCCGAGCCTGCGGATCTGGAATCCCTCGCCGCAAGAGGCGTCAGGACCATCATCAACACGCGCTTTCCCGAGGAAGACCAGGGCGATCTGCCGCCCGAGCGCGCAAAGGCGGAGGCCGAGGCACTGGGGATGCGCTACGTGAACGTCCCCGTCTCGCCCGCCGAGTTCAGCCCCGCCTCGCTGGCCGAGGTGAGCCGCGCTCTCTCTGAAGCCAGGGCCCACGGCCCGACGTTCGTCCACTGAAAAGCCACGGGGCGGGCCGGGATTTGCTCGCTGAACCATCTGGCTGATGAGAACGAGTGGACGGCGCGGGAGATGGAGGGAGCCGCCGACGCCACCGGATTCGACTGGCGCGCCGCGCCGCTCGCGCCCAAGTACCGCGAGTTCTTCGCAAGGAGACCCTGAGCAGGCGCAACGGGGGCGCCGCTCAGGAAACCGTCATTCGCGTCTCGGTATTTTCTTGTTCCTCCAATGGAAAATGGCAGGCGGTTTCGATTCCGCCGGGATGAGGAGTCAGTCCGGGCATTTCCTGTCGACACATCTCCTCTCTGCGGGGACAGCGGGAATAAAACCGGCAAACATGCGAGGAAGGATCGATGGGACTCATCGGCTCGCCGGTCAATCGCACCCGCTCGGTGCGCTCGGTCGTGTTGATGGCGGGTATGGCGGAGAGGAGCGCCCGGGTGTAGGGATGGCGCGGGCGGCGCAGGATTTCCCGGGTAGGGCCGGACTCCACGATTTTGCCGAGATACATCACCAGCACCCTTTGGCAGAGCAGCCGGACGACGTTCAGGTCATGGGAGACGAACAGGTAGCTCATCCCGAGGCGGTTTTTCAGATCTTCGAGAAGATGCAGGATGACCGCCTGAACCGAAACGTCCAGGGCCGAGGTGGGCTCATCCAGAATGAGGAGCGAGGGCTCGAGCGCTATCGCTCGTGCGATACCGACCCTCGCCTTCTGGCCGCCTGAGAGTTGGTGCGGATAACGGGTCAGAAATTCGGGGGCGAGGCCCACGAGGTTGCACAGTTCCTCCACGCGCTTTCTGAGCTGAGGGCCGCTGCGCATTCCCCCCAGGCGCAAGAGCGGATCGGCAACCACCCGATAAGTGGTGAATCCGGGATTCAGGCTCTCCGTGGGGTCCTGGAACACCATCTGGATTTTCCGGCGCTTCTCGCCCTGGATGAAGCGGCTCGCCGGAATCCCCCCGATGTTCCTGCCCTCGAAGGCGATGGCGCCTGACGTCGGGTCCTGCAGACGGGCGATCAAACGGGCCAGCGTGGACTTCCCGCAGCCGGACTCGCCCACGAGGCCGACGCTCTCTCCCGCTTCGATCGTGAAAGTCACGCCGTCCACGGCGTGAAGATACCCCGCTTCGTCTCGTTCTTCGGCCCCCATGCCCCGCAGCGAATTCCAGACCCTTCCAAGCGCCCCGCTTCTGCGGATCGGGAACTTCTTCAGGAGGTCGACGGTTTGGAGCAATGCCATCAGAGAGGGTACCGGCAGGCGACGAGATGGCCCGCTTCGGTCTCCAGACGGGGAAGCGGCGGTTCGAGGCAATCCTCTTTGAGGTGTTCGCACCGCTCACTGTAGCGGCAAGCCGGGAGTTGCGCGCGCAGATCCGGCAGGTTGCCGGGAATCGAAGAAAGCTCGGCGAGGTCTCTGCTCGCATTCGGCGTGGCGCCGATGAGTTTCGCCGTGTAGGGATGCCGCGGACGCATGAACAGGTGTTCGGTATCGGCCACTTCGACCACGTGTCCCGAGTGCATGACGATTATCCTGTCGCAGTATTCCGAGGCGAGGCCGAGGTCGTGGGTGATGAGGATCGTTCCCATGTTTCTCTCACGCGCCGCGTCCTTGATGAGGTCCATGATCACGGCCTGAGTCGTGACGTCCAGACCCGTTACGGGTTCGTCCGCTATCAGGAGCCAGGGGTTGGAGGAGATGGCGACTGCAATCATTACGCGCTGGCACATGCCGCCGGAGAGTTCGAACGGATAGGCGCGATAGCGCTTCTCGGGATCCGGGATATGGACCTGGTTGAGCAGATCGAGTGCTCGCTCGCGAATCTGCCGGCCACGGAAGCTGCTGTGGCGATAGATGACGTCCTCGAGTTGTCTGCCGATGGTCCGGATGGGGTTCAGCGCCGTTCTCGGGCTCTGGAAGATCATAGCGAGCTCACGTCCCCGCATTTCCTGCAGTTCTTGCCCGGACTTTTCGAGCAGAGAGATGCCCCCGAAAACAATCCGGCCCGAGGTGATTTTCGCCGCCGGATCGGAAATCCCCATGATGGCGTAAGACATCACGGATTTTCCCGAGCCACTCTCGCCGACGACGCCGACAGTCTGCCCTTTTTCGATCTCGAAACTTACGTTCTCGAGCGCCTTGACGACGCCGGTTCGGGTGCGGAATTCGAGCGAGAGATCATCGACGGCGAGAAGAGGGTTCCGGGATTCCATCACGTCCTCATTCTCGGGTCGATCAGATCGCGGAGGCCGTCGCCCAGGAGGTTGAAGCACAGCACGGCGAGCATCAGGGCGGCTCCGGGAAAGATGGCCAGCCACCACTCGCCCGAGACGATGAACTTGGCTCCCTCGGCCACCATGATCCCCCATTCGGGAGTCGGGGGCCGGACGCCCAGGCCGATGAAGGAGAGTCCCGCCGCGTTCAATATGGCGTAACCCATGTTCAGCGATATCTGAACCATCATCGGCGGCATGATGTTGGGTCCCAGATGAAAAAGAAGAATCCGCCCGTGTCCATTTCCCGAAAGGCGCGCCGCCTCCACGAACCCTGCTTCGCGGCGTGAATTCGCCTCGGCCCGCGCCACGCGGGCGTAGAAGGGAAAGTTGATGACGGCCGTGGTGTAGACGATGTTCTCTATCGTATTGCCCAGGGCCGATACGATGCCCATCGCCAGCACGAAAAGGGGAAACGCCATGATGGTGTCGGTGAGACGACCGATGAGCTTGTCCGTCGCGCCCCCAAAGTAGCCTGCGCAAACGCCGGCGACGCTCCCCGCGACGAAGGAGAGCGAAACGGCCGCCACGGATATCGCGAGGTCGAGCCGCGTGGCCGTGATCACGCGGCTGAAAACGTCTCGCCCCAGATTGTCGGTGCCGAACGGGTGCGCCCAAGAAGGCGGCCTGAGAGCGTTGGCCGTGTCGCTGGCGAGGGGGTCGTAGGGCGCGAGCCAGGGGCCGAACAAACCGAGAGCCATCAACAAGAAGAAAAGAACGAATGAAAAACACGTGACGGGATTCTCCCCCATCACATAGCGCAGGTGCCGGAGATGGGCGCTCACGTTCAGCCTTCCAGCCCGATACGCGGGTCGACCACCGTATAGAGGATGTCGATCGCCAGGTTCAGGAGCACGTACATCAACGCCATGGCCAGCACGAAGCCCTGCACCGCGGCGTAGTCCGAGGCGATGAGGGCCTCGATGGCGAACGAGCCGATGCCCGGCCAGGCGAAGACCTTCTCCACCAGAACGTTCGCCCCCAGCAGGAAAGAGAACACCATGCCGAGCGTGGTGAGAACGGGGAGAATGGCGTTTTGAAAAGCATAGACCCACAGCACCGTCTTGCGCGATAAGCCGCTCGCCCGCGCCGTGCGAACGAAGTCGCTCGAGAGAACCCCCAGCATCGCGGCTCTCGTCATCCGCGCGAGCGGGGCCAGGGCGAAAATGCCCAATGTCGAGGCGGGGAGAACCATCTGGGAAAATGATGCGCGAAAGACCTCCAAATCACCCGCGACGAGACTGTCGATCAGGTAGAAACCCGTGACGTGATCAGGAGCGATGTGGATGATGCTCAAGCGTCCGAGGGGAGCGGGCGAGAGCCCCAGCAGAAAATAGAAGATATAGACGAGGAACAACCCGGTGAAGAAGGTAGGCAGTGAAACTCCGATGGTCACGACGAGACGGCAGAGGTGATCGACGAGTGAGTTGGGCCGCGTGGCCGCCAGTATGCCCAGAGGGATGGCGATGGCGACGGCGAGAAACAGGCCCATGAGCGTGAGCTCGAGCGAAGCCGGAAGGCGGGTGGCGAGTTCTTCCATGACGGGCTGGCCCGTACTGATGGATTTGCCCAAGTCTCCGCGTGAGAGATTCTGAAGGTAGACCCAGAACTGCTCGGGCCAGCTCTTGTCGAGTCCCAGCGAGGCGCGTATCTCGGCGATGGATTTCTCATCCGCCGCAGGCCCGGCGAAGAATACCGCCGGGTCGCCCGGCAGGGCCCGCGTCAGAATGAACGTCACCACGATAATGCCCATCACGACCGGCGCCGCCTGCAGGAGGCGCCGGCCGATCAGGAACAGGGAATCGCCTTTCATCACATCGTCCCCCCCTTCAAAGGACGCGCTGCATTGCTGCGAACCGGCTTCAGGCCTGTTTCGGTAATTTTTTGAACGGCCTCACGTCGAGTTGACGGTGGAACCAGTATTCGTAACCCTCGATATGCTTTTGCATGGCGACATCGAGATAGGGCTGCCATAGCGGGATGAGGGGAACGTCCTCAAAAGCGATTTTGATGAACGCCTTGACGCGCTCCGCGTAGCCGGGGCTGCCTACCGGCATGTGCAGGGTCTCGTCCACGAGTTTGTTCAGCTTCGGGTTGTCGTAGTTCATCGAATTGAACAGGCGCTTGGGCTGGTAGGCCCAGAAGAAATAATACTCGGGATAATTCAGCCAGCCCCCGAAATTCTTGAGGTGCATCGGGAGCTTCTTCTCCACGAGCGCCTTCGTCCGCCAGCCCGAGCCGGGGATCTTGTCGAGCTTCGCTTCAATCCCCACCTTGCCGAGCCCCTCCTGGATGAGGAGCGCCGTCGGCTCCGTCCAGTAGGCGAGCCCGAGGTTGAACGACAGCGTGACCTTGAAGCCCTCCGCGTAGCCGGCCTCCTTGAGCAGAGCCTTCGCCTTGTCCTGGTTGGTGTCGTAGGGGAAGGGCTGGGGCCACAGCGTGCCGGCGGGATCGGCGGATTTCGCTCCCCAAAGCGGCAGGCCGCGCTCATAGGCCGCCGCCTTGAATATCTTCTCATAGGGCATGGCGTAGGCCATCGCCTGGCGGACCCGCACGTCGGCGAAGGGCTTGAAGTTCAGGTTGAGACCTACGGCGTGGATGCAGTTCTCGATGGGGACTCCCGCGATCTTGAGCTTCTTGTTGCTCGTGAGTTCCTTGGTGTCCTTCGGCGGGAGATCGAGAGAGACATCGGCGTCTCCCCGAAGCAGGAGAGCGCGGCGCGTGGAGGCGGACGCCACCTCGCGGACGATCACCCGCTTCACGCCGGGCAGGGGACCCGACTTCCACTCATCGTTTCGAATGTAGACTGTCTGCTGGCCGGGCTTCCAACGCCCCAGTTTGAAGGCCCCGCCACCTTGCGGGTTTTTGTGCAGATACCCGGTCGCCCACGGGTCGTTCTTCGTGGCTTTGGCCTTGGCGGCTACCGAATTGATGATGAGGGGCACGGGAACGCCCAGATCGGGCAGCGTGAGCTTGCTCTTGCGGATAAAGTTGATCTTGAAGGTTTGCTTATCCACGGCGACGAACTGCTCTGGTTTGACGAGCGAGCCCGCCTTCATCTGCACGGCCGGAAAACCACCGAGCGAGACCGCGCGGTCGAAAGACCATTTCACGTCATGGGCGGTGACGGGTTTTCCGTCGTGGAACCTGGCGTCTTTGCGAATCTTGAAGGTGACGGACATGCCGTCGGGCGCAAAGTTCCAGGACTCGGCCAGTTCCGGTTCGATCTTCTGATAGTCGTACATGACGTTGCCGTCGGGCAGCTTCTTGCGCCCGTAAGTCACGAGGCGGTCGTAGATGTTCACGGCGACCTGGTAGCTCGGCCGGTTGGTGCCCTTCCTGTGGATGTCCATGCTGTTGGGGCCGTTTCCGATCACGACCACGAGCGTGTCGCGGCCGGCGGCAGCCTCGGCGGGCAGGTATTTCAGGAGCGGCAACAGCCCCGCCCCGGCGGCGGCGCCTGCGCCGATTTTCAGAAAATCACGGCGTTTGAACTGCTTGTTATCCGGTACGTCCCTGTTCATGCTCATCTCCTTCGTTGTGCCCGGCGCTGCGGGCTCTGGGGAAAATAGTGACCCATGCGGATGAAGATTCGAGCCGAATGAACGCTGCCGCCCCTTTGCTGCATTCAGCAGGATATGAACAACATGTGTCTTGCGAGTTTCGCGATCGTTAAATAGGGATTTCGGGATTGTTTCCCGGATGTTTCCGGGAGTTCATCGGATTGGAGAAATGCCGAAAGATAAAAAAGCCCGCCAAATGTGGAAATGAGCGTTCCGACCCGCGCCACGGAAGAGAGTCTGATCCGCGAAGAAGTCAGTACGATAATCCGGCAAGAACCCGCCGGGATTTGCGGGACCTTGAATTGGTACGCTTGCGTTTTATTTACATATTGCAGAAAGAGAATTTCAATAAACTACAAGAGTTTCATGACCTGCGGAAATAGCCTGGCGCATCTATATGGGCGGTTGGCGCTCTCACGATATTATTCGTTAAAGCTTCAGCGGAAATAAAACTTGAGCCCGATTGATGCACCCAAGGCCAAATCCCTTACCAAGTATATTTGGACCGGCCGTTTACGCTTTGCCTTCTAATTCGATGCGCCTGAAGTAGAAACTATCCTCGGCCGTCACGACCAGCCCCTCGGTGGAGGCATTGCGGATCGCCGTAACCTCGATCTGGTACTTCAAGCCGTATTGCGAGATTTTCCCCAAACCAGCTTCGACCGAGTTCCTGGCGGGGAACGGAAAGGCGAAGAAGTTCCTGTAAAGGGCGTTGTAGGCGTCATAGTCGCGGAAATCGGTCAGCGTCACCTGCGATTGCGCGACGTCCAACACCTCCATGTCGAACTCCTTCAAAAGATGTTCCACATTGGCAAGGACGTTTCGCGTCTGCTTCTGGATGTCACCGGGATCGCGCACGCCGCCTTCGTCATCCACGCTGAGGATACCGTTTGAGATCATCATCTCACCGGCCAAGACGCCTCGGGCGTTTCCGGGCCCCGTCCGGTACTCCTTCTCACCAAGGTATGCGGTCGCCTCTATCTTCACGTCGGCTTCGAGAATCGGCAATGACGCCGTCACGATCGTCGTGACCGGTCCTGGTTCCGCAAATGCATCGGCGATTGCCGCTTCAACCGCCTCCACGTCTCTCATGTCACGGACGAACCCCCGCAGGCGGATGACGTCTCCGAGGGATCCGCCGTTTTCGGTCAATATGTCTCCAATACCCCCGACAATTGCCTCGGTCTGGGCCTTGGCATCGCCCGGCGAGACGACCTCGCCCCTGGCGTCCAGCGGCAGCCGCGCACTCAGGCACAACAGGTCGCCCATCCTCCTGCCGGCGCAAGACGGCGCATACTCATGCGCCTGCTTCCCAGCGGGCTGGAGTGGTGTGGTTTCTACGGCGCCGGCAAACCCTTCGATTTCCATGATCATCGACGGCATATAGAGGCCGTAGCCGGTGAGCGTGTCAGCCGGTTCAGCCGGGATGCGATACTTCTCGTACGCTTTGATGAATGGCCCGATCTCTTTCCAGCCTTCCAGGAACAGATTCAGGCGAAGAACATCACTCCACTTGCCACCGGCGATCTCGACGGCGAGTTTCAGGGACTCGATGGCCTCGCGCGTCTGGGCTTCCATATCGGCACGACCGGGCGTTTCTCCGGCCATTCGGCCATTCGGGATGCCATCGACCATCAACGCTTCGGTCGTGATGCCCGGCATCCCGCCAAGAAAGATGTAATCCCCCGCCCGGAACGCGTAACAGTACGGTCCTGATGGCGGTGGCAGTCTCGGGTCTTGTATTGTTCTGGGCATATTAGAATTCTCCTATCTTGAAACTCGTGATGACCGGTTGTCACGCGGTTGCAAAAACTTAACCCCCCAGATAGTGGCTTATCAGGTCACCGTCCCCGATAAGACTGGCGGTGGGCCCGGCCATGGAGATCTTACCGTCGCGCAATATGTACCCGAAGTCAGCGACCGAGAGCGCCAGGTGGACATTTTGCTCGACCAGAAGAATCGTCATTCCGGCTTCCTTCAGTTTCTTGATGATTTCCCCCAGGCGCTCGACGAGTATCGGCGCAAGACCCGACGAAGGTTCATCGAGCAACAGAAGCTTCGGCCGCGAAATCAGGCCGCGCCCGAACGCGACGAGCTGCTGTTGTCCGACACTGAGCGTATTACCCTTACGGTTCAACCATTGTCGAATTTCAGGAAACCGTTCGTAGATTGACTCGAAATCATCTTTCGATTTCTCCTGGCGCCGTCGCGCGAAGGCGCCAAGCCTCAGGTTCTCCATAACCGTCAGCGGCGCGAAGATGCGGCGACCCTGCGGCACAAGAGAAATGCCCATTGGAACGATTTCACGGGGTTCCATACCGCAGATTTCCCTATCCTCGAATCGAATGCTGCCGGCGCTCGCCTTCACGGCGCCGACGATCGTTTTCAACGTCGTCGATTTTCCCGAGCCGTTGCCGCCAAGCAGGGTAATGACCTTGCCGGCGGGAACGTCGAGCGAGACACCGCTCAATACCTGTACGGGGCCATATGCGGCCCAGATATTGTCAAGAGTCAACATATTTCATCGCCTTGCCCAGGTAGGCCTCGATTACATTCGGGTCCCTGCGTACGACCTCGGGTGTCCCCTCGGCGATCTTCTCGCCGTGGTCGAGAACCGTGATCCGATCGGAAATGCTCATCACCAGGCGGATGACATGCTCAATCAGCAATATGCTCGTCTTGCCGCGAGATCGCAGGTTGTCCAGGATTTCGGTGAGCCGCTCGTACATCACCGGACTCAATCCCGCGGCCGGCTCGTCCAACAGGACGAGCAGCGGATCGGAGACCAGTGCGCGCGCGAGTTCCAACATGCGTTGTTGCCCAAACGACATCCGGTTCGCCGGACGGTTGGCAAGATGAGCGAGCCGCACGGATTCAAGCGCCTCATACGCCCTGTCCCTGATCTCCGAATCTTCCCGCACGACCCGAGGCGGGCGAACGACCCCGCCGATAACACCGCTTCGGCTCTTGCCATGATAGCCGACCATGACGTTCTCAAGCCCCGTCATCTCCGAAAACACCTGCAGGTCTTGAAAGGTGCGCGAAATACCAAGGCCGGCCATGCTGTATGCCCTGGTCGAACTGATGTTCTGACCGTTAAAGACGACCTCTCCCGTTTTTTGATGCAGAAACCCCGTTATCGCGTTGCAAAGCGTCGTCTTCCCAGATCCGTTCGGACCAATCAGCCCATGGATCTCACCAATGCCGATCTCGAGCGATACGCTCGAGAGAGCCGTAAGCGCCCCATAATTTACGGTCAGATCATCCACTTTAAGAATCGACATTGGTTTTCACCGGATTGGCAGCCAGGATTTCGTTATGCTCCGAGTTGATGACAGAGACTTCGGAAGTTTCTTCCTTGCGTCTGAATGTGGATAGCAACCGGTGGACGAGGTCAGCCAGTCCCCCCGGCAAGAACATCATGAACGCGACCAGAAGCAACCCGAAGATCAGGATTCTATACTCCGCAAGCCAGCGCAGCATTTCCGGAACCCCAAGGACGAAGAACGCGCCGATAACGGCGCCGGCAAAGCTGCCGAGACCACCGAGCACGATCATCGTCAGGAATGCGATCGACTGCAGGATCGTGAAGGAATCCGGACTGATATAGGAGAAGAAGTGGGCATACAGTGAACCTGCTGTCCCGGCGCAACCGGCGCCGATACAGAAGGAGAGTGTCCGGTACCAGGCGACATTCACTCCCATGGCGACCGCAGCCAGCTCGTTCTCGCGTGCTGCGATCAAGCCACGGCCGTAACGTGACCCTATCAGACGCTGTAGCGCCACGAAGACGATTACCAGGACGGCTATCGTCAAAAAATAAAAGGGTGCGCCTTCCTCGAACACAAAGGAACCGATGGACGGTTTTCGAATGCCGCTGATGCCCGACATCCCGTTTGTAACTTCCTTCCAGTTGATGAACGTGAGATGCATAATTTCGCCGAAGCCCAGGGTTGCGATGGCGCAGAAATGGGTCGGCAGCCTCAAAATCGGCCCGAACAGCAATCCGAATACCCCGGCGACAATCGCCGCCGCAATGATTGCGAGCAGGAATGGAACGCCAAAATATACGGTCAGGATCGCCGAAGTGTAGGCGCCGATTCCCAGAAACGCCGCATGACCGACGATGATGGCGCCGGCGTATCCGATTACGAGCTGGAGTCCGAGGGCGCCCGTGGCGTAGATCAGGATGAGCGTGACGAGGTAGAGCTCATAAGTATCGAGGAGCGACGGCAGCAGCAAGGCCATGACGCCGAGTGCGGCGATCATGCCGTACCTGAGATGGACGGCCTGCTTTTCGTTCAGCTCAAACAAGTCCGCTATCGTTTGCCGTCTGTACCTGAACACCAGGCTCCCGCCGCGCGGCATTCGAGGGATCGCTACGAGCATCAGCACGATGATGGTGATCCCGAAGGCAATCCCGTTCTTGTAGGCGGATGAAATGTAACCCGCGGCGAAAGTTTCCATCAGGCCTAGAATGGGACCTCCAATCATCGTACCGAGTATATGAAACTGTCCAAGCGCCGCACCGGCGAATGCCCGGGGTCCCTGCAGCCAAAGATCCTGCGCGACAAAAAACAATGGTGCGATAAGGACGCCGGCGGCGCCCGCCAGCATGGAACTGATGCCAAAAGTCATGGTGACGACCCGGTCGAAACTTACACCCATAATTTCCGCTGTATAAGAATCGTATGCCGACGCCCGCCATGCGATGCCGAGAAGTGTTCGCTGAAAGAAGTAATGCAGGCCGAGCATGGAAAGGATGGCGAGAGCGATAATCCAGATATGCTGAACGCTCATCGGCAGACCGGCCACGACAAGATGGCCGACTTGACCAACGGATACCGGGTAACGCAGCGGCGCGGCGCCCCAAATCAGCTGAGAGACCAGCCGAAGGCATATCCCGATACCAACCGTTGCGATGATCAAATTCAAGAGCGGCGATTGCCGAAGTCGAATCGGGCGCAGGGCTACCCGCTCGATCAGCATGCCGAGGATGCCGGTCAAGATACTCGCTATAACGAATACGGCCAGATACGGCAGCGGTGTCGCCACCAGGAGGGTATATCCGATGAAAGCGCCCGACATCACCAGTTCGCCCTGTGCGAAGTTGACGAGCTCGGTGGCCCGCAACATCATCGTGAAGCCAAGAGCGATCAGGGCGTAGACGCAACCGACCGCCAGCCCGCCGACAACCTGCTGCGTGACGATATGTAAATCTATCCCCATTTCACCGTTCCGCGTCGTTCGTATCGATCCCGCTTTACCCGGGTAAACTTCCATTCCCTGGTGGTCATACCTGAATTTCACTACCGCAGGGATGGCGTCTCCGCCGCGGGCATCCGACTGTTTGGTTTCGGTGATCCGGCCGTGTTACGAAGACCATTCGGCCGGTTTTCTCCTCACCCGAACATCTCTTGCGTCGTTTTGCCTCGCCGCAGATTTCCTTGCCTACGCCGCGGCGGGTTTTCATCGCAGGTTATCAATCAAGACAGAGATGTTTGGGAACAGGTTGCCAGGCACGGAACCTCGGCCCTTTGGGACGCAACGCATCACCCCTGATGGACAGCCTCCTCACCCATATCCAGGCGATGAAGCCATCAACCCTCAAGTCGACGGCCCGAAAACCACTCACGGCAGTCCGGTTGCCTGCAACCGGACTGCCGTGAGCTGCAATTAGACGCTATCGACCGAGAGATCGCCAAAACTCTCCGTCGGCATGTTTGCTGTCGACAATTTCCCCGATGATCGGAGCCCAGTCGCCGTCTCCGTTTTTAGCAAAATAGACGTTGCCCAGGATGCCGCTGTAGCTGTTCTTCGCGCTGGTGAGATTGCGCGTAAACGCGCCTATCTGTTTGCTGTCGGGGACGTAGCCGTTGGCCTTGACAGCCTCGAAAACGATGCCCACCGCGTCATAGAACTCGCCGGCCCAGGGGTCGGGACGTTCATTGAATTTCGCTATGTATGCCTTCATGAAGGGCGCCAGACGTTTGTCGGCGCTTACGGGAATGAAGGTCGTGGCGAACACCAATCCCTCTACATGCTTGCCGCCGAGTTCCACGAACTTCGGATTCCCGCCAATCGTATCGCCACCGAGAAGCCGAACCTTCATGCCGAGCTCTTTCACCTGGCGGGCAATGATGGCCTGCTCCTGGAATCCCGTCGCCATGATGACTCCATCGGCGCCCGCGGCCTTGATGCGGCCGAGTTGGCCTGTGAAGTCCTTGTCGCCACGCGCGTATTCCTCTTTCGCCGCGGGCTTGAGCCCAAGCGTTTTCAATACAGCGACGGTGCTGGCGGAGAAGGATTTTCCGACCTCCTCATTGGACGAGAGGATGGCGATCTTTTTCAGACCAAGATTCTTAACGGCGTAATTGACGGTTGCGATATTCAGGCCCTTGGTCGGAATGGCAACCCGGAATATCCACTTGGAACCCTGCTGGGTGATAGGCCCCGCAACACTCGTTGTGTATTGCGGAATTTTCGCCGCTGCGGTGATCGGAACGATGGCGAGCGTACAAGTGCTTTGCCATGCTCCGAGGAGCGCATGAATCTTGTCGCGCGTGATGAGCTTGCGTGCAGCCGATACCGAGACGTCACATTTGGATTCATCATCCTCGGCGATGATCTCGATCTTGACCTTGTCCTGCATCTTGTTCAGCTCTTCGGCCTTCAGCTGAGCCCCCTTGAGCTGGAATTGACCACCGAACGCAAGATCGCCGGTAAGAGGACCGAGCACGCCCAGCCGCAATACTTTCGCCGCCTCGGCATGACCGCCGAAGGGCGCGACGACTATGGTTGCCAGAGTGAATGCAAGAACTGTTGCGGAAATTTGAAACCGACGCCTGATAGAGATTGTGTAGCGCATCTTGAACCTCCTTTTAAAAAGAGATTGACTAGCGCGTATAAAACCTCGGTATTTCTATATGATGGCGTGAATGATTTGATGGCAATTGATATCTTAAATGTATCAGATGAGCATGCAGGTGTCTACGAGTAAAATCCGGACGCTTTTAATCGTCCGGGGAGGGATTGCAGACGCTAAGCAAAAAAGCAATCCAAAACGCTCATCCCGGCGTTCTTTCCAGGTCGCTGCGCGAACTGGATGCTGCAGGCTCAAAAGTTCCGCACTCCGGCGCCGTCACCCCGAAAGGGACTGGTAGGTCTTCATCACGGCGTAGCTGTGAAGGTCCTGGAAGAAGTCGAACCGCGGGTGATCCTCGGGCGGGGCGTAGGGCCTGTCGAGGTCGAGCGGGATTCGCTCCATCGCCTCTGCGAGCGTCCATCCGGCGCTGACGGCTCCCCGCACGGCCTGGGTCACGTCGCTCAGGTATTGCATGTACCCGCCCAGGAGTTCCGGCCCCGACATGGGGTTGTGGGCGGGTATGAGGGTTTCGACCTCGAGCGTCTGGGCGAGGCGCGCGATCGAGTTCATGTAGGTCGGCGCGTCGCTCTCCAGGGGGATGATGAGGTTTCCGCCCGTCATGTTGCCCGTCCAGGCGACCTTCGCCTCGGGAACATAGGTAATGGTGTCGCCGGGGGTGTTCGCCGGGCCGAAATAGTGCAGTTCCACCACCTTCCCGCCCAGGTCGATCCGCAGGTAGTCGTCGAAGACGACGTCGGGGCGGCGCAGTTCCACCTTCTCTAAAATCTTCGGGTCGTTCCCCACGCAGGGCAGCATGAAGCGCCGCTCTTCCTCGTGACAGGGAACGAGGGCCGCCGTCCGGCGGTGCTGGATAATCACCGTCTCGGCCGGAAACGCGCAGTTCCCAAAGGTGTGGTCCCCGTGGTAGTTGGAGTTGACGAGGTAGCGGATGGGCTTGTCGGTCACTTCGCGCACCCGCTCCTGAATCTGCCGCGCCATGGCCGGGTTGATGTGGGCGTCGACCACCAGCACGTCTCTATCGCCCACGACGAAACCGGCGTTGTCCACGTTGGGGATGGAGGATAGAAGCGCGTACACCCCCGGAGAGAGTTCCTTCGCGTCCAGCCGCGCCCCCGTCGGGTCGAGGAAGAAGGGGGTGAACCCCTCCGGAAAATCCGCCCAGTCCAGAGGTTTCCAAGCATCTTTCGCAGAAGCGTTCATCCCGGACTCCTTTCGGCTATCGGCTGGTGTGCGCGCCTCACCACTGTAACCGAACGAAAAATAATTGCAAAAGGCCTGACATCAACTCTTTCCAGGCCGTTCGCAATGATTCTTGTCACTTCAGGGTGGGTGTTTCCGGGTGAGCAGGAGCGTCCGCGAGATAGTTCCTTCCCGCGAGCCGGTTCTGTTTCACCTTGACAGTATGTTGCATTTTTTGCAGGTTGTATGCTGTTTTCGTATACAAGTGAGAGACCGATGAGGAACCCCTCATGAGTCAACCAATTCGCGTCCTGCTGGCGAAGGTGGGTCTCGACGGTCACGACCGGGGCGTCAAAATCGTCGCCCGCGCCCTGCGGGACGCCGGCATGGACGTGATCTACACCGGCCTGCACCGCTCGCCGGAAGAGGTGGTGACCGCCGCCGTACAGGAAGACGTCGACGTGCTGGGCGTCAGTCTCCTCTCCGGCGTGCAGATGACGGTGTTCCCCAAGATATTCGACCTGCTCCGCACCAGCGGCGCCGACGACATGATCGTCGTGGCCGGCGGCGTCATGCCGGACGAAGACGTGGTCCAGCTCAAGAAGATGGGGGTAAGCAAGGTGCTGCTGCAGGATACGCCGCCGCAAACGATTATCGATACGCTGACCCGTCTCGTGGAGGAGCGCGGCGCGCGCTGAGCCGACACCCATGGAGTCCTGGTCATTCCCACCCGCTTACGACGAGAATTTCCTGCCGGCTCCCGAGGGCCGCTACTGGTTCCCCCGGCGGGAGACGATGCCGGCGGGAGACCGGGAGAAGGCCGTCCTGGAGCGCCTCCGGCAAGTCTGCGCCTACGCCTACGAGAATGCTGCCCTCTACCGCAATAAATGGGACGAGGCCGGTTTTCACCCGAGCCGGCTCAAGTCGCTCGAGGACTTCGAGGAGAAAGTCCCGGTCCTCACCAAAAAGGACCTGCGCGAGGCGCAGGAGCGCCGGCCGCCTTTTGGCGATTACCTCTGCGTGGACGAAACGGAAGTCTTTCACATCCACGGCACCAGCGGCACGACCGGGCGGCCCACCGCCTTCGCCATCTCGCAGAACGACTGGCGCGCCATCGCCAACGCGCACGCGCGCATCATGTGGGGCATGGGCCTGCGCCCCGGGGATACGATTTGCGTCGCCGCCGTGTTTTCTCTCTATATGGGGAGCTGGGGGGCGCTCGCAGGCGCGGAACGCCTCGGCGCGAAAGCCTTCCCGTTCGGCGCCGGCGCGTCCGGCATGTCGGCGCGCTGCGTGCAGTGGCTCAACATGCTGAAGCCCACCGCCTTCTACGGCACGCCGACCTACGCCCTGCACCTCGCCCAGGTCGCGGAAGACGAGGGCCTGGACCCGCGCGATATGCAGCTCAAGATCATGTTCTTCTCCGGCGAGCCCGGCGCCTCGATCCCGGCCATCCGCGAGCGCATCGAGGGGCTCTACGGGGCCAGGGTCTACGACAGCGGCTCCATGGCCGAGATGAGTCCGTGGATGAACGTGGCGAGTTCGGCCGAGACGGACGGGATGCTCTGCTGGCAGGACGTCGTCTACACGGAAGTGTGCGACCCCGAAACCATGTGCCGGGTCCCCTACGGGGAACGGGGAACGCCCGTGTACACCCATCTCGAACGCGCCTCCCAGCCGATGATCCGCCTGGCGTCGGGGGACCTGACCCGCTGGGTGGACGAACCGAACCCGTGCGGGCGCACCTATCCGCGCCTGCCGCACGGTATTTTCGGGCGCATCGACGATATGTTCACGATCCGCGGCGAGAACGTGTATCCCAGCGAGATAGACGCCGCGCTCAACGAACTCGCGCACTATGGCGGAGAGCACCGGATCGTGATCAGCCGCGAGGCGGCGATGGACGAGTTGCTGCTGCGCGTCGAGGCCGACGCCGGGACCTTCGCCGACCCCGAGGGCGCCGCCCGGTTCTGCACGGAGGTCGAGCGCAAATTGCAGAAGGTGCTCGGGCTGCGGACGGGCGTGGAGATCGTCGAGCCGGGCTCGATCCCCCGAACGGATTTCAAGGCGCGCCGCGTGATCGACGATCGCGCCGTCTTCCAGCAGATGCAGACGCAACTGGATGACGAAAACCGCTGATGGGCGCCTATGTCCCTTCGGTGGAACTCATCGCCCGCGTCCAAAATGGCGAGCCGGCCGCTATCGGCCGCCTCATATCGCGCGCGGAGTCGGGCCTGGCGGAGGCGCGCGGCGCACTCGCCCGGGTTCATAAACTCGCCGGAGGAGCGCACCTCGTCGGCATCACCGGGGTGCCCGGCAGCGGGAAATCCACGCTCGTCGGCGGGCTTGCGCAAAGGCTGCGCGCCGGCGGCGAGAAGGTCGGCATCATCGCGATCGATCCGTCCTCTCCGTATTCGGGCGGCTCCATCCTGGGAGACCGCATCCGCATGAGCGACTTGAGCGCCGACCCCGGCGTTTATATCCGCAGCATGGCGACGCACGGGGCGACCGGCGGCATGGCGCGCGCGGCGCTCGAGGCGGCCGATATTCTCGATGCCGCCGGCTTCGGGGTCATCATTCTCGAAACCGTCGGCGTGGGCCAGGACGAGGTCGAGATCGTGCGGGCCTCCCACACCACGGTGGTGGTTTCCGCACCCGGCCTCGGGGACGAAGTCCAGGCGATCAAGGCGGGCCTTCTGGAGATCGCCGACATCCACGTCGTGTCGAAGTGCGACCGGGGCGACGCCAACCGGACGCTGACCGATTTGAAGCAGATGCTGACGCTCGGAGCGCACGAGAGCGAACCGTCCGCCTGGGCTGCTCCCGTCATCGGCACCAGCGCCGTTTCCGGGGAAGGGATCGACGAGTTGCGCGAGGCGATCACCCGCCATCGCGACGCGGCGTCAAATACCGATGCGGGCCGGGCGCGGCGCAAGAGCATCGCGGAATTCCGGCTGCGCAAAACCGCCGAAAATCTGTTGTATGATCGATTCAACGCCGCCACGGCTGCGGCGAGCGCGAAACTCGCCGAACAGCTGATGCGCCGGGAGGGCGACCCCTATTCGCTGGCGGAGGAATTGCTCTCCACGACGCTCGAAAGGGAGGGAGACCATGAACGAGACGTTCACTCAAAATCCGCTTGAGAAGCTCCTGAGCGAGATCGGGGATTGGGAGCGCAACGAGGTCGCCGCCTTCCTGAACAAACAAGCCGAGCGCAAGGAGCAGTTCTTCACCACCGGCGATATTCCGGTGCAGCGCGTCTATACGGCTGCTGATGTCGCGGAAACGCCGCTCGAGGATATCGGTCTGCCGGGGCGCTATCCCTTCACGCGCGGGCCCTACCCGACGATGTACCGCAGCCGGGTGTGGACCATGCGCCAGATCGCCGGTTTCGGCACCGGCGAAGACACCAACAAACGCTTCAAATACCTGATCTCGCAGGGGCAGACGGGACTCTCGACCGACTTCGACATGCCCACGCTCATGGGCTACGACTCCGACCACCCGATGAGCGATGGCGAGGTGGGCCGCGAAGGCGTGGCCGTGGATACGCTCGCCGACATGGAGGCGCTCTACGACGGCATCGATCTCGAGAACATCTCCGTGTCGATGACCATCAACCCCAGCGCCTGGATCCTGCTCGCCATGTACGTGGCGCTGGCCGAGAAGCGCGGCCTCGACCTGAACAGGCTCTCGGGCACCATCCAGGCGGACATACTCAAGGAGTACATGGCGCAGAAGGAGTTCATCTATCCCATCGCGCCTTCGGTCCGCATCGTGCGCGACTGCATTTCCTTCTGCGGCCGCAACATGAAGCGCTACAACCCGATCAACATCTCGGGTTACCACATCTCCGAAGCCGGCTCCTCGCCCTTGCAGGAGGCCGCCTTCACCATGTGCAACCTGATCGTCTACGTGGAGGAGGTGCTGAAAACCGGCATGAGCGTCGACGAGTTCGCACCGAGGCTTGGTTTCTTCTACGTCTCGCAGGCGGACCTGTTCGAGGAGATCGCCAAGTTCCGGGCGCTGCGCCGCTGTTACGCCAGGATCATGAAGGAGCGCTTCGGCGCAAAGAACCCCGAATCGATGCGGCTCCGCTTCCATTGCCAGACCGCGGCCGCGACCCTGACCAAACCCCAATTCCGGATCAACATCGTGCGCACCGCGTTCCAGGCCCTCGCCGCGGTCCTCGGCGGCTGCCAGTCGCTGCACACGAACGGCTACGACGAGGCGTTCGCGATTCCGACCGAGGACGCCATGCGGCTGGCCCTGCGCACGCAGCAGGTCATCGCGGAGGAAACGAACGTCGCCAACGTCATCGATCCGCTGGGCGGTTCCTACTACCTCGAGAGCCTGACCAACGAGTACGAGACGCGCATTTTCGAGATTCTCGACTATGTGGACGAAAACGGCGGCGCGATCAAATTGATCGAGGAGGGCTGGTTCCAGAAGCAGATCGCCGATTTCGCCTACGAGACCGCCCTGCGCAAGCAATCCGGTGAAAAGCCGGTCATCGGGGTCAACACCCTGGTCGAGGAGGACGAAAACCAGGAGATCGAGACCCATCCCTATGATTCCTCGACCGCCGACCGGCAGATCGCGCGGACGAAAAGAGTGCGCGCCGAACGCGACGACGCCAGGGTCGGGACCCTTCTGGAGGAGCTCGTTTCGGTCGCAAAGGACGAGACGCGGAACATCATGCCCGTCACGGTCGAACTCGTGCGCGAGGGCGCGACGATGGGCGATATCGTCGAGAAGCTGAAGTCGGTCTGGGGCACCTACCGGGAAACGCCGGTTTTCTGATTCAAACGACGGCCCGGGAGAGCGTCCGGCGGCGCAGCCGGACGCCTCGCGACCGATTCTTCATGCATCCCTTATTCCGAGGAAGATGGAAAATGAAAGTGACTCGAAGCTTCATGGCAATCGCGTTCCTGGGGGCGGCGACCCTCCTCACCGGTTCGGCCCTGGCGTCAGGTGAAATCACCATCGGCGGGTCCATCTCCCATACGGGCCGTTACGCGGAGCCGGCAGGCCGGTTCGTCAACGCCTATCGTCTGTTCGTCGATCGGCAAAACGCCAGGGGCGGCCTGCTGGGCAGGAAGGTGAAGTTGGTGCTCCTGGACGATAAATCGGACAAGCAGACCAGCATCAAGCTCTACGAGAGGCTCATCACGCAGGAGAAGATCGATTTCACGCTCGGCCCCTACTCCAGCGGCATCACCGACGCGGTGGCCAACCTCTTTGAAAGGCACGAATACCCCACGCTGGCGCCGGGCGCTTCCTCCAGAGGGCTGTGGGAGAAGGGCAGAAAATACCTGTTCAACCAAAACGCCGTAGCCCAGAAAAACCACAAGGGCGCGCTGCACCTCGCCAGGGAGGTCGGGGTGAAGCGGATCGCCATCATCGGCGAGGACAGCCTCTTTCCCCGGCAGTCGGCGGAGGGCGCCGTGGAGTGGGCGAAGAAACTCGGCCTCAAAGTGGTGCTGAACGAGAACTATCCGCGCAGGCAGACCGACTTCACAGCGCTGCTGCAGAAAATCAAGGCGCGCCGCGCGGAGGCGCTTTTCTCGAACAGCTATTTCGCGGACGCCGCCGCGCAGATTCGCCAGCTCAGGGAACTCAACATCAACCTCAAGATTTTCGCCGGAACCATCGGCCCCGGTCTCCCTAAATTCGCCGAGCAACTCGGCGCCACGGCGGAGTACGTTCTGGGCTTCAGCCAGTGGGAGCCGCAACCCGACGCCCTGAAGTTTCCGGGCATGAGAGAACTCATCGACTCCTACGAGAAGCGCCACGGGGTGAAGCCGAGCGATCATGTCGCCATGGCTTACGGAGCGATAGAGGTGGTGAGTCAGGCGATTCTGAAAGCAGGTTCCCATGATCGCCGAAAAGTCTGGAAGACGCTGCGCGCCTCGGCGTTCCAGACCGTGATGGGAAGATGGAAGGTGGATGAGAACAACCTCAACGAGCGGGACGGCCTGACGTTCCAGATTCTCGACGGCAGGCGCAGAATCGTCTGGCCGAAAGAACTCGCGGAAGTTCTCTACAAGCTGCCGATGCCCGGATGGAAGGAAAGAAACAAACGCTGATGACGGGAGATATGGTCGAGAAACAGAAGTCGGTCCGGAGCGCCTGCCGGGAAACGCCGGTTTTCTGATTCAAGCGATAGCCCCGCTGTAATGACCGGACGGGGCCGACCCGTGCGCCGTCGCCCAGCCTGATGCGGCGTTGCAGACGCCATTGCATCTTCTCCGCTCACGGCGAGACCCGGCCGGAAAAATCATTTCATCCTTAGGGCCCGGCTGCCCGGCTTCGGGCGCTTTGCTACAATACGCCTCTCATTTTTGAAGTCACCCTCGTTCCGGGCGCCGCCGTTCGCCGGCGCGGCCTGCGGCGGGTCTTCTTGAGGAGACATGTCATGCCCGAGTTGTCCGCCAATTTCGCGCCCTTGAGCCCGCTCAACTTCATGGAGCGCAACCACTGGGTCTACAAAGACAAGGAAGCCGTCGTCTACGGGAGCCGCCGCTACACCTACGCGCAGTTCGCCGATCGCGTCCAGCGCTGCGCGGCCGCCTTGAAGGCGGCGGGGGTCGGGGAGGGGGATCGGGTCGCCTACGTCGTCCCCAACGTGCCGGCCATGCTCGAGGCCCACTTCGCGGTTCCCCTGCTGGGCGCGCTCCTGGTGGCGATCAACATCCGCCTCTCCCCGGAGGAGATCGCCTACATCTGCGAGCACTCGGGCGCCAAGGCGCTCGTCGCCGACTGCGAATGGGCGAAGCCCCTCGCCGATCAGCGGAGCAAACTCCCGGGGGTCCGGACCTTCGTGAACGTGGTGGATGACGCCGCGGGCTTCGGTCCTTCCGACGCCGTTTTCGACGGGCCGGAGTACGAGGCGTTCATCGCCTCGGCGCAGAACGAGAACCTTCCCTGGAAGGTCGGCGAGGAGGGCGCGCCCCTCTCGATCAACTACACCAGCGGGACCACGGGCCGCCCCAAGGGCGTGATGTACACCCACCGGGGCGCCTATCTGAACGCCCTGGGCGAGATCACCGAGGTGGGCGGCTCGGTCTACATGAACTACCTCTGGACCCTCCCGATGTTCCACTGCAACGGCTGGTGCTACACCTGGGGCGTGACGGCGGTTGGCGGACGACACGTCTGCCTGCGCGCCGTCCAGCCGGCCGAGATATTCCGCCTCATCCGCGAGGAGCGGGTCTCCCACTTCTGCGCCGCCCCCACCGTGCTTATCGCCCTCGCGAACGACCCCGCCGCCCGGGAGGGCCCCTTCCCCCAGCCCGTCACCATCATGACCGCGGGCGCGCCGCCCTCCCCCACCATCATCGCCACCATGGAGGAGGACCTCGGTGCTCGGGTCGTCCACGCCTACGGGCTCACCGAAACCTACGGCCCCCACACCGTCTGCGCATGGCATCCGGAATGGGACGATCTCCCCGCCGCGGAGCGCGCGCGTCTCAAGGCGCGCCAGGGGGTCCCCTTCGTCATGACGGGGGAATGCGAGGTCCGGGACCCGGAGATGCGCGCGGTTCCCTGGGACGGAAAGACCCAGGGCGAGGTCATGATGCGCGGAAACAACGTCATGGCCGGCTATTACGACAACCCCGCCGCCACCGAGGAGGCCTTTCGGGGCGGCTGGTTCCACAGCGGAGACATCGCCGTCGCGCACGAGGACGGCTATATCGACCTCCAGGACCGCGCCAAGGACATCATCATCTCGGGTGGGGAGAACATCTCCACCATCGAGGTCGAGAAAGCCATCGCCTCTCACCCGGCGATTCTCGAGGTCGCCGTCGTCGCTGCGCCCGATGAGAAATGGGGCGAGGTGCCCAAGGCATTCGCCGTCAAGAAGGAGGGGATGGAGGTGAGCGAGGAGGAGATCATCGAACACGTGAAGGGCCGCCTCGCCCGCTTCAAGGCGCCAAAGCGCGTGGAGTTCGGCCCGCTCCCCAAGACCGCCACGGGCAAGATCCAGAAGTTCGTCCTCCGCGACAAGGAATGGGCCGGCCGCGAGAAGCGGGTGAACTAGGGGCCGCGGCCGCCTTCATCCTGACGGCGAGCCCGGCTGCGTTCAGCCCTCCTCCAGCGCGAGACGGGGGAGCGGCTTCTCGTCGATGGCCAGGTGGAGGATGGCCGTGGACACCCCTAAGAACACGGCGGCCCACCACATCAGATCGTACGAGCCGGTGCGATCGTAGAGCATCCCGCCCATCCATATGCCGACGAAGCTTCCGATCTGATGGCCCAGGAACACGATGCCGAAGAGGGTCGCCATGAATTTCAACCCGAAGATCTGCGCGACGATGCCGGTGGTCAGCGGGACCGTCGAGAGCCACAGCAGCCCCATCGCCGCCGCGAACAGATAGATCGTCAGGGCGCTCGACGGAGCCATCAGGAGCGCGACGATGACCAGCGCCCGGCCCAGGTAGATGACGGAAAGACTCATCTTCTTGCTGAACCGCTGGCCGATGGCGCCCGACATGAACGCGCCGAAGATGTTGAGCAGCCCGACGATCGAGAGCGAATAGGCGCCTACATGCGGCGGGAGGCCGAGATCGGTGACGTAGGCGGGGAAGTGCACGACGATGAACGAGACGTGGAACCCGCACACGAAGAAACCGATGGTGAGGAGCACGTAGCCGCGGTGGCTCATCGCTTCGTCGAGCGCCTCTCTGAGGGTCTGGCCCGATTCCGGCTCGCCGACTGCCTTGCCTGCGCCCCACAGCGTGAACGCGAGCGGAATCATGGCCAGCGTGATGAGAGAGATCAGCAGGAGCGAGTCGTACCAGCCGTATCTCGATATCAGGGTCTGGGTGAGCGGTGAGAAGATCACCTGGCCGAGCGAGCCGGCCGCGGTTCCGAAGCCGAGGGCGAGCGAGCGGCGCTCCGGCCCCACGACCCGCGCGATGGCGGCGAGCACGAGCGAGAACGAGGTGAACGCGACCCCGAGGCCGACGAGGAGGCCGCCGCTCAGATGGAGTGCGAGTCCGCTCTCCGAGGCCGCCATGCCTGCAATGCCCATGGCGTAGGCGACGGCGCCCGAGGCGAGCACCAGCGCCGGTCCGTACCGGTCCACGATGGCCCCGGCGACCGGGACGCCGACGCCCCACAATAGATTCTGGATCGCCATCGCGAACGCGAAGGTCTGGCGCGACCACCCGTTCGAAACCGTCATCGGCTCGAGATAGAGCCCGAAGCTCCCGCGGACCCCGAATCCGATGAGCGATATCAGGCAACCGGCCACGATTATCGCGAGCACGGCGCCGCGACCGGGATGGATTTCGGTGGTGGAAACGCGGCTCATGGGGATTCGATCTCCATCTCAAGCAATGGTCGAAGCATGGCGCTGCGGCCTGACGGTCTCTCCCGCGCATATACGAAGTGCGCAATGTAACACGCCTGGTGTCGATATCGAATCCGGATCCGGACCATCCGTCTCGCGGAGCGACTCCGCCTTCAGGCGGGAAGGTGCGCTTCCCCGTCAATTGCATCACTTTGCGGCCTGCTCCGTTGCACGGGTAATTATCTATTTGAGGCTGTGAGGGAATTTCCTGCTTCGTACCGGGGGCAGGGTGCTTGTTTCCGTCAATTCATTTGCCGCCGCGCAGCGGGCGGAACCGGATGTTTCAGGCGGGATTCAGCAGCCGTACACCCGGATGGCGGAGGGCTGCGTCGGGCAGAAATACTCGCATACGCCGCACCCGATACACCCTTTCTCGACCACGGGGCCGCGGACGCCTCCTGCGCGCTCGAGGCGGATGGCTCCTGAACCGAGCGGGCAGCGGTCCACGCAATAATCGCAGCCCGGATCCGTCCCGCTCCACGCGAGGCAGCGGTCGGGGCTCACCTGCGCGAGTCCGATCCGTATCTCCTCTCGGGACACCAGGGAGAGAGCGCCGCTCGGGCAGGCCTTCATGCAGGCCAAGTCCTCACAGACGATGCAGGCGGCCTCCTGGGGGACGATGACCGGATGGAGGGTTCCAGAATCGTCCGCTCCGGGGACCAGCCGGATGGCATCGGCCGGGCAGACCTCCGCGCACGCGCCGACGCCGCAGCAAAGCTCCAGGAATTCCTCCTCGGGCGCTGCGCCCGGCGGACGGAGCGGGGGCCGGGTCGGCTCTGCGCTATCGTCCGAAGACGCGGAGAGGACCGCCTGGATAAAGGCGAAAGGTCCCTTCTGGAGGAAAGCCCTTCGGTCGAATTCAATCGGCTTCATCGCAAATCCTCAGACCAGCCGGCGGGCCGGGCGTCCCTTCGTCCCGAAGGGGAGCACGTGAATCGCTTTCGTGGGAACGGGGCAGACCTCCTCGCAAAGTCCGCAGCCGACGCAGTATTTTTCGACGACTTCGGGCTTCAGCATGGCCTTTTGAATGATGGCCTCGCCCTTGAAGGGGCACACCGTGAAGCAGGCTTCGCACCGCCCGCGGTGGATGTGCGGCAGGCATGCCCGCTTGTCGAGCACGGCCACCCCCATGCGAACCTGCGCCGCCTCGTCCTCCTCCATGGGACGGATGGCGTCGGTCGGGCACACCTGTGTGCAGCGCATACACAGGATGCAGGCCTGTGCGCTGGGCACGACGAGGGGCGTCACCGAGGCGAGTCCTGCGCCCTTGACGAAGCGGATCGCCTTGACCGGGCAGACCTCCCCGCAGAGATAACAGCCCGTGCACCGCTTCCGGAACAGGGACTCTTCCACCGCGCCCGGAGGGCGGAGGGGGCCGCTCACGTAGGTCGAGAAGGGGAAATCCTCCGCCAGCCGCTCGCGCAGGGGGCGGTGTACGAATGGCCGCAGGAGCCAACCCATCCCGGCGGCGGCGAGGGTCATCGCCAGCCAGCCGCCTGCGCGTCTCAGGAAGGCCCGGCGCCGGATTCGCTCTTTTCCGGGAAGAGTCTCGAGATGCCTCATGCCTCTTCCTCCAGCTTTTCCAGGACCAGCGGCGTCCGAACGACGAGGGAGAGCGCATCCGCCGGACAGACCCGCTCACACTCCATGCAGGAGGTGCACTCGATCCCGGTCGTATCGGTCATGGGCGAAAGGCCGAAGGCGCACGCCTGGTTGCAGTCCCCGCAGCCGTCGCAGAGCGAGGGCTTGCGCTCGATGCGGACGACGCGCAGCGGGCTGAGCGCGGAATAGAGCGCACCGCCCGGACACAGGTAGCGGCACCAGATCCGCCGGGAGAGGAAAATCTCCACCAGGACGACCGCCAGAAGGAACAACGCCCCTCCGCCCAGTCCCCCGAAGAAGATGAGCATGTACATCTGCCTGCCGAGAACGGCGGGCGGATAGATGAGCGGGAATATCTGCGCGCCGAGAGCCGCGGTCGCCACGGTCCCGAGTCCCAGGACGGCGTATTTCGTCCGGCGGTGCAGCCGGAAGTCGCGAAGGGGAACGCCCAGGCGCTTCAGCCATAGCCGGAGGCTGTCCGCCATTTCCAGAATAAAGTGAACCGGGCAGAGCCACCCGCAGAACACGCGCCCCATGGCCAGCGTGAGGACAAGGAGCGGCAGCGCCGCGAGCAGCACCATGCCGTACGCGCCGCCGCCCGCCGCCAGCGCCCCCAGGGCGTTCAACGGCTCCACGAACTTCCACTCGCCGACGCGAAGGGCCCAGGGCGTCCCGGCGAGGGTTTCAGACAGCGGCCGGGCGTTTCGGGACCTCTCGCCGATGATAGCCGCCTGGGTCCGGACGAGAAAGGCTTGCAGGGGACTCATCTCCGCTATCCGGCGCGCGGCCAGGCTGTCGCCGTATCTGGCCTGAACGTGTTCTACGACGTCAAAGAGCGCCATGGACGGCGTCGCCAGCACCAGGAGAAAGACGAGGGTCTGGGTCGTCTTACGCGCCGGATGCCACATGGGCCTTCCTCCGGCGGGCCGCGCGGGTCCGCCTCCGGTGGAAAAAGAGGAGCAGGACGAACAGCAGAACGCCGCCCGTTGCCACATACGGCATCCATGAGACGGTATCGCCCCAGACTTCGACCGAGACGGACCCCTGAAACCCCTCGGCGACGAGCCTCAGGTCATAAAGCCCCGGTCCCGGCACCGACTGGCGGACCCGGTACACGGCTTCCTCGAAGGGCCGGTCGTGCCGGAAAGCCGCAAGCCGGGTCTTCCCCCGGCGCACCTCGATGGTCAGGGGGCCCGTGTAGCTTTGTCCGGTCCGGGCGTCCGTGAGGCTGACGTAGAACTGCACGTCGTCCGGCGTGTCCGATGTCTCCCGGCGCAGCCCCTCGAAGAAATAGCTCACCACGGTGATGTCGTAGCCGCCGACCCGGACGCGCGTTTCGCGCGTGGGGATCTGCGGATAATTCTCGGCGTAGCCGTAATGTGGTTTCCCCCGCATGTGGTGGCCGGAAGCGGTGAGCGGGATCAGGAGCAGGGCCAGCCCCAAACCCAGGGAGACGCCCTTTTTCAGGCGCGAGAGAAGTCCGGCGGGAAAGCGTCGGGGGGAGGGGGCGATTCCCAGGGTCAGGAGGTCGTCGGGGCACGCGGTCGTGCAGACCCCGCAGTTGTAGCATTCGGCCAGAGAGAACGCCTTCGCCGGGTTGACTCCCATCGGGCAGGCTCTCGCGCAGGCCGTGCAGCCCTCGATGCAGGAACGCTCGGCCTTGCGCACCCGGAAGGGGGCCAGCGAGCCGAAGAAGCCCAGGAGCGCGCCGGTCGGGCAGAGGGAGCGGCACCACGCCCGGCGCGAAAGGAGCAACTCGGCCAGGATGACGCCTGAGAAGATCAGGACGCCGCCGTTGGTGGCGCCGAACACCATCAGGGAGAACACGTCCCGCCCGATCTGAACGTGGGGGAGGAGGTTCGCCCACAGGGCGATGTTGAATACGACCGCCGCGATCAGCCCTGTGAGGAGCAGCGCCCACTTGGCCCACCGGGGAACTTTGAGGTCCGGCGGACGGACCCCGATCTTCGGCAGCGCGCGCTGCCTCAGGAGGTCGAACCCCTCGAGAAGGGTGTTCACCGGGCAGACCCACCCGCAGAAGACCCGCCCGAGGACGACGGCCAGGAGAAGCGGGAACGCGGCCCCCGCCAGGAGGGCCGGCCAGGCACCCGGCGTGCGGAACACGGTTTCCGCCGCGACCACCGGGTCGAGAATCGGGAACCCGAACACGGAGAACGACCCGAAGTTGCCTACCCAGTCCATCGAGCGGACTGCGGGGTCCGGCAGGCGCCCGATAGTGATCGAGAACAGGTGGTAGAGCCATTGCTCGAAGACGGTTCCCGTGAGGGAAATCTTGTGGTAGCCGTTCTTGCCGTACTGCTGGTAGAGGATGCCCCCGTAATTGAGGGCGGGCACGGCCAGGAGCAGGCCGAGCGCCCCCAGCTGAATCACTCGTCTCAGCCGCCGGACCACGGTATCAGGACTCGGCCGGGACGATGCGGATCGCCTGGGGGACGTGGATGCAGGCGCGCTCGCAGAGCCCGCAGCCCACGCAGGCGTCCGTCACGATGGGCTGCTCGTACATCCCGGTCTTCATGGCCACCCCGGGGAAGGGGCAGGCGCGGATGCACACCCCGCAGGTGCGCCCCTGGTAGGAGAAGCACATGGAGCGATCCACCACCGCGCGCCCCATCTTGACCTCGGTGAGGACGGCGTCGCCGTCTGCGGCGATTCGGGTCAGCGCCCCCGTCGGGCAGACTTCGGTGCACTTCATGCAGAGCATGCAGGCCTGTTCGCGGGGGACGATGTAGGGCGTGTTGAGGTTTCGCAGGCCCTGCCCGAACCCGGTCATCTGGATGGCGGTGTTCGGACAGACGGCGGCGCACCTCGCGCAGCGGATGCACCGTTCGAGGAAGTCCTGTTCGCTCAGCGCGCCGGGCGGGCGGAGGAATCGGCGAAAGCGCGTAGCGGCTCTCGCGAAACCCCTCCGTCCGGCCGCGAGCAAGGAGGCGACGCCTGTGAGCGCCGCCGCTCCCGCGAGGAGGAATTTTCTTCTGTTCAGGCCCATTCTGCCACCTCCATGTCTCCATACCCGGCGAGACGGGGAAGGCGAGAAACCTCTCCCCGTCCCGCTCGCTGCATCAAGTATTCAAATCTTCTCGATCCTCGCCTTGACGTGCTTGAAGTCCGCCTGGCCGGATACCGGATCGAAAGCCCGGTGCGTGACCGCGTTGACGAGCCAGCGGTTCTTCTTCGGGTCGGCGCTGTCCGCGACGGAAAGGTTCCACGGGGAGAACACCTGCCCCGGCATGACCTTGTTGCGCGCGGGCTTGACCTTGCTCTTCGTGCCGATGCTGGCCCGCGCCTCGTAGCTGCCCCGGGGCGTCACGACCCGGACCCATTCCCCGTCCTCGATTCCGAGCTTCCGGGCGTCGCGGGGATTCATTTCGAGATACTGCTCCGGCACCAGCCGGCGGGTGGTGGCCGCCCGGATCGTCTTGGTGGTGTGGAAGTGCTCGAAGACGACCCCCAGGTTCAGCCAGAAGGGGTACTTGTCGGCCTTCTTGATCTCCGCCATGGTCTTTCCGTAGTAGTCGAAATCGGGCAGTTCCGGCGTCAACCCGTTGTCGCGCATCTCGACCAGCACGTCGTAATGGTCCATGGCGTAGAAATCCGGGTCCTTGCCCGCTTTCGCGAAGATGTCCGTCAGCTCCTTGGCGCGCGAATAGTCCTGCTCGGTGAGCTTGAACTTCGCTCTTCCGTCCTTGCGGCGAAAGGCGCTGTAGGGCTTGTCCTTCCAGCCTGTCTCCTGCGCCATGTACTTGCGCGCGATTCCTCCCCCTTTGGCGATCTCGTACGTCGGGGCGGGATAAAAGACCCCCTTGCGCTTCCGAAGCTGCTCGTAGGGCGAGAGCTTGTCGCGCTTTTCCACCTCCAGCATCCCCGTCAGGTCCGCATCCGATCCCTTGCTGGCCCGTATGATGTCCCGGTAGACCTCTTCGGGGTCATAGAAGCCGTCCGCTTTCCTCGCGTAGGGGAATATCTTCTCCGCGTCCAGGCCGAGCTTTTTGGCGATGGACTTGCCCTCGTCGATGATGACGTCCAGATCGGGCCTGCAGTTCCTGGGCGGCTCCATGGCCTTGTCCGTGACGTACATCTTCCGCTCGCTGTTCTGGTACACCCCCCATTTCTCCCCGTGGGTGGCGGCGGGGAAGATGACATCGCCGTAGAGCAGGTTCGGGGCGTGCCGGTAGGCCTCCACCATGTAGGTGAACGTCTTGGTGATGGCGGGCCGGATGAGGGTGTCCACCTCCGGCAGATCCACGTGGGTGGCGTAGGCGAACTGCATTATCTTGATGTCGCCCTTCAAGGCGCGCTCGAACATGCCGATGGTCATGCCCTTGTTCGGGGCGGCGGCGGTGACGTCGAGCCGTCCCGGCGGCAGGCCCCAGGCCTCGTTGATCTTCTTGCGGTGCGCGGCGTTCTTGATGCCCTCGTTGAACGGGAGCCGTCCGGTCAGGCCGCCCATGAGGCGTTCGCTCATGGCGTTGGGCTGCCCCGTCATGGAGAAGGGCCCCGCGCCCGGCCGGCCGATGTTCCCGGTCAGCAGGTGGAGGTTGATGATGTTGATGTTGCGGTGCTGCCCGTGGAGCGACTGGTTGTACCCGATCCCCCAGAAAGAGAGGACGCCGCCTTTCTTGCGCCGCCTGCCCTTCATGGTGGCGTCCGCCCAGATCGAGGCGATCCGCCTGACCACGGAGGGGGCGATCCCCGTCCGGTCGATGACCTGCTCCGGGCTGTAGCGGGCCATGATGCCCGCGCGGTAATCGTCGAACCCGTCCGTGTGCTGCCGGATGAAGGCCTCGTCCACGGTCTGGGGGAACTCCTTCATCAGGACGTGGGCGATGGCGTTCTGGAGGGAGAGGTCGCCGTTGGGGCGGATGGTGATCGAGAGGCTGTTGTTGGGGTTGATCTGGGCGTAGCCGTCCATGGTCCCGGTGTAGCGCGGGTCGACCACCATGGTCGGGATGTTGCGCTTCTCCTTGGTGGCCGCCACGCGCCAGAACAGGACGGGGTGCGACCCGCGCGCGTTGTGGCCCCAGTGGTTGATGAAGTCGGCGTCCTCAATGTCGGAATAGTTCCCCGGCGGGTGGTCGCTCCCGAGGCTGTGGATGTAGCCCGTCACGGCCGAGGTCATGCACATCCGGGCGTTGGCCTCGATGCTGTTCGACTGGAGGACGCCCTTGTAGAAGATGTTGTCCAGCCATTGCTCCTCCATGGTCAACTGGCCGGACTGGTAGATCCCCACGGAGTTCCCCCCGTGCTTCTTCACGACCCCGACGACCATGTTCGAGACGATGTCCATGCCTTCTTCCCACGTGCCGACGCGGAAGACGTCCTTATCGAAGCGCCCTTTCGTCTTCGAGACGTGCCCGGTCAGCGGGTTGGACATGTCCTTTCGGATCAGGACCTCCTCCAGCCGGTCGACGTAGAGGGACTCCGCGGCCGTGAGGCCCTTGATGCACTGAAGCCCCAGGTTGACGGGGGAGTCCTTGTCCGGGATGCACGCCACGATCTTTTCATTCTCGACGACGTAGTAGGTGTGGCACCCCACGCCGCAGTAGGGGCATTGCGTGGGGACGAGCTTCCGCGTGTCCTGGGCGCCTTCCGCCTCTCCGACGAGCTGGAACAGCTCCTTGTCGCGGGTCAGGGCCCCGCCCATGGCGAGCCCGGTGGCGAGCGCGGTGGACGACTGCAGAAACGCACGGCGATTGAATTTCGGCATCACTTGTCCCTCCAGGGGTCTACGGGTCCCGAATCGCGTTTTTCCCAGGTGCGGATGTAGGCGACGATGTCGTTAATCTCCTCCTCGGTCAGCTCCACCATGCCCTGCTTCCCCTTGAGGTAGGCGCCCATCGGCGTACCGACCCGGCCCTGCATCATCGTCGCCTTGATGTAGCCGTCGGTGGCGGATTTGAGAAAACCCTGGTTGTTCAGGGCCGGTCCGGCGTAGCCCGCCATGGCGTTGGTCACGTGGCCTCCGCCCACCTGGGGGCCGCCGAGGCCGTCCCGCCCATGGCAGCCGGAGCACATCCCGTCGAAAAACTCCTTTCCGCGGGATACGGAGCCCGCCACCCGTTTTTGATCGATCCCGGCGTAGTCGCGGAGCTGCCAGCTCCGCACATAGGTCGCGATGGCTTCGATGTCTTCTTTTTTCAGGAAAGTCCCGTACGGGATCATCTGGCGCGGCAGCCGCCCGTAGAAGATGGAGCGGCGGATGTACCCTTCGGGGGCGACGGCCAGGAAGCTTTGCAGGTTCAGGGGGAGACCCACGCCTCCTTGGCCGTTCTTACCGTGGCAGGCCGCGCAGTGTATCAGGTAGAGCCGGCTGCCCTTCGAATAGACGGAATCCCATTTGGAATCGCGATCGAAGGCGTTGGTTCCGGTGGGAAGAAGAAGCGTGGCTGTCAGCACGAAAGAGAAGAGAAAACCGACGAGAACCGGGAATGAATGCCACTGTTTCATGAGTGCTCTCCTCTCGAACAGTCTCTGTTCCTATGTTGGTGGGACGAGCCTTGCTTGATCTCCTTTCTCTTATCCCCCGGATGGGGGCCGAATCTCATGCGTCGGGCGATGCGCTTGACTCACGCCTATATAATTAAAAATAGGTTCGAGGGGCTGAATTGTCAAAGAAAACTTCCGGCCCTCATGGATGCGGCTGGAGGGCGAGTTTCGCCGCAGCATCAGGCGGCCAGGAGGCGGCGGGCGCGGGCAGGATCATCCGCCGTTCCGGCGGGCTCGAGGCGGAATGCAGCGGCGTCGCTCTCGCTCACGCCGGGGGCCCGGTGCCTGAGACGCCCCGGCATGGACTGGCGCTGTGCCGGCAGACAAACCGCCTGAAACTTCGCGGCTCGGTGCGAGATAGATCCGTCAACAAATCCCGGGCGTCCCCGCAGAGCGTATCCGGTCGAGGCGTCATCGCCCCGAAAAAAGTTGTTGAGTCCTCCTGTAGCGCCCTTTATGATGGGCTTGTTCCAGAACGACGTCATGGCGGCAAGGAGAAGTGTTACGCGAGGAAATCCGAACCTGGAGGAGAACTTGAAGCATTCAGACGGGAATTTCGATCCTTCCGAAAAAACCGAAAACGGGGCGCCGGTGACTTCGCGGCCCGCGGAGCCCATCGCGATCGTGGGCATGGCGTGCCGCTTCCCCAATGCCGTCGGCATTCCGGCCTTCTGGCGTCTGCTCGAAGCCGGCGAGAACGCGGTGACCGAGGGCGTTCCGGGTTCGGGCGTGGGGCGCGTGGGCGTGCTTTTCCCCGACGCCGGGGTCCAGAGCGACGCCTGCCGTTTCGGCGCCTATCTCGACGAGATCGACCGGTTCGACGCCGCGTTCTTCCGCATATCGCCGGTCGAGGCGCACCTCCTCGACCCCCAGCAGCGCCTCATGCTGGAGACGAGCTGGCGCGCGCTCGAAGATGCGGGGATGGACCCGGAAAGGCTCAGGGGCAGCCGCACCGGCGTATACGGGGGAGTCAGCAACAACGAATACCGCAGCCTGATCATGGACGTGAGCGATACAGCGGAACCCGCCACGAGCCTGTATACGGTGAGCGGCACCTCCTTCAACACGGCGGTGGGACGGGTTTCCTTCGCACTGGGTCTGGAGGGGCCGGCGATCGCGCTGGACACCGCCTGCTCCTCGTCGCTGGTCGCGGTGCACCAGGCGGTGGCGGGCCTGCAGCGGCGCGAAGCGGACCTCGCCCTGGCGGGAGGGGTGCACACGATCCTCTCGGGCCGCCTGCTGGAGTTGCGCGGCAACGCCGGGATGCTCTCGCCCGACGGGCGGTGCGCGACCTTCGACGCCGCCGCGAACGGGTACGTGCGGGGCGAGGGCTGCGGAATCGTGGCGCTCAAGCGTCTCGCCGAGGCGGAAGCGGACGGCGACCGCATCTGGGGCGTGATTCGCGGGTCGGCCATCAACCAGGACGGCGCGAGTCCGGGGCTGACGGTGCCGAGCGGCCCGGCGCAGGAGCGGGTGATCGCGGCGGCGCTGGCGCAAGCCGGAATCCAGCCCCATGAAGTCGATTATCTCGAAGCGCACGGGACGGGAACGGAGGTGGGCGACCCGATCGAGCTGGAAGCGGCGGCTGCGGCTTACGGCAAGGGTCGCGATGCGGGCCGACCGCTCCTGATCGGCTCGGTGAAAACCAACATCGGACACCTCGAATCGTCGGCCGGAGTCGCCGGCCTGATCAAGGCGACGCTGGCCCTGAAGCAGGGGGTGGTTCCCAGGCACCTCCACTTCCGGGAGCCTACTCCGGCGGTGGACTGGGAGCGGATGTCCCTGCAGGTGGCGGCGGAGGCGACGGAGTGGCCGCGCCATCCCGGTCATCCCCCGAGGGCGGGCGTCAGCGGGTTCGGCTGGTCGGGCACGAACGCCCACGTCATCGTCGAGAGATACGAAGGGCCGGCGGGGGATTCCACCGTCGGCTCCATGGTTGAACCCGCGGGTTCCGCACTGCCGGTCACCGTTTCCCTGCCTGAAGCGCTGGCGGACCCGCCGCCGGCGGAAGACGGACCCGGAGCCCGCGAAACAAGGCTCCTTCCGCTGTCGGGCAAGTCCGAGGGCGCGCTTCGCGAGTTGGCGGGGCGGTATCTCTCCTGGCTTGATGAGCGCGGCGAAGAGTTCGCTTCCCAAAGCGCCGCCTCGGAGCCGCTGCTTTCGGACATGGCGTGGACGGCCGCTGTCGGGCGGAGCCATTTCACGCACCGCGCGGGGCTGCTCTTCGACGACGCGGCGCGGCTTCGCGAGCGGTTGAACGCCCTGGCCGAAGGAGTTGATCCGCCGGAACCAGGGACGGCGGCCAGGGTGGCGTTCCTCTTCACCGGTCAGGGCAGCCAGTGGGTCGGCATGGGGCGGGACCTGTACGAGAGCGAACCGGTGGCGCGGGCGGTTCTCGATCGTTGTGAGGAAGTCGCTCGCGCAACACGGGGCGCCTCGCTTCTGGACGTGATGTTCGCTCAAGGCGGGGGAGATCTCTACGACACGGTTTGGGCGCAGCCGGCCATCTACGCGCTCGAGTGCGCGGTCACGGCGCTCTGGGCGAGCCTGGGGGTTCGCCCGGACGTGGTGGTGGGGCACAGCGTCGGTGAGTTCGGGGCGGCGCATACGGCGGGCGTGTTCGGACTCGAAGACGGGATGCGGGCCGTCATGGGGCGGAGCGAAATACTGGCGTCGGTCCCGGAAGCCGGGACGATGGCGGCCGTCTTCGCTCCCTACTCGATAGTCGAGGAGGCGGTGCGTGCGTACAACGAGTCGGCCGGTAGCGAGAGGCTTGCGATTGCGGCGAGGAACGGGGCGCACCAGGTGTTGAGCGGTCAGGTCTCCGCGGTCGAGGCGGTCTCGCAGCGCTTCGAGGCCGAAGAAGTCCGGGTGAGGCCGATCCACACGAGCCAGGCGTTCCACAGCCCCCTGGTGGAGCCTGTTCTGGATACGCTGGAAAGTCTTTTCGGCGGATTCGAGATATCAGCGGCCTCGCGCACCACGCTGGTGAGCAACGTGACGGGCCGGGTCGTGGAGCCGGACGAGATACTCGGCGGAGCGTACTGGCGCCGCCACGCCCGCGAGGCGGTGGCCTTCGACCTCGGCGTCAGGACGCTGGCGAATCTGGGCGTCGACCTGGTGGTGGAAGTCGGTCCGCACGCGGTGCTGGGCCCGATGCTGTCTTTCGCCTGGCCGGGGCCGGATGACGGTGCGGATGCCGCAGGTGTGGACGTCGAGGCTCCTCGCGTTTTGGCGAGCCTGCAAAGGCCCTCGCAGGACGAGGGTGCGTCGGCGGACGAGCTCGAGACGGGTTTCATGGGCGCGGTGGCCGGGGCCTATGAGGCCGGAGTCGACCTCTCCTTCGAGGGATTGTTCGCCGGAGAGAGCAGGCGGCGCATCTCGCTGCCGGGCTATCCGTTCCAGCGCGAACGGTTCTGGGTCGAGGGGCCGAAACGGCGCCGGCAAAGCGCAGGGCACCCGCTGCTGGGCGAGAGACATGAGTCCGCCGGCGGCGAAATCACCTTCGAGACCGAAGTGCTCCCTTCTGATCCGGCGTGGCTGAACGACCACCGGGTGTTCGGCCGGGTCATTGCGCCGGGCGCGCTCTATGGTGCGATGGCGGTATCGGCGTCCACCGCCGAGGGAAGCGGCTCGATGGTCATCGAGGAGATGCAGTTCCATAACGCGCTGATCTTCGGGGAAGAAAATTCAGAGAACGGCGGCGAGGGGCGGGAAATGCAGGTTCTGCTCGAGGCGCCGGGGGAGGAGCCCTCGCGTCTCGTCCGGATATTCAGCAAGGGAGAGGCCGAGGAGGGTTGGACGCTGCATGCGGAGTGCCGAGCGCCCTCGGAAGCGGGCGGACGGCAAGCACCGGAGCAGGTGGATTTGGAAGGCCTGAAGGCCGCCCTTTCGCCCGAGGACGTGCCGGCGTATTACCGCGCCAAGGCGAATGTGGGGATCGATCTCGGCCCATCGCTCCGCACGCTGGGGTCGGTCTGGTCCCGGACGGGCGAGGCGCTGGGTGAAATTTGCTTCCCCGAAGCCCTCGGCGCGAACGGCCTCGACGTGCACCCTCTCCTTCTCGACGGCTGCTTTCAGGTCATGGGGGCGGCGCGCAATCCGGGCGGGGCCGAAGACGGAATCACCTACCTGCCGTTCGGCTGGGAGCGGCTGTGGCTGGCGGAGAGGCTGCCGGACAGGCTTCTCTGCCACGTGCGCATGCGGGAGACCCCGAGCAGTCAGGAAACCGACGCTGAAACGGGCGGATCGCAGGAGGTCTTCGTGGGCGATTTCCGCCTCTACGATGAGAACGGGGCGCTGATCGGCGAGTTGAGCGGGTTCATGGTGAAGCGCGCGACGCGGGCGGCGCTGCTCTCGGCGGTGGAAGGGCTGGACGATCTTCTCTACGAGGTCGTCTGGCGCGAGAGCGCCCTCCCGCAGGGAATCCAGCCCGCGGATTTCCTCCCGAGTCCGGGGGAGGTCGCAGAGAGTTGGGGACTGTTTTCCGACTACCTGGCGGCGGAAGGAGTCGATGCCGGGGTGCGGCCCGCCTTGATGGCGGATCTCTCGCGCATGGCGCGGCATTTTGCGCTCGCGGCCCTGGAGAAGCTCGGATGGGAGCGGAAGGCGGGCGAGGCCGTGGATTCGGAAGATTTGCGGGAGCGCCTGGGGGTCCGGGAGGAACACGGCCAACTGTTCCGCCGGATGCTGGAGATACTGGCGAAGTCGGGCGTTCTTCAGGCGGAGGGCGAAGGCTTCCTCGTCGCCGTAGGGAATGGTGAGCCCTTGCCGGAGGGAATACCGGGGGAACCCGAGCAGTTCGCGGCGCAAGTAATCGAGCGTTACGCTTACGCTTCCAACGAGATCGGGCTGTTCCGCAGGAGCGCGGGCGCGCTGGCGGAAGTGCTGCGCGGCGAGGAGGATCCGCTCTCGCTCCTGTTCGGCAGCGGAGAACCGAGCGCCGCGGACCTCTACTTCAAGGCGCCGTTGTGGCGGGCGGCGAACAAGATGCTGGGAGACGCCACAAGGACGCTCGTGGCCGGTTTGCCCGAAGGACGGCGCTTGCGGGTCATCGAGGTCGGGGCGGGCACGGGGTCGGCGACCGAATCCGTCCTGCCCGAGCTTCCAGAAGGGCGTTTCGACTACACCTACACGGACATCTCGGCGGGCTTCTTCGCGCAGGCGGAGGGGCTGTTCGGGGACGGCGGCGGGTGTATCGAGTACCGTGTGCTGGATATCGAAAAAGACCCGTTGGAGCAGGGCTTCGACTCCCACGGCTATGATCTGGTGATTGCCTCGAACGTGCTGCACGCCACGCGCTACCTGGAGGAAACGCTCACGCACTGCCGGAGCCTTCTCGCGCCCTCGGGACATCTCGTGGCGCTCGAGAACCTTTCTGGCCAGGACTGGCTGGATATGACTTTCGGGCAACTGGACGGCTGGTGGCGGTTCTCGGACGAGTGCCGCCCCACCTACGCCCTGGCGGGGCCGGACGTATGGCGGGGGTCCCTCGATGCCGCGGGTTTCGAGGGCGTGGAGATTCTGGGAGTTGGCGGGTCCGGCTCCGCAGAGATGCCGGACAGGGGCGTGATTCTGGGGCAACAGACCGAGGAGGTGGCCGAGCGTCCCGGTGTCTGGATTCTGGCGGCGGACCGAGGCGGTACGGCAGAGGCGTTGGCCTCGGAGCTGGCCGCGCGCAACCAGACGGTCGTGCTGGCTGGCGAAGCGGGTTCGACGGACGGGGGTCCTCCGGACGAAATACCCGGAGTCATCCATACGACTCTTGAGATGGATAGCCGCGAATCCTGGGGAGCGCTGCTCGAAGGCCTGCCAGGAGATGCGCCGCTCGGCGGCGTCGCGCATTTCGCCGCGCTCGACGGCCACGGACCCGATGCGACGACCGGGGAGATGGCGGAGGACGTGAAACGGGCGGGGGCGAGCGCACTGGCGCTGGCGCAGGGGCTCCTGGACGCAGACGCGGCGCCCGGGAAGGGTTTCTGGTTCCTCACGCGGGGCGCGCAGGTGCTGGAGCGCGAACGCGGCGGAGAGCTCGCGGGCGCGACGCTGTGGGGTTTCGGAAAAGCGATGTCCCGGGAGGCTTCCCGGATGCAGCCGAAAATGCTTGATCTGGATCCCGAGCCTACGGCGCCGCCCGCAGACCTCGCCAATGAACTGCTCTACCCCGACGCGGAAAACCAAATCGTCCACCGTGGCGACAGGCGTCGCGTTGCCCGCCTGGTCCGGGCCGGCGAGGGGGTGGAGCGGCTGGCCTTGCCCGAAGAGCCGGACTGGCTGCTGGGCGTCGGCGAAGACGGCGCGCTCAGCGGGCTGCAGGCAGAGCCGCCGCCGCTGGAACCGAGAGAAGTTCGCTTGGGCATAGAGGCCGCCGGGCTCAACTTCTGGGACGTGTTCGCGGCGCTCGGCCTGATTGACGAAAAATTCCTGGGCACGGAGATGTGCGGCCATATCCTCGAGGTGGGCTCCGAGGTATCGAGCGTTTCGGTGGGCGACCGCGTGGTCGGCGTGAAGCGCGGCACGCGCGGCATGTTCGGACCGGAATCCGTGACGCATGAGGAATTGGTGGCGCCCGCTCCGGCGGAATTGTCGGCCACGGCGCTCGCCACGATGCCGACGGTGTTCCTGTCCGCGGCGCTGTCCTATGAACTCGCGGGGTTGAAAGCCGGTGACCGGGTGCTGATCCACGCGGGCGCGGGCGGCGTGGGCCTGGCGGCCATCCAACTGGCGCAGGCGGCGGGAGCGGAAGTGTTCGCGACGGCGAGCGCGCCGAAACAGGCCTATCTCCGCTCGCTGGGCGTGGAGCACGTGTTCGACAGCCGCCAGACGAAATTCGGTGAGGAGATCCTCGAGGCCACGGGCGGCGAAGGCGTCGACCTGATCCTGAACAGCCTCACGGCGGAGGGCTATATCGAGGCGAGCCTGTCGTGTCTGGCGCATGGCGGCCGGTTCGTGGAACTGGCGGCGCGGGACATTCTGAGCGAGGAGGAGATGGCGGCCGTACGGCCGGACGTTGCCTATTACATCGTGAAGCTCGACGCCATGAAGGAGGATGAACCGGAGCGGCCGGGCGCTTTGCTGAAGGACGTCATGGCGCGGCTGGCGGCGGGAGAACTGACGCCGCTCGTCCACACCAGGTGGCCGCTGAGTGAGGCGAGGCAGGCTGTCGAGTATATGCGCGACGGCCGGCACATCGGGAAGATCATCTTTGCGAATTCGCCGCTCGCCAGGGGCCGCTTGCGCGAAGACAGGACCTACCTCGTGACCGGCGGTCTGGGCGGCATCGGTTGCGCCGTGGCCGACTGGCTCGCGGAGCGCGGCGCCGGGACGATCGTGCTGAACGGGCGGCGGCCCCCGGATCCGGAGGTCGAGGAGGCAATCGAATCGCTGCGCAGGCGCGGGTTCACGGTGCGGGTGGAACTCGCGGACGTGACGGACCCGGACGCGGTGGACGAGATGCTGGCGCGGATGGATGCGGATTTGCCGCCTTTGGGCGGCGTGATCCACAGCGTGGGGGTGCTTTCGGACGGCGCGCTCGGGAACCAGAGCTGGGAGCGGTTCGAGGGGGTGCTTTGGCCGAAGGTGCTGGGCGCGTGGCACCTGCACCGCGCGACGCTTGATCGCGATCTGGACATGTTCGTCCTCTTCTCGAGCGTGGCGGGCGTGCTGGGCAATCCGGGCCAGTCGAACCACGCGGCGGCCAACGCGTTCCTGGATCAACTCGCCGCCCACCGCCGGGCGCTGGGGCTCCCGGGCCAGTCCATCGCATGGGGCGCGTGGTCGGAGATTGGCGAAGCCGAGGAGCAGCGGGAGAGAATCTCCAAAAATATCGCGGTGACGGGAGTCGGCTGGATGACGCCGCAGCAGGGACTCAGGGCATTCGACCGGCTGGTCCGCGAGGACGCCGCGAATTCCATGGTTCTGGCGAGGGATTGGTCTGTATTCGAAAAGACCCTGGATAACATTCCCCCGTTTTTCGAAGACCTGCTTATCCACGCTCAAGACGCAGAAGCCGACTCCCCCTCCCTGGCGGACGACCTGATAGCCCGTCTGGCGGAGACGCCCGCGGCGGAGCGCGAGGCCTTGCTGGTGTCGTTCCTGCAGCAGGAACTGCAGGCGGTGCTTCGGCTGCCGGGCGCGCCCGAACCCACGGTGGGATTTTTCGATCTGGGCATGGACTCGCTCATGGCCGTAGAGCTGCGCAACCGGCTGAACCGCGCGTTCACGGACGCCTATACGGCCCCGAACACCGTGGTGTTCGACTATCCCGACATCGCGGTGCTCGCCCGTCATCTGGCCGGTGAACTCGGCGACCTCGGGGAGGTCGCCCCCGCGTCCGCCCCGCAGGAACAACCCGAGCCGGAGCGGCGGCCTAAGGCGCCGCGCGAGGGGGAGCAAATCGCCGTCGTGGGCATGGCGTGCCGCTTCCCCGGCGCGCCGGATATCTCCGCTTTTTGGCGACTGCTCGAAGCGGGCGGTGACGCGGTGACGGACGGGCGGCGGGATTCCGGCCCCTGGAGCGGCGTCGCCGGAGACCCGGCCGCCGAAAAAGACTTCTACCGGCAAGGCGGGTTCATCGAAGGAATCGACCAGTTCGATGCGAGTTTCTTCGGCATCAGGCCGATCGAGGCGCGCTTGATGGATCCGCGCCAAAGACTGTTGCTCGAGACGAGTTGGGGGGCGCTCGAGGACGCAGGCATAGACCCCGCTCCGCTCAAGGGTACTCGCACCGGTGCGTATGTCGGACTGGGCGTCAGCGAGTACCGCGACCTCGTCGTGGCCGGCGGCCTGGCTGACAGCCACATCGGCAACGCGCCGAGCGTGGCCATCGGGCGGATCGCCTTCGTTCTTGGCCTGATGGGACCGGCGGTGCCGCTGGACATGACCTGCGCGTCGTCGCTGGTGGCGGTTCACCAGGCGGCCGCAGCCCTTCGGGAGGGCGAAGTCGACCTGGCTCTCGCCGGGGGCGTGCACGCGGTGCTCTCGCCTCCGGTTTCGAAATTCATGGCGGAGTTCGGGATGTTGTCGCCGAGCGGCCGGTGCCGGACCTTCGATGCGGACGCGGACGGCTACGTGCGGGGTGAAGGCTGCGGGATGGTGGTCATGAAGCGGCTGAGCGACGCAGAGACGGACGGCGACCGCATCTGGGGTCTGGTGCAGGGATCGGCGGTGAACCAGAACGGCGCGAGCGCCGCGCTTACGGTGCCCAACGGCACGGCGCAGGAACAGGTGCTCGAGGATGCGCTTTCCCGGTCCGGCTTTTCGCCCTCGGAGGTGGATTATCTGGAAGTACACGCGACGGGGTCGCAATTGGGCGACCCGATCGAGGTGCGCGCGTCGGCGGCGGTGTACGGGCGAGGACGCGCTCCTGACCGTCCTCTCCTGCTCGGTACGGTGAAGACGAACATCGGCCATCTGGAATCGGCGGCGGGGATCGCCGGCCTGATCAAGGTGTTGCTGGCGATGAAGCACGGAATGATCCCAAAGCACCTGCATTTCGATAACCCGAATCCGCATATGGACTGGGACGCGCTTCCGTTGCGGGTGACGTCTGAAGCGACGGCCTGGCCGCTCGTATCCGATCGTCCGCGCCGGGCGGGCGTGAGCGCTTTTGCGCTTTCGGGTACGAACGCGCACGTCCTGGTGGAGGGGTACGGCGCGCCGGAGGGGGAGTCAGCCGCAGACGCCGGACCGGGTTCCCCCGCGGGTTTCGCGCAGCCCGTCTCCGTAACGCTGCCGGAGTCGGTCCCGGAATCGCCGTCGGTAGATGGGATGCGTCCGCGCAGGACGCGGATGCTGCCGCTCTCGGGAAAATCGGACGAAGCGCTTCGTGAGTCGGCGGGGCGGTATCTCTCCTGGCTGGATGAGTGCGCCGGGGAGCTTTCCTCCGAGGGCGCCGCTGCAGAGCCGCTGCTTTCGGATATGGCCTGGACGGCGGCCGTGGGGCGGAGCCATTTCGCGCACCGCGTGGGTGTCGTATTCGAGGACGCCGCGTCGTTGCGGGAAGGATTGAGAGCGATCGAGGAGTCAGACGGGTTGCCGAAGCCGCAGGCGGCGGCGAGGGTGGCCTTCGCGTATGCCGGAGAGAGCGGACACGGGGTCGGCATGGGCGAGGAACTCTATGAGAGCGAGCCGGTGGCGCGCGCGGTACTGGATAGATGCGACGAGGTGATTCGGGTGGAGCGCGGCGCCTCGCTGCTGGATGTGATGTTCGGCCGTTCTGGAGATCTGGACGATCCGGCGTGGTCGCAGCCGGCGGTCTTTGCGCTCGAGTGCGCGCTCACAACGCTTTGGGCGAGTGTCGGGATTCGGCCGAACGTGGTGTTCGGCGCAGGTTCCGGAGAAGTTGCGGCGGCGCATGCGGCGGGCGTGTTCGCGCTGGAGGAGGGCTTGCGTTTCGCGGCGCGGCGCGGCGCGCTGATGGAGGCGCTCTCGGGAGACGAGGGAGTGGAGGCGGCCCTGGATGATATCGAAACGGCGCTCGAGGGCGTTGTGACGGCGTTGCCCTCGCTCACGCTGGTGAATCAGGTGACGGGCCGGGCGCTCGGGGCGGGCGAGACCATGGATGGCGCATATTGGCGACGGCAGGCGCGTGAACCGGCGGCGTTCGACGGATGCGCCAAGACGCTCGCGGAGTCGGGCGTGGAGGTCGTCGTGGAGATCGGGCCGGATGCGGCGTTCGTCCCGCAGGTGCTCTCGGCCTGGCCCGATCTTTCAGGCGACGCAGGAGCGAGCGGAAACGGCGCCGCGCCGCCGGTGATGCTTTCGAGCCTGAACCGGGCGTCTGAGAATGGCGCCGGGTTTGTCGAGGCGGTTGCGCGGGCGTATGAGGCGGGGCTCGCGCTCGACTTCGCCGGGCTGTTCGCCGGAGAGGAGAGGCGGCGGATCTCGCTGCCGGGCTACCCGTTCCAACGCCGTCGCTTCTGGTTCGAGGCGCCCTGATTGCTTGACAACGATATCGGGAAAGTTATGATTTCACTATCGTTTTGTTCACCGCTTTAACATTTTTCAAATGGGAGACAGCGCGACCATGGCAAGTGTCGAAGAACGCATGGGGGATCTGGTGGAGAAACATCTGGGCATCTCGGATCGGGCGATGCTGGACGCGGACTTGGGCGAAATCGGCGTGAACTCGGTGGATGCCGTGAACTTTCTCAAGGTCGTCGATCGGGAATTCGGGGTCGAAATTACACAGGAAATTGCCAGAGACTTCAGAACTTTGAGGGACCTGATCGACTATCTGGATGGTTGAAGCCGACGTAGTTGAGCGCGGACCCCGAATCAGAAAGTTGCAATAACTTTCAGACAGGAACACTGATTTTCAGGAAATGAAACAACAAGTTTCGTTTTGGAGCCGGGGCCAGTCCTGCAGGACTGGCCTCTGGTTTCAAGGCGCACAGGCGGCGACTCCCACACTCGCGGAAAGACTGGTTTCTATGGCTGCTGAGGTTGTCGATTCCTGGTTTCACACGTTCCGTGAAATAGACGATATTCTCGTCATACATGTCGACCTGACGCCCGATGAAGATCGCGAGGCGCACGCGATTTCATGGCTCGATGAGAAAGAGCGGGCGCGCCGGCGTCGTTACCGGTATGACCGTCCCCGGCGCGAGTTCACCCTGTGCCGCGCCGCGCTGCGCGCCATTCTCTGCCGTCGGCTCGGTTGCGGGAACGAGCGACTCGCGTTCGGCGCTTCCGAGCATGGAAAGCCGTTCGCGTTGGTAGACGGGGTAGCAGCTCCCGTCAGCTTCAACGTCTCTCACAGCGGCAAGCATGGGTTGATCGCCTTTTCGGCGCAAGGGCGGCTCGGCGTGGACGTGGAAGAACGCGCCGACCGCCTCGACCTCGACGGGATTAGCGAGTTCGTGTTCGGTCCGGACGAACAGGCCGACTTCGCTGCGACGCGTGGACGGGAAAAGTTTCACTTGTTCTTCACGCTCTGGACGCTCAAGGAGGCGCTGATCAAGGCTCTGGGCACGGGGTTTTCCCTGGACCCTGCCCGGTTCGAGATTCCATCGTCCATGCGGCATGGTGCGAGAGAGGATACATTCAGGTTCCCCCACATGCCGAATGTCGGATGGAGACTCGAAAATCTGGGCAACGCGGATTTCGCCGCCGCCATCGCCTATGAACCGGACCAGGCGCTCATGCGAGGAGAGAGCGAGGCGGCTCGATGACGATCTCGGAAAAAGCCCGGGCGATACCCTGACCGCTCGCCGCCCATGAAGTTCGGGTGGACGACGGCGGTTTGAAGGGTTGTTGAAAAAGTCCCGTGAAGCGATTTTGGGAATTCAGGCAACTGATGAGAGAGAAGAATCACTCCCCCCTTGAGGGGGTTGTTGAAAAACCTGATGAAGGAGGAATCGCGGTTGTAGGGACAACCCTCCGTGGTTGTCCTTTCCGGGATGGTTGCCATCAGGACAGGCACGGAGGCCTGTCCCTACGGGTCATCACGCCGCCGACCGTACGCATAGTGGGCTTTTTCAACAGCCCCCTCAAGGGGGGGAGCGTATCTTGCTCTTTCATTGGTCGTATCGAACCCTGGTTCATCGGGGTTGTTCAACAGCTCCTTTGATCCATGTATTCACTCGCAATGCGAGGGATTTGTCTATGACGGATGATGGTGCGGGAGATCCTTTCAGACGAGTTGGCCGCACGAGAATTCTTCAAGCGCTGCGCCGTTTTCGTTTCGTCGGGCGCGCGCTCGGTGTTTTCAGGACATCGGTTGCGTCATGAGTTCGAACGATTCGGGGCTTCGCTACCAGGCCGACGAAAAGCCACCGGTAAAAGTCGCTTTGGTCCTCGGCCTGCAACTCACCGCTATCAGCGTATCCGCCACGATTTTGCTCACGACGGTCGTGATGCGGGCCGCCGGCCAGAGCGAAGCCTATCTGGCATGGGCCGTGTTCGCCGCCGTCCTGATCGGAGGCGGGGCCACGATGCTGCAGGCGTTCCGGCTCGGGCGTTTCGGCATGGGGCACGTGCTCATGATGGGCAGCTCGGGGGCCTTCATCGCGGTATCCATCGAGGCGCTCACCGAGGGAGGGCCCGCTACCTTCGCCACCCTGGTCGTCGTCGCAGCGCTTTTTCAGTTCGTCATATCCGACAGGCTCGCGCTGTTCCGGCGGGTCCTGACCCCGTCCGTATCGGGAACGGTGCTCATGCTGATCCCGGTCTCGGTGATGGCGCCCGTCCTCAATCTGCTCAAGGACGTGCCGGAGGGCAGCCCGGCCCCGGGCGCTCCGCTGAGCGCTCTGGCGACAGTGCTCGTCATCTGCGGCCTCACCCTCAAGGCGAGCGGGTCGCTTCGCCTCTGGGCGCCTGTCATCGGCGTCCTCGCAGGCTCGCTCGTCGCCGTCTTCTTCGGCATTTACGATACGGCCCGCGTCGCGGAGGCCGCCTGGGCCGGGCTGCCCCCGGTCGAATGGCAGGGCCTCGATCTCGGCTTCGGGCCGGCTTTCTGGTCGCTTCTTCCCGGGTTCCTGCTGGCGGCCACCATCGGCGCCATCCGGACGATCAGCAGCGCCGCCGCCGCCCAGCGCGTCTCCTGGCGTCGGCCCCGGGCGGTGGATTTCCGGGCGGTGCAGGGCGCGGTGGCCACTGACGGTCTGAGCAACCTGCTCTCCGGCCTCGCGGGAACGATGCCGAACACGTCCTATACGACGGGCGCATCCCTGGCCCAGCTCACCGGGGTCGCGGCCCGCCACGTCGGGATCGCCGCAGGCGCGATGTTCGCGGCGCTGGCGTTTTTTCCGAAGGCGCTCGCCCTGGTGCTGGCGATACCGGGGCCGGTCTTCGCCGCCTATCTCATCGTGATGATGGCGATCCTCTTCATGATCGGCGTGCAGATGATCGTTCAGGACGGGATCGACTACCGCAAGAGCCTGATCGTCGGCGTCTCGTTCTGGCTCGGCGTGGCTTTCCAGAGCGGGGTCGTCTTCCCGGAGTTTTTCTCGAAATTCGCGGGCGGCCTCATGAACAACGGGATGACGGCCGGGGGCCTCGTCGCCATCATCATGACCCTGTTCGTGGAGATGACCGAACCCCGCCCCGCCCGGACGGAAGCGGCGCTCGACGCCTCGTCCCTGCCGGAGCTCAGGGGGTTTCTCGGCGCGTTCGCCTCCGCGTGCAACTGGGATGAGGCGATGGCGAAGCGTCTGGGTGGCGTCTGCGAGGAGATTCTGCTGACGCTGCATGGACGAGACGAGGGCAGGGAGCAAAGCGGACGGCGTCTGGTTCTGCTCGCGAAAAAAGACAGCAGCGCAGCGGTTCTCGAGTTCATCGCGGCGGCGGGCGAGGGAGAGAACCTGGAGGATCGAGTCACCCTGCTCGGCGAGCAGACCGAAGAAGCCCACCTCGAGCAGGAAGTGTCGCTCAGGCTCTTGCGCCATCACGCGGCTTCGGTTCGCCACCAGCAATACCACGGCGCGGACATCGTGACCGTCCGCGTGGAAGCCCCATAGCCGCTTGTTCGCGCACAGGCGAGAAGAATCATATACATGGCTCGAAGCGGGATTCCGGGCTTTGGATTCGACGGGGAACGACGTATCACTCCCCCAGGGGAAGTTGAAAAAGTTTGTTTCACGAGCGGGCGGACCCATGTGTCCGCCCATCCCCTAGAAGGGACCGCCACCTACAGAACCCCCCAACCCCCCTTGTCGGGGTTGTTGAAAAAGCCCTCCTCTCTCAGAAATGACGAACAAAACCACACCGCCTCATCCTGAGTAGCGGCGAAGCCGCGTATCGAAGGATGCCCTCTCGCCACGGCGCGAGTTCCTCGCCCTTCGATACGCCGCCTTCGGCGGCTACTCAGGGTGAGGAAAGAAGCGTCGGCGGTTTTCAGGGGACGCCTATGGGCTTTTTCAACAACCCCTTGTCAGGGGGGCTTTTTGGGCAAACCCCTCAAGGGGAGAGCGGGAAACCGCCCGGAAGTTCATCGTCGGTGTGACCGACTGCGCTGCGGCGCTCATTCGGGACGGTCGGCGGCCCGCCATGCCGGGATCATCGATGCGGGCCTTCGGGGCCGGAGGCTTGTCAGGATGCGGGTGCTTCACTTATAATCTCGATATGGATTACGCGAAACGCACCCGCTTCAGAATCTCACGCTAGCTACCACCGGAAAAGGAGTGAACACTCATGTCGGCAACACAGGATCGCATCAAAGAGATCATCGCGAAAACGCTCGACCTCGGCCATGAACCTGATTTCAACGCCCAGTTCAGCGAAGCAGATATTAACTCGATGGAGGCGGTCGCTTTCTTCAAACTCGTCAACGATGAGTTCGGCCTCGATATGGCCATAGAGGACTTCTCGAAGTTCAAGGACCTGCAGGCTCTTGTAGAACATATCGACGCGCGCGGCTGATCGGCGTTCCTCGACGCTCGGGCGCAGCCAGACCTTCGGATATGACGAAAGGGGCGCATTGGGCGATACCCGAGCCCGTTTCGACATGCGAGGTCCGACTCGACGAACGCACTGTGACCACGGTGCGGCGACACGGCAATCCGGCAGGTCCCCGGCTCGTCCTGACCCACGGCAACGGTCTCGCGGTCGATCCCTATTATCCGTTCTGGTCGCTGCTCGCCGACGATTTCGACCTGATGGTCTACGACCTCAGGAACCACGGCTGGAACAGCGTCGGCGCGCAGCGGGATCACAACATCCCGGCAATGATTTCCGACCATGACCTCATTCTCGACGCCATCGTCGAGGAATACGGCGAAAAACCGACCGTGGGCGTGTTTCACTCCCTTTCGACGCTTGTGGCGCTCCTCTCCTTCACCGACGCCTATTCCGCGCTCATCCTGTTCGATCCGCCGCTATGCAAACCCGCCAGGAGAGAGGAGGAATGGATCGCGGCGACGGAACGGATGGCGGCGATGATCCGGAAGCGGGCGGATCGGTTCGAGAGCCTGGAGCAGTTAACCGAAATCTTCGCCATCGTTCCCGGATACGCCCGCATCCTGCCGGGGGTGCGCGATCTCATAGCGCAGTCGACCCTTCGCAAGAGCGCCGACGGGGACGCTTACGAACTCCGCTGCCCGCGCGATTACGAGGCCCAGATCGCGGAATATATGAGGAGCTTCTCGCCTTTGCTGGATCTGACGACACTGACCTGCCCGACGAAGGTCATCGGAGCCGACCCCACGCTGCCCTACGCGTACCTGCCGACTTTCGACCTGAGCCACGCAGCGGCCGTCGACTACGACTTCGTGCCCGAGGCTTCGCACTTCCTGCAGGTGGAAAAGCCGGAGGAGTGCGCCGCGATGGTCCGGGAATACCTGGCAAGCCACGGAATTCGCTAGGCCGCGCGCGAAGGACTGTTGAAAAAGCCCCCCTTTTCAGGGGATAGAGGGGACGCCGCCGTAGGGACAGGTCGCGACCTGTCCCTACAAGAAGCGGTGTGGTTTTGTTCGTCATTCCGGCGAAAGCCGGAATCCATTTTGACTTTTCACCGAGCAGGGCGGCCAAGACCTTGTTGTTGCCCGGCGTCCGGATGCGGAATGCAGAGAATCCGCCTTTCGTTTTTGTATTCGATTCCGGTCCTCCCCACCGGAGTGTAAAAATGTCCAAGCGAGGAGGTAAAAAGGCAAAGGCGGAAATGGATTCCGGCTTTCGCCGGAATGACGGGTGTTGTGATCTCTCCGGAAGGGTGTCGTAGGGGCGCTTCGTGAAGCGCCCGTTTCTCCGGCAAGGGCCGTTCGCGAACGTGGGCGGTTCGCGAACCGCCCCTACGGACCCCCTATCCCTCCTTGTCAGGGTGGGTGCTTTTCAAGTCAAGGGAGCGGTCAACAACCTCGTCAGGGGCTGTCTGCGGTTGTGGCGTCCCGCGCGGCCATCCTCTTGCTGACTATCTCCTGAAACACCATCAAGAGCCCTTCCTCGAGACCCAGCATGTGGGTTTCGTTCACTCCGTCCAGCAGGTTGGCCTGAACCCGTTCCGCCATCATGTAATCTTCGTCGTCCAACGTGACCTCCGCGTAGAGGAAGCGGTTGCGCAACGCTTTCTGCCCCGACTCCCCGACGTATTTATCGGGAAGATAGAGCAGTTCCTGCGAGCAGAGCGTTCGATCCGGGGCCAGCGGCAAGAACCTGCTGATTAAAATGGTGTCATCGCGCACGATGAAAATCGTGTTGGGGAACAGAACATAAAAAAGCGTTACGAAGTCGATAAGCTTTCTCTGTTTCTCCGGGACGTTTTCCGCCTCCGGCAAGTTCGTTTGTGCGGCCATAACGCGCAGATGAGGCCCCTCCACGTCGTGAGAAAGAAAACCTTCGCGGAAATTCGGAGCCAGGGTTCCTTTGTGAAGATGCGCAACGTGGTAGCCTTCCAGGTTCATTTGAACAAGAAGTTTCCAGTTGGCCTTTTTCTCCGTCACGACCCTTTTGTAGCTGACAAAACGCTCAAGTTGGAACTCCGCGAAATCTTCCGCGAAAGCGCCCAGATCCTGCGCCGGATCGAACGACTCATGTCCAGTTGGGTGAACCCATATCAATCCCGTGCTCTCCGCCACCGAACACGCTTTCAGGCCGTAGTCGCGCTTGTCGATGCAAGGAAAGGAGGATGACCGCGGAATACCCCGTAGCGCGCCGTCCAGGCCATACGTCCACCCGTGAAACGGACAAACCAGCGCCCGCAGCGGTTCGTCTTTCTCCCTGAGAAGAAGCGGTGAGCCCCGATGACGGCAGGTGTTCAGAAATGCCCGGAGTACGCCGTCTTCGCCCCGGACGACGAAATACGGCCGGCGCGTCCAGTCGCCGAGCATGTAACTGCCAGGCTCACGAACGCTGTCCATGTGCCCGGCCACGAGCGGGCTGCCAGAAAACAGCGTCTCGAGCTCGCGCTCGAAGATCTCCTGGCTGGTATAGGCGTCCAGGGGCAGACGCAAGGCCGTGTCGTAAATCTGTTGGTCTTCGGGTCGCCCGCGGAGTTCAAGCATTCTGTCGAGCAACGCCATCTGACGATCGTGTTTCATCGTTCCACGCGCTCCTTTGGTTCAGGTCGAAAGTCCCGTTCGCGCCGGATCGTACGACGCTCGCGGTTATCGAAAAAGGCGCATTCCGCGAGAACGTCGCCGTCCTTTGCTCCGGCTTCCGCGATCTCCATGTGGAAACGGGTAATCGGTTTATACGGGAAGAACCCCTTCCCGTACTGTTCCGCTGGGTATTCGAGGTTTTTCGCCCGCTCCAGATCGTAGTGCGACCCGACATCCACAAAGCGCATCGCGTAGGCGGCGCGCTTGGGGAGCGCGCCCTCACCGAGCATGATGCTGCGGTGGACGACCATTTTGTTGAACAGGAGCGCGTCGCCGGGCGCAAAATCGTCTTCGATCTGGTGGTTCTCCAGTATCTCGCACATGGTCGGCGAATTCAGGATTCCTTCGCGCATGGCGAAGTACTCATTTACGTTCGTCCTGACCCCGGCGCGCTCCTTGGCCTCCAGCGTCGAGACGACCGCCGGCTCGATCTGGCGGAAGACGAAATCGCCCGATATGACGTTCTGGGGGACATAAGCCATTCCGCCCCGCTGGCCCTTCGTATCCACGGGATGCAGCGGCGCCCAAATGGTGCACGCGAATTCCTCAGCGGGCTGAAAGCCGAAGCTCTGCACGCCGACGTGCCAGGGGAGCCCCTTGCTGACGTTCTTTTCGATTTCAAAGCACAACTCGGCAGTCAGGAAGAGATCGCATTCGGCCAGATCCGTCAGAGCCCGCCGGAAATAAGGCCGTTCCATCAGTTCATAGACTTGCCCTTTATCGGTCTCGAAGTCATACGTCGTTCGTATGTCGAGAAGTTCCGCTGAACGAGATTTGTTGAAATCGGTGGCCCCCTCCCCACTCAATTCGACTTCGACACGATTCAGAAGCGTCTCGACCACGTTATCGTTCAGGAACCCTTCCAGTTTGACGAAGCCGTCGCGCCGGAATTGCTCCTTCTGCTCCGGGGTGATGAAGAACTCGTTGTCGAAAGGATGGCTGCTCATCGTATCCTCCTGCGCGTTTCCGCCGGCGATATTCAACCGGCCTGGAGAGAGCGTTCGCGCCGGATGGTACGACGCTCGCGGTCGTCGAAAAAGGCGCATTCCGCGAGAAGGTCGCCGTCGCTCGCTCCGGCTTCTGCGATCTCGATGTGCTGACGGGTGAAAGGTTTATACGGAAAGAACCCCTTCCCGTACATTTCCACGGGGAATTCGAGCATCCGCGCCCGCTCCAGATCGTAGTGCGAGCCCGCATCGATGAAGCGCATCACGTAGGCGGCCCGCCTGGGAAGCGCCCCCTCACCGAGCATGATGCTCCGGTGGACGACCATTTTGTTGAACAGGAGCGCGTCGCCGGGCTCGAAATCGTCTTCGACCTGGTGGTTCTCGAGTATCTCGCACATGGTCGGTGAATTGAGGATCCCCGAGCGCATGGAGAAGTATTCGTTTACGTTCGTCCTGTCCCCGGCCCGCTCCCTGGCCTGCAGCGTCGAGACGACCGCCGGCTCGATCTGGTGGAAGATGAAATCGCCCGATATGACGCGATCGGGGACATAAGCCATCCCGCCCCGCTGCCCCTTCGTATCCACGGGGTGCAGCGGCCCCCATAGCGTGCACCCGAATTCTTCCGCGATCTGAAAACCGAAGCTCTGTGCGCCGACATGCCAGGGAAATCCCTTGCTGACGTTCTTTTCGACTTCAAAGCACTGCTCGAAGGTCAAAAAGAGGTCGCATTCGACCAGATCCGTAAGGGCCCTTCGCAAGTAAGGCCGTTCCAGCAGTTCATAGACAGCGGTCATTTCGCCCGCGAAGTCATATTTCGCTCGATTGAACATTGCATCGGCCTTGAAACTGTCGGCCTCCCCCCGGTCCATTTCGGCTTCGACACGATTCAGCAGCGCCTCGACCACTTCAGAGTTGTAGAACCCTTCCAGTTTGACGAAGCCGTCGCGCCGGAATCGCTCCTTGTGCTCGGGGGTGACGTGGAACTCGTTGTCGAAAGGATGGCTGCTCATGGCTTGCTCCTCCCATGACTGTCTGTTCACATACATCCGGCTGCCTGGAAAAGTAAGTTAGCATAGCGTGGCGAACGAGGGTAGTTTTTTTTCAGAGGGAAGGATCCGTGGCGCTTTGGCGGAATGACGGCGGTGGTCAATTCCGACCCGTGAGGACTTCTTCAACAACCCCGCTAAGCGAGGGTCCCGTTTCGTTTCGTTTTGCCTGTTTTCTTGCGCGTCATGACCAGCCGGCCGAGCGGGTCCACCTCCACGCGGAACGAAGGCGGTATGAGTACCGTGGAATCGGGCTGCTCGATGACCGCGGGTCCCGGAACCCGGTTTCCGCCTTTGAGGCGTTCGCGTTCATAGATGGGACAGTCGATGAAACTACCGGCTTCGCGAAAATGCACCTTCCGCTCGCCCTTGAGCGCCGCTTTTGGGCTTCGTGAGCCTGCGGCGATTTCTTTCGGGCGAATCCGGTCCGTGAGGCCGATGGCCGAGACGCGGAGGCTGACGGCCTGGACGCTTTCCGCCTCATCGGAGTAGCTGTACTGGCGCAGGTGCGCGTCGTGAAACGCCCTTCGCGCCTTGCCGAGCCATCTGGCGTTCACCTTGCCGCCGGGCAGCGGCACGTTGATCTCGTAGTTCTGAAGCGGGTAGCGCAGGTCGGCCGAGCGCGCGAGCATACGCCTCAATCGGGGCGCCTTCTCGGCCTTGAGCCATTCGTCCGCCGCAGCTTCCAGCTCGGCCATGAGAGCGGCGATGGAGCCTGCGTTATCCCCGGCGAGGCTCAGGCGGGTGGTGGCCGTGAAGTCCGCTCTCATGTCCGCCCAAAGCAGGCCGAGGGCTGAGAAAACGCCCGGCGCCTCGGGGATGACGATGCGCGGAATCCCGAGTTCGTCCGCCAGGTCCGCCGCGTGCAGGGGGCCCGCGCCGCCGAAACCGATGAGCGCGAAATCACGCGGGTCATAGCCCCTGGCGACCGAGACCACGCGCAGGGTGCGGACCATGTGCGCGTTGACGACTTCAATGACGCCTGCGGCGGCTTCCATGGTGGACAGACCGAGCGGCCCGGCTATCTTCTCCTCGATGGCTTTTTCCGCAAATTCGAGGTTGAGGCGAGATTCTCCCCCGACGAAATAATCGGGGTTCAGGCGGCCCAGGACGAGGTTGGCGTCCGTGACGGTGGGTTCCTCGCCCCCGCGCCCGTAGCAGACCGGGCCGGGTTCGGAACCCGCGCTGCGGGGGCCGACTTTCAGAACGCCCACGCCGTCCACCGAAGCGATGGAGCCGCCGCCCGCGCCGCATTCGGTGAGATCGATGACGGGCGTCTTGACGGGGTACCCCGTGAAGCGCACCGCCAGGGACTGGTGCATGCCCATCCCGATCTCGTATTCGGTGGTGGTCTTGTAGGCGCCGCCCTCGATGAGGCTCGCCTTGGCCGTGGTGCCGCCCATGTCGAAGGAGATGACGTCGGGCTCTCCGAGCTCTTGAGCGAGAACGGCGGCGGCGATGACGCCTGCCGCGGGGCCTGATTCGATGAGCGTGTGGGGGCGTTCTCGCGCAGAAGCCGGCGACATCAGCCCGCCGGCGGAGTTCATGATGAGGAGCTTCTCGGGGCGGTGGCCGAGCCGGGAAACCTCATCGTGCAGCCTTTCCGTATAGCGCGCGAATATGGGCTTCAGGTAGCCGACGAGTGAGGCCGTGCTGGTTCGTTCGAACTCGCGGAATTCGGGCGTGATGTCGGAAGAAGCGACGATGTGGCGGCCCGGAAGCGCGCGAACGAGATGTTCTTTCACCCGGTGCTCGTGGGCGGGATTCAGGTAGGAGAAGAGCAGCGCGATCACCACAGATTCGGCGCCCGAGACGTCTAGCGCGTCCGCGAGCCGGTCGAGTTCTTTTTTCGTCAGCTTTGTGACGACGTCTCCGTTCCACGCCAGCCGCTCGTTCACCTCGAAACAGAGCCGCCGGGGGATGAGGGGCCTGGCCTTCACTTCCTGCAAGTTATACAGGCTCGGCCTGCGCTGGCGGGCGATCTCGAGGATGTCCCGGAACCCCCGGGTGGCGACCAGGGCGGTGCGCGCGCCTTTTGACTCCAAAACGGTGTTGGTGGCCACGGTGGTGGCGTGGAGGATGCGCCCCACCTCTCCGGGCGATATGCCTTGCGTCGCCCTCAGGAGTCCGTTTACGAAACAGCCCTCCAGGTTCACCGGCGTGGTGTCCACCTTATAGGAGGCGATGAGTCCCTCCTGCTCTCCCATGAGGACGACGTCGGTGAACGTGCCGCCGATGTCCACGCCGACGCGGTATTTCGCTTTCTTCTCAGGAGCCATGCTGGAGGGCCTCCCTGCGTTTCAGCGCTTCATCGACAAGGGCGTTCGGATAGGACGCCCTGGCGTATTCGAGCGAAATCTTTCCGTCCGCGAGATCGGCCGCCAACTCTTCCGGAGGGTGTTCGGCCGGGTCGCCGTACCCGCCGGCCCCGGCCGACTGGCACCTGAGCACATCACCCTCCCGCATCTCGTGGGGGCCGCCCTTGCTCGGCAGCTTCGTTTCATTCGGCTCCCCGGGATTTTTCAGGTGAATCCCCCTCGCGCCTTCCTTGCCCCCGAAAAGGGGCCAGGGGGAGAAATCGTGCCGGTCGGCGTGGGCGATGAAGCCCGTGTCGCTGAGCATCAGAAAGTCTTTTCTCGTGGCGAGTCCGCCCCGGCGGCGTCCCGCGCCGCCGCTGTCGGGCACGAGCTCGAAGCGCTCCACGCGGATGGGGTATTCACTCTCGAGGATCTCGACGGGCAGGTTCGGTATGTTGTTCGTGTGAATCTGGACGGCGTCCATTCCGTTGCTCGTCTCGCGGCCGCCCATGCCGCCGCCGATGCCGTCGATGCAGATGAACGGCCTTCGCCGGATGGCGTCGAAGCCGTGGATGTTGATGGAGGTGGTGCCGTGGCCGCAGGCGCATACGCGCTCCGGCGCGACCTTCGACATGACGCCGATGAGCAGATCGGCCAGCCGCTGGCAGGTGGTGCCGCGTCCGCCCACGGGCGCGGGCGGGCTGGGGTTCACGACGCTCTCCTCGGGCGCTACGAGCCTCACCACGCGCTCGAACGCCGCGTTCGACCACAGTTCGGGGTCGATGGTCGCCTTGAGCGCGTAGGCGACAGTGGCGAACAGCGCTTCATAGACGACGTTCACGCCGCCCGTTCTCTGCCGGCTCGAACCCGTGAAGTCGAAAACCATGTGAGGCTCAGGATTATGCGAGATGGTGAGCGTCACCTTGAGCGGTACCGGGCCGGGCACGTGGGCGTCGTCGTCGAGCTGGTCCTCGAAATCCCACGTCCCCTCGGGCAGTTCCTTTATCTTCGCGCGGATCGTTCGTTCGTTGTAGTCGAGCACGCCTTCCACGAGTTCGAGAAAACGCCCGGCGCCGTATTTTTCGCTCAGTTCCTGAAGGCGCCGGACGCCCAGCTGGTTGCACGCGGCCTGCGCGCGGAGGTCGGCCGGTCTGTCTTCCGAGAAGCGCATGTTCAGGAGGATGAAGGAGAAGAGGTCTTCCTGCAGTACGCCCTCCTTGAAAATTTTCATGGGTGGTATGCGCAGGCCCTCCTGGTATATCTCGTTGCAGCCCTCGGTCATCGCGGCGCCCGGCTTGATGCCGCCCACGTCCGGCCAGTGGCCCATGTTGGCGACGAAGCCGATGAGGCGCTTGCCGTCGAACACCGGCGAGGCCACCGTGACGTCGGCGAGGTGGGTTCCGCCGCCGTGGTAGGCGTCGTTCGCCAGGAAGGCGTCGCCGGGCCTGAGTTCTTCCAGCGGGTAGCGCTTCAGGATGTTGCGGATGATGCTCAGCATCGCGCCCAGGTGCATGGGGATGTGCTCGGCCTGTGCGATGAGGCGGCCTTCGGCGTCGAAGATGGCCGTCGAGGCGTCCTGGCGCTCCTTGATGTTCGTGGAGTAGGCCGTGCGGATGAGCGCCGCGCCCATCTCCTCGGCCACCGAGAGGAGGGCGTTCGAGAAGACCTCGAGCGCGACCGGATCGGGGGTCGCCGATGCGCGCCGCTTCGTGGTCTTCCGGCGCGAGGCCGCTTTTTTCGAACCCGCTTTCGTGCGTCCGGCCGGCATGAAGATATTTCTCCTTCGCCTGGGCGGATGAGGCAACGGGAAGCCGTGCCCCTCATCCGGGGAAATCGTTTTTCCGCTCTTCGTTCAAGGCGGGGCGTTTCGGGAATGCGCGGCCGCCGCCGGGTGGCTGTAGAGGCGAACGCGCTGTTCACCGGACGCCCGGGTTTTTCGCTGCAACTTCACGGGAAAACCACGCGCGCATTCCGCTTCCCGGGCGCAGCGCCAAGGTGGAGCGGATGTGTCGAGCCGCAGGTTTAGAGAGGAAGTTTTACACGAGTTTTCCGCCTGTGGGCAAAGGGGTCGGTGGACTCGCCGAAACAGGCCCGCCCCTGCAGCCTGGCGCGGAAGCGTAGAGCTGCTGCCAAAGAGGCGTAGGCCGCCGAGAGGCCCTCCTCGTAGAACTCTCCCGGGAACGCCGCCATCCCGGCGCCGGACTCCGGATACCCCGGAACCCTCGAACGCCCGGAGCGCCGTCGCGTACACACGGCGGGTGTTCTCAGACATCGACGCCCTTGCAAGTACCCCGGCCGGGTCCCTTCCGGGCGTTTTCGTCATGGTGGCGTTTCGTGTCGACTCTGATGGCGTCGTCTCCGTTGTCATGGTGAGAAGCCAATTGGCTCAGCCTGCAAATTGCCCCAAAGCATTTGACGACGGACAATTCATTCATATCCTCGATACATTGATTAAAAACTCTGTCGTTTTTGATATCATGTGGCGCGTTAGGGTGTCGCCGGCCCGGCGCAAATCCATGATGGGTCCATACGCCAAACCGTCGGCATTTGAAGAAAACGCCGCCGCGTTCGAGCCGTTGACTGCAGCCGGGCCGCCTCCGGCTATCCTCTCGAATGGAACAGAGGATATGCCGGCCAGCCGCTTGAGGGGCTTGGCGTCCCCCCCCACCGCATTTGCGCATCATTGACGGATGTCGCCAATTTCGCCAAATCTCCGATGAACTGAGGACACCATGCTTGCCGTTATTTTTGAAGTTAACCCAACTGCCGAAGGCAAACAGGAATATCTCGATATCGCCGCCAGCCTCAGGGAACACCTTGTAAAGATTGATGGATTCATCTCCATCGAGCGGTTTCAAAGCCTGGTGGATGGAGGGAAAATTCTGTCCTTGTCATTCTGGCGGGATGAGGCAGCGCTGTCGGAGTGGCGCAACCTGCTTGAACACCGTCAGGCGCAGGCAAAGGGCCGCAATGAATTGTTTGCCGATTATCGTATCCGCGTGGCCGAAGTGTCACGCGACTACACGATGACCAAACGCGATGGAGCGCCCAGGGACAGTCTTGCTGCTCTAGGCTGACGCGGGCGGCGTGTCGGATCCAATCACCGGGATAATGTAAATCACCCGGTTCGTGTCACCACCGCACATGCGGAGGGCGACCTTCGGAGACGGTCGCCCTCAACTCGGGGAGCGCGTTGCACGGGCCGTTCGCGAACGGCCCCCACGGGAGGTGAAGCATGAGCGCGGGGGGAGGTTTTTTCAACAGCCCCGTACGGCGCGCTTCCGGGGGTCGGCGAGGCGGTCAGGTGCGTGAACATGGCTGCGGACGCGGGCGCGGATCGAAGGATCCGGATGGCCGCTCAGGCGAGGCGGGGAGCGCGTAATAATGCAAAAAATAATATGTGAGAAATAAGATAAAATCAGATAAATTCAGGGGGTTTTTCGATAAAAAACTGAAAATTTATTTTTTGAGAATGACGCCGCGGAATCCGGGCGCAGGGGAATTCTGCCATGGCCCGTTACGAATGAGATAACGGCAAATGCGCGGATTTGCGGGATGTTGCGGGGTGATGGGGCGCGGCGGGCCGAATCGTCATGGCCGGAAGCCGGTGATCACCCGCCCGGTGCGGCCGCCGCCGCCGGAGAAGGGGGGGAATCGTCTCGGAGCCCGGATGGTTCAAGGTCTTGATTCACAAGGATATATGGATACGCTGGGGCGGACTCTCTCCGTAGCCGCACGGATTTGACGCCACTCTCTTGAAGGGTTCCGCCGGGCCGGACGCATGCACAGGAGGGCATGAAACATGAAAAAAGAAATTGGAGTCGCGGTAATCGGATCGGGCCGCATCGGTACGCTTCGCGCCAACATGGCCTCGCGCCACCCGTCCGTCCGGTTTCTCGCGATTTCGGACAAAGAGCCCGAGCGTGCGGATTTGCTGGCCGAAAGCGTCGCGGCGCATCTCTCCTCGGGAGACAACTACGAGATCATCGCCCACCCCGAAGTGGACACCGTCATCGTCTCAACACCCGAGCATGATCATACCGAAGCCATCCTTCAGGCCCTGGAATTGGGCAAGCCTGTATTTGTCGAAAAACCCCTGACCCTGACCCTGGAGGATGCGGACAAGGTCGTGGAGGCGGTGGAAAGAACCGGAGTCGAACTCCGGATTGGATACTCCCGGCGCCATGATCGCCGCTGGATGCTGGCCCGGGAGCAGGTGGCCCGGGGACGACTCGGCCAGATCCTGGGAATCAATTCCCGCATATACTCCTCGAGAGCCCAGATAGCCGAGCCTCTCAAGCGCTCACCGAACGCAACGCCGGTCCTCGACGTTCTCACCTACTACGTGGACATGGCCTGCTGGTTTCTGGAGGGTATCCGCCCGGTGGAAGTGTTTGCCAGGGGGAACGCGAAAATCTTCAAATCATGGGGCTACTCCGCCCACGACGTTACCTGGTCCATCGTGACCTTCGAGGACGGAACGGTCGTAAACCTCGGTGTGTGTTGCGCCCTTCCAGCAAAATATCCAACCTATGGACAGAGCGCCCGCTTCGAGATTCTGGGTGTAGACGGAGCCATTCTCCTGGATGTCGACAACAAGGATAGTTTGTTGTTCACCGACAAGGGCGTGCCCCACGCCTACGTTCCTGATCATCGTGTAAATTTGCTCTTCATGCAGAGCAATTCGTCCGGCGACTGGGCCATGGGCGACTACTGGGGGCCTATCGCGAACGAGACACGCTCCTGGCTCGACCACCTCGCGACCGGTTCTCCTTGCGTTCACACGACTGCGATCGAGGGACGGCAGACGCTGGCGGTGACCTTGGCCATTGAAGAATCGGCAAGAACCGGCGAGATAGTTTCCTTGCCTCCCCGCTAACCCGAAAACCGGGTTTTGCTCCCTATCCATAGCGGAAATTTCAAGGCGAGCGGGAGCGCACCACCTCTTGCGGAGGGGTTCTCTCGAAGCCCGGAAAAACAGCCTTCTGGAAGGAGGGATTCTCAACTGATGCAAGAGGGGTTTCCTGTTGAGGAGAAAAGGACTCCGCGACCGGCAATCCTTCCTTCATCAGTCGGGATAGACCTTTTCCCTTGACACTCACCTTGCCCCTCGCTAGGTTGCTCTGGGGCGTTCATCCGCCCCTCCGTCGGTCCGGAAGGGGGGACTATGGCCATCGCATCGGACGTGGAAATCGCACAAGCCGCAAAGCTGAAACCCATCACGGAAATCGCTGAAGAGCTGGGCCTGGGAGCCGATGAAGTAGAACCCTACGGCGCGCACAAGGCCAAGGTGAGCCTCGATGCGCTCGAACGCCGCAAGGACGCGCCGGACGGAAAACTCATCCTCGTCACCGCCATGACGCCCACCCCGCTGGGCGAGGGCAAGACGCTCACCACGGTGGGCCTCGGCCAGGCGCTGGCGCGGCTCGGCAAAAAAAGCGTCATCTGCGTGCGCGAACCCTCACTCGGCCCCGTGTTCGGCATCAAGGGGGGCGCGGCGGGCGGCGGCATGTCCCAGGTGCTGCCGATGGAGGACATCAACCTCCACTTCACGGGCGACATCCACGCGGTCACCTCCGCCCACAACCTGCTCTCCGCCCTCATGGACGCGCACATATTCCACGGAAACGAACTTGCGCTGGACGTGAACCGCGTCACCTGGAAGCGCGTGCTGGACATGAACGACCGCGCGCTGCGCCACGTGCTGGTCGGCCTCGGCGGCAGGACGCACGGCGTGCCGAGGGAAGAGGGCTTCATGATCACGGCGGCGTCCGAGATCATGGCCGTGCTGTGCCTCGCGAGCGACCCGGGGGACATGAAAGAGCGCATCGCGCGCATCGTGGTCGGCTACACGCGAAAGGGCGCGCCCGTCACCGCGGGCGATCTGAACGCCGCGGGCGCCATGGCCCTGCTCCTGAAAGACGCCATCAAGCCCAACTTGGTGCAAACTTTGGAACACTCCCCCGCCTTCGTCCACGGGGGGCCTTTCGGGAACATCGCGCATGGGACGAACTCGCTCATCGCGGACAGGCTGGCGTTAAAGCTGGGCGACGTGATGGTCGTGGAAGCCGGATTCGGCTCGGATTTGGGTGCGGAGAAATTCTTCGACATCACCGCGCGCACGGGGGGCCTGAGCGTGGACGCGGTGGTGCTCGTGGCCACCGTCCGCGCGCTCAAGCTCCACGGGGGCGTTCCATTCGACAAGGACGCGCTGGCGGAGGAGAACGTGGACGCCATAGGGCAAGGCTTCGCGAACCTCAAAGTCCACATCGAGAACATGCAGGGCTTTGGCGCGCCCGTGGTGGTGGCCGTGAACCGCTTCGCTTCGGATACGGACGCCGAAATCGCGCGCGTGAAGGAGCTTTGCGCCGAGGCGGGAGCGCCCTGCCACGCGCACGAATTACACGCCAAAGGCGGCGATGGCGGCGTCGAACTCGCCGAGACGGCTTTCGATCTCGCCGCCGCGAACGATGCGCCCTACACCCCGCTTTATTCGCTCGAAGCGCCGCTCAAGGAGAAGATAGAGGCCATCGCGACGCGCATCTACCGCGCGGGCGCTGTGCGCTTCGAGCCGGCGGCGGCGCGCAGCCTGCGCTCGCTTACGAGGCTGGGCTACGGGGAGCTGCCCGTCTGCATCGCGAAGACGCAGGCCTCCCTCTCGGACGACCCCAAGAAGCCGGGCGCGCCCGAGGGCTTTACCCTGAACGTGCGCGAGGTCTACGTGTCAGCAGGGGCGGGGTTCGTCGTCGCCATCGCGGGAAACATCATGCAGATGCCCGGCCTCGCCAAAACCCCCGCCTCGGCCGGGATGGACGTCACGGCCGAGGGCAGGATTACGGGGCTGTTTTAGGGAGCGCGCGCGGCGCCCGGCGCCGCGTCGGGCAACGGCCTGGAACTACCCCTCCCCGCCCAGCTCATCCAGCTTGCTCTCGAGCCGGTCGATGACCTCGGCGGCGTCGGATGCCGCGTTGTAGTCCTGCGCGAGGTCGCCGTCGCCGCAGGGGCTTTTCACGACGAAGAACACGGACTTCTCCCCGATGGTGCGCCCGCCGTGGCGCGTGTTCCGGGGGATGTGGACGAGGTCGCCCGGCTCGACGACCCGCTCCTCATCACCCACGATCACGTAGCGTTTGCCTTCGAGCACGAGGTAGAACTGCTCCTCGTTGGGGTGGTAGTGCGGCGTCGCGCCCTCGCCCTTCAGGTACGTCACGATACCCACCTTCATCAGTTCGCCGGGCACCGTCCTGGCGGTCGCAGGCGATATCGAGGCGCGTACCTCTTCCATCTCGGAAATCTTGTAGAACGGCATGATTCTCTCCTCTTATTCGGTGTATTCGCGCAGCTTCTCTTGCAAGCGTTGGGTGATGGCCTCCGCGTCTTCCGCGTCGTGGTGATCCTGATCGAGCGTGCCGTCGCCGGCGGGGCTCTTGGCGGTGAACATGCGCACCTCCTCGATGATGACGCCGCCGTGCTTCGCCCCCCGGGGGATGTGGACGAGGCCGCCGGGGCCGATGAGCCCTTCCTCATCGCCCACGATCATCCACTGCCTGCCCTCGAGGATGTAGAGGAACTGCTCCTCGTTCGGGTGGTAGTGGGGTCTCGACATCTTGCCCTCGGGATAGGTGACGAAACCCACCTTCACCAACTCGCCCGCCAGACCCTTGAAGCGGCCCATGGGCTGGGCGGCAACGTGTGATTCGGCCATCTCGGATGCTCTGTAAAAAGGCATTTTAATACGTCTCCTCCTGTCTGTTGCTCCCCATTTTTCGTAGAGAGTGGCACGCCAGAACCCCTTGCCGGTTGGGGCAATCGGGCGCTCGGGAACCCTTTCATCTGCAACACCGGATTCGCCCATTCTATAGAATCCACCCGCTTTTCGCACGAGAAAGCCTGAGCGCTTCCGGGTTGTTAAAAAAACCCTCCCCGCTCGGAATTGACCGCCGCCGGAATGACGAGCGAATACCGCGCCCGTTGCAGGGGCGGTTCGCGAACCGCCCCTACGGCTGGGAGCACTCCGATGAAGATGGTTCGGACTGGCTACATACGCCGAATCACGGAATCGAGGCTCTTTCAACAACCCCGCTTGCGGGCGATTCGGCGACTCAAGTATGTGGTAATATCTCTTTCGGATGCCGCCGTTTCACGCAAGGGTTCCCGGAGGAAATCCCGCCATGCCTCTCGCCACCGCCCGCGGGCTCAAAAGCTCCGCCGCTATTGCATTCGCCCTCTTGCTCACGGGCTGCGCGGTCCAGACGTTCCCCACGATGGGAGTGCTGCGAGAGGGGCTGGCCGGAATGGTGGGCGCTCCCGTAGACGCTCTCGTCCAGCAGATAGGGTATCCGGAGAGCGACGTCACGATCGGCGGCCGGAAAGTCTACACCTGGGACCACAGGAAAGCCTTCACCTATTTCGTGCCGGAAACCATTTGCCGCGATGAGATCACGTTCTATCCCCGGGGCCGCAAGGAAGTGGTGCGCGTGTGCGAAACGCATCAGGTGGAGAAAACGGTGCTCCACCACTGCACGATCAAGGTGGAAGCCGACGAGGCGGAGAATATCATCGGGTTCAGCTTCGACGGGAACGCGGATGGGTGCGAACGCTTCGCCGTGGCCTTCCGGAATCTCCCCTACGAGGCGTGCATCGAGAAGCTCTCGGGGCTCAAGTTCGCGGTGAACATCGGGACGGAGCCGCAGGAGAAGCTGACCGCGGCCATCGAACGGTGCAAGAGACTGCACCGCTAGGCCTGAATCATCACAAGAACTCCAGGGACCTCACGCCGTCTGTCCCGCCGTCCGCGCCCGCGCGCCCGCCCCGCCTAGAAGCCGCATCAGGGATTCGATCTCGGGCTGCGCTTCAAGTGATTCCAGGCGCGAGAGCACTTCCTCGTACTCTTCCTCCGCTAGGCGGGATTTCGCGCAATCGCGGAACTTGGAGCGTATCTTCTCATCCTCCAGCGGCCAGAGCGCGCAGCCGCGCGAGACGTCCGTTCTCTTTTTGAGGGTTCGCCCGTCGTTCAGGTATACGCGCACTTCGCTCGGGCGGCGCTCTCCGGGCCGCCAGCCCATGTCGTCGGCGGTGGCGTGGATTTTCTTCATCCAATCCTGGAGCAGGGGTTCGCGCACCGCCTCGTCCGTGAAGGTCTCAAGGCGCAAGTCCCTATCCAGCAACATGCGCGCGAGGCAGTATTCGATGGAGAATTTCCCCTCCAGCCCCGTCTTGGGCGCGTGGTAGCGAAGCACCTGCATGGAGATTTCGAGCAAGGAGACCTCGATGCGCGCCACGTCCGCCGCAGTCAGGCCCGCCTCCTCCACCAGGTCGTAGAGCGCGTCCACCGCCGGGTGGGTCGAGAGGCAGCACGGATAGGGCTTCATGTTCATCCCCGGTTCCGCCAGCGCGAAGGGCCGTCCGAGGCTCTCGATGACCGCCTCGCCATCTGGCGAGCCGCCGCCCGCGTATACGTCCAGAAAACCGCGTGGGGCTTCAAGGATCGTCGTATTCGCCGTGAGGCCCGCCGCCGCCAGTTCCGCCGCGCGAAGGCCGGCCTCGGGCGCCAGGCCTGCGTGGAGCGGCTTCGTCATCGTGCCGAAGTTCGCGTGAACGCCCGAGGCATGGGATGCCGCGATGCCGAGCGCGTGGCGCGTGGTCTCGGTGTCGAACCCGCGCAGGTGTGCGGCGGCGGCCGCCGCGCCCATCGTGCCGAGCGTGCAGGTGGAATGCCAGCCCGAGCCGTAGTGTTCGGGATTCATCCCCTGGCCCAGCTTGGTCGAAATCTCATAGCCGATGATGAAGGCCTCCAGAACCTCGCGGCCCGATGCCCCTTGCGCTTCCCCCTGCGCCAGGACGGCAGGCAGGACGACTACGCTCGGGTGGCCGCTCAGCAGATAGCTCGAATCGTCGAAATCGAGCGCGTGGCCCATTGCCCCGTTGACGAGAGCGGCCATCGGCGCCGCCGCGCGGGTGTTCACCCCGATGATGCTGGCCTCGGGCGCGCCGCTCATTTTTCGCACGAATTCGGCCACGATGCGACCGACGGGCTCATCCACACCCGCGAGCGTCACGCCCACGGTGTCGACCACCGCCTTCTTCGCGCGCTCAATGACAAGTGGTGGAAAATTCGCCCACTTCGTTTCGACGATGAACTCCGCCATCCGTTCGGTAACGCTCATGTACGCCTCCAGATTCAAAAGTCCGATCCGGCTCGACTTTCAGGAATTTCTCCCACCGAGATGGTTTGCGCCCTCATCACGAAGACCCGCCTTTGATTGCGTTGATCGAGGCGGGTTCGATGGAAACGTAAACGCTCGCGCCTGATTCGAGTATCGGCAGCCGGTGTCCGTGGACGCGGATTTTCTGGCCTCCGGCGCTCAGCCAGAGTTCCAGCACGCCGCCCATGTACACCGCCTTGTCGACGCTGCACTCGATGGCGTTCGGAGTCCCCTCCGGAGGCGCCTCGGTGCTTGCGACGCAGTCCTCGGGCCGGATCGATAGCAGCACTTTCGAGCCTTCCGAAACGCCGGCGGTTCTGCAGAACAGCGTCACCTCGCCGATTTTCACCGCAGTCTGCGCGTCGCCCAACCCTGTGGCGACGACTTCGCCTTCCAGGAAGTTCGAGATGCCGACGAAACCGGCGACGAACTGATTGGCGGGGTTCTGGTAGATGTCGCTCGGCGATCCCATCTGCTCGATGCGCCCCTCGTTCATCACCACGATGATGTCGCTCATGACCATGGCCTCCACCTGGTCGTGGGTGACGAATATGGTGGTGATGCCGGATTCAGTTTGCAGTTCCTTGAGCTCCAGGCGCATCTCCTCGCGCAGCGCCGCATCGAGGTTCGAGAGGGGTTCGTCGAGGAGCAATACGTCGGGTTCGTACACCAGCGCGCGGGCGAAGGCGACGCGCTGCTGCTGGCCGCCCGAGAGTTGCGAGGGGTAGCGCTCCCCCAGACCCTCGAGCCGCACGAGCCCCAGGGCGCGTTCCACGGCGCCTGCGATTTCGTTTTTGGGCGTTTTCCGCATCTGCAGGCCGAAGGCGACGTTGTCGCGCACCCGCAAGTGCGGCCACAGCCCGTAGGACTGAAACACCATGCCGAGGTTTCGCTTGTGTGCCGGGACCAGCACGTTTTCCGAAGCGCTCGAAATGAGCCTCTCGCCGACGTGGACGTCGCCGCCGTCGGGGGTCTCGAAACCGGCGATGATGTTCAGGGTGGTCGTCTTGCCGCAGCCGCTCGGCCCCAGCAGGGTCAGCAGCTTGCCTTTGGGCACCTCGAAGGAAATCCCGGCGACGGCGACCACGTCGCCGAATCTCTTGACCAGATTATCCACCCGTACGTTTTGCATCAGGTGAGTCCCTCCACGTCCGTTTGCTTCGTAAGCCAGCGCACCAGCGCCACCGAACCCAGCGAGAGGATAACAATGATGAGCGAGAGAATGCATACATGCGAGAAGAGCCCCTCGTCGTAGAGCTGGATGAGAATTGTGCTGATCACCTCCTTGTTCGAACTGAACAGCATGATCGAGGCCGAGAGTTCGCGCATCATCGATACGAATAGAATGATCCAGCCGGCGACGATGCCCGGCATGGCCAGGGGCACGAGGATCTTCCAGAAGACGACGCCCCAGTTCGCGCCGCTCACGGCGGCGGCCCGTTCCAACTCCTCATGGATTTGCGTGATTGAATTCGAGACCGAACGCACGCCGAAGGGCAGGAAGCGCGTAATGTAGGCGATGAGGATAATCCACAGCGTGTGATACAGGTTGAACGGTTCGCGGATGTAGGCCCAGAGCATCGCGATGGCGATGACCGCCCCCGGAATGGCCACCGGGATGAGCGCGAGAAAATCGAGCGTTCCCCGGCCCTTCCAGGTGCTGCGTACCACGAAGTAGGCGACCACGGCGGAGAGCGCGATGCCGATGGTCGCACCCATGAAACTCAGGAAAAGACTGTTCTGGATGGACCGGAGGATGACCGCGCCCCCGTCTCCGGTGATGATCTCATGCAGGTGGCCCAGCGTGAGGAATTCCAGGGTTGGCGGGCGGCCGCGGTTGGAGATGAACGTGCCGTAAATCAGCGTCAGCACCGGCAGGATCGCCGAAACCAGAAGGTAGAAGGAGGCGAAGGCCAGTGCGACGTATTTCCACGGGCCCAGCTCCACGAGCCTCGGCCGGAAGCTCTTGCCCGCGACCGTGGTGTATCTGGCGCTTCGCCCCAGCGCCCTTGTCTGGCCCCAGAGCGCCAGCCCGCAAACCAGCAGGATGGGGATCGACATGGCGGCGGCGTGCGAGAAGTTCGGCGGGATGCCGAGCATCATGCGCCATAGCTGGGTCGAGAACACGTATATGCCGCCCGAGACGCCGATGGTCGCCGGTATGGCGAACACCTCCAGCGACTGGATGAACGTGAGCAGCGCGCCCGACAGGATGGCCGGCGCCGCCATGGGCAGCGTGATCCAGAGCGTCGTTTGCCACTGGTTCGCGCCGCTCACGTGGGCGGCGTTCTCCAGCGTCGGGTCCATGTTCTTGAACGCCGTGACCGTGAAGATGAACACGTAGGGCGCAAGCGAGAGCGCCATCACGAAGATGAGCCCGCCCATGGTGAAGATGTCGAACAGCGGTTCCTTGGTGCCGGCCAGCCACTTCCAGAACAGGTTCACGAAGCCGACGCGCGGCGTGCCGAGATAGGCCCATGCCACCGCCACCACCACGGGCGGCATGATGAAGGGCAGAATCGCGATCATGTTGATGTAGTTCTTGAGCGGCGTGTCGGTTCGTCCGACGATCCAGGCGAGGGGAACGCCGATAAGGACGGACAGGCTCGTGACCCCGACCGACATGACGGCGGTGTTCCACAACACCTCGCCCATGTACTCTTCTTCGAAGATGGCGTAGTAGGCGTCGAGGGTAAATTCCGTGCTTATCGGGTCGGGCCGGAAGCTGCCCAGCACCAGCCAGTACAGCGGGTAGAGCACCACGAAGCCGATGACGAGAAGACATCCCCATTCGAGCACCCGAACAGTGCTCGGCAGCCTGAACATGGCGAACGAACGGGGACGCATCTCAGGTCATCGACCGGTCAGAAGCCGGTTATTTCTTTCTCTTCGCGTCACGAATGTGCTTGGTCATGAACGCGCGGTATTTCTTCTGATCCTTGAACACCTTCTCCCAGTTCGCATACAGCGGCTTGAAGGGGAAAGGGATGCCCTTCACGTGCGGCACGTCCGAACGCGCGGAGTTGATCTTGACGTCCTGGGTGATGACCGTCTGGCCTTCCTTGGAGAGGATCCAGCGGTACACCCGCTCCGCGTTCTTGGGGTTCGGGCCGTCCTTCACCATGCCGAACGAGGCGGGGACGACCGGCGTGCCTTCGGCCATCTTGGCGATCTTGATCTTCGCGCCCTTGTTGATGCGCCGGATGGCGATGTATTCGAACACCATCGTCACGTCGCGCTCGCCCGTGGCGACGCGCTCGGTGGAAGCGCCCATGCGCGACTGCACCAGCGCGCCGTTATAGAGCAGGCCCTTGATGTATTCTTCGCCGAATCCATCCGCGCCGTAGAAGAAATCCCAGAGACCCGCGGACTGGAACGGGTCGACCAGCACGAGACGGTTCTTCCATTTGGGCTTGGTCAGTTCCGCAAAGCTCTTCGGCGCCTCGCCGGGCTTCACGTTGTCGGTGTTGTAGATGACCTGCAGCGTCGGCGCGCGGAGGCCTACCCACTGGGCCTTTTCGTCCTTGCCCCAGGCCGGGAATTTCTTGGCCTCGGGGAATTGCGTCACGTTCTTCACGTAGCCTCTTTTGGCGAGGTCGTACCAGCCCGGCGTGTAGCTGAAGTGCAGCAGATCGATCTTGCCCTTGCCCACGCTGCGCTCGGCCACGAAACGCTGATACAAGCTCACGCCGCCGGCCGTGATGGACTGGACCTTGATGTCCGGGAATTTCTTTTCGATGCCCTTCACCAGCGTGGCCTGTGCGGCGGTGGTGAGCGAGGAGTAGAAGATGAGGTTGGCTTTTTGCGCCACGGCTGCGTGGGACGTGAACGCCACGAACCCGGCAATCAGCAAAATCGCGAGAATCGACTTGATGGAACGTTTCATATTTGCCTCTCCTTTTACGGTGAAACGGATTTCCCAAGAACAAGTCTGACGAGAACTTGTTCGCTGCGAGTTTTTCCGACGCGGTTACGCCGCTCCCAAATTTTACGATTGAATTCATTAAAGCAGGTTCGGGGGGGTCGGGTCAAATCAACTCCAGGGGAGATGAGCGAGGCTGTACCGGACAAAAGATCCGTTGAATACTCCAACGAAGGAGGGTTGCCGGTTTTGTAGGAACAGGTCGCGACCTGTCACTACGGCCACGCAACGACGTCATTCCCGGCCTCCCAAGGCCATTTCACCAACCCCTAAAGGTCGGGTTTTCTCTCCCGCCATTCGGGGGTTGCTTCCTCATACGCATGCCCGACCCGGAACCCGCGCGCCTCATCGCCGGGTCGGGTCGTAATTTGCATCGCCATGGGGAGTCCGTGGGCCGAATCGAAGCCCGTGGGCACCATCAGGCCGGGGAAGCCGAGGAAGCTCTGCACGCCCGTCAGGTTGCGCCCCAGGCCGATGAAATCCATCTCCTTTCCGTTCACGAGCGCGGTGGTCGTTTCGACGGGTGCCGCCAGGCAGGGATAGCCGGGCGAGAGCATGGCGTTGTAAGGCGCCATGAGGTCGAGCATCCTGCGGATAATCGCCTTGCGGCGGTTGATCGCGTCGATATAGGTCGCCAGCGTGGTTTTCTCTGCGTTGGCGATACGCTGTTGCAAGCGAAGCCCATAGCCATCCGGATCCGCGTGATAGCGCTCGCCGTGCACGCGGTAGAATTCCGCGTCCGCGATGGCGCGGCGGTGGGGGTTGATCTCCCCTGCGAAGGGGCAGGGGACTTCTTCGATCTCGGCGCCCAGCCCGCGCAGCACGTCGAGCGCCGCCTCGAACGCGCTCAGGATGGGCGCATCGATCTCGACGTCAATCAAATCTTGGGAGATCATGAATCGCATGCCGCCGACCCCCTTTTCCAGGTCGGCGGAAAAATCGGGCGTCTCCATATCGGCGGAGAAAGGGTCGGCATGGTCGTAGCCCGCAAGCGCCTGGAGCAGCAGAGCACAGTCGCGCACCGTCCGCGTCAGGGGTCCTACGTGGTCGAGACTCGTCGCATTCGGATAGACGCCGCGCAGGCTGATCCGCCCGTAGGTCGGCTTGAGACCCACCACGCCGCAAATCGCCGCCGGTCCCCGCACGGATCCGCCGGTGTCGGTTCCGAGCGTACCGGGCGCCATTCGCGCGGCGACCGCTGCGCCTGAGCCGCCGCTCGAGCCCGCCGGCACACGGGAGACGTCCCAGGGGTTGCGGCACGCCCCGTGGTGGGGGTTCTTGGTCGCCGATTCGGCGGCGAACTCCGCCGTGTTGCACTTGCCGATCATGACGGCGCCGGCCTCCCGCAGCCGCCGGACGCATTCGGCGTCCTGCGCCGGCACGTTGTCGCGGAAAAAGCTGGACCCCTGCGTGGTGCGTACGCCCGCCGTGTCGATGATGTCCTTGACCCCGACCGGCACGCCGTGCAACGGCCCGCGAATCCTGCCTCCCATCATTTCGGTTTCAGCCGCCTTCGCCTCGGCGCGCGCGCGCTCATGCGCCACGGTGGTGAACGCGTTCAGGGCCGGGTTGAGGGCGTCGATCTGCGCCAGATGCGCGTCGGTCACCTCTACCGGGGATAATTCCCTTGCGGCGATTTTTTTCGAGAGCTCATCAATCGTGAGATCACAGATTTCGGTTGTGGACACTTCCTTATCCTCGATTGCGTGTGGATAACCTGATGAGCGGGAAATTCCGGTCTTCCGGCGATTCCCTGCGCCATGACTCGGATTGCGCATCTTAACAGGTTTCGGGAGTGGGGCTAAGGGTGTGGTACATTCGCCATTTTTCTGCTCGTGTGATCCGGCAGAAGAAACCCCCCGCGGTTCGGCGCACAGGCCGAAAGTGTTAGGATGATTTTTCGTTTCCATCAATCTTATAGAGAACGTCCCGGCGAAAACCGGGCGGCCTCATTATCAGCAAAGGAGCGCGTCATGCCGGAAGCACCCGCCAACACCCGATGGTTCACCTATTTTCCCGAGGATTACCGCTGGTCCTCAGGCGTCGTGAACTGCCTCTCCGTGGCCCCCTGGGGCGGGGCCGACATCGGCGAGGTCGATCAGGTGGGCAGACGCCTCAGGAAAGACGTCGGAAACGATGCGCTCTGGTTCCGCGAGTGGGTCCGCATGGCGAACAAGGTGCGCGATTTGGGATTAGCGGCGGAAGAGAACAACCACCGACTCAGCGCCGCCTACCACCACAAGCGCGCCGCGATGTATTACCAGATAGGTGAGCGCTTCCGCACGCCCAAGGACAAGCGGGCGAAAGACGCCTACAAACTCGCTCTCGACAGCTTCCTGCGCTTCACGAAGCTGACCGACGCGCCCAGGATCGAGCGCGTGGAGGTGCCTTACGAGAACGGCGCGAGCCTGCCGGGATATTTCGTGCACGCGCAGAACACGAAAAAGGCCAAGCCCCCCGTCGTCGTTTATTTCGATGGTCTCGACATCACGAAGGAGATTCAGTACCTGCGCGGCGTTGAGGAATTCGTGCGGCGCGGTATGAGCTGTCTCGTCATGGACGGGCCGGGAACCGGGGAGGCCATCCGTTTCAGGGAACAATACCTCCGCCCCGACTATGAAGTTGCAGGCTCCGCCGCGCTTGATTACCTCGAGACGCGCGGAGACGTGAACGCCCGTAAGGCCGCCGTCATCGGCATCAGCCTGGGCGGTTACTACGCGCCCCGCATCGCCAGCATGGAGAGGCGCTACAAGGCGTGCGTCGCCTGGGGGGCGTGCTGGGATTACCACGCGACGTGGAAAAAGCGCGTCGCCGCTTCGATGCAGACGGAACTATCCGTGCCGGGTCACCACATCCTGTGGATCTTCAACACGACGAATTTCGAGGACACCTTCAGGAAGCTCGAGGGTTTCCGGCTCGACGGCGTGGTGCAGAAGATGCGGTGTCCGTTCCTGCTCACCCACGGGATCGACGACAAGCAGGTGCCCACGCGCGACGCGAGAAAACTCTTTAACGCCGTGGGTTCGAAGGACAAGACACTTAAGATATTCACCGTGAAGGAGGGCGGTTCCCAGCACTGCCAGCGCGACAACCTCTCGCTCGGCGTCACCTACATCGCGGATTGGCTGATGGAAAAGCTAAGGCCCTGAGAGTCAATTCCGAGCGATGCGGGAGAAGTAGACCATCCGCAGAATGAGGGTTCGCGGCTTTCGCAGAAGGTGGTTTCCGCCCCGAGAAGACGCTCTACCTCCTCCTTGAACCGGACGGGATATCGGAACCATCACCAACCCCGGCCTGCCAATTGAATACCTGTCGGCCTTTCGGGGAAGGCCGACAGGCGGGAACCCGCTTCAAGAACTTATACCTCGTGGATCGTGTCGCAACCAGCCTGGACCACGAATCGACCATACTGCCTTCGGCCTGCCCGAAAAATTACAAACGGCTTGATGACGTCCCCCGAACATGCTCCTTCCCATGAAGTCCTCGAAGCTCTCCACGTCGCCCATGCGCCGACTTTCGCGGTCTTTGAACTCACCCTTTGCAATTTTATGGATTATATGAATAATAATATGAATTAGGTATGAATAATTCAGTTTTTACATGACTTCAGCACGAATTCTGCATCTTCCGGTAACCGATCCGGCCAACCCCCCGCCGGAAGAGGGCAGATGCCATGAGTAATCCTGACGACCGAGAAGTCACCGAGCAGGGACATGAGGCGCGCCATTCCGGTTTGGCTGCGGCGATGCTGCGCATCGGTGCGAGCCTCGATCTGGAGACCGTCCTCAACGAGGTGGTGGAAAGCGCCCGAGCGCTGACTGGCGCGCGTCACAGCATCATCTCCACCATCGACGAAACAGGCGCGCCCCAGAACTTCGTCTCCTCGGGCTTTACCGAAGAGGAACAGCGCAACATGGTCGAATGGCCCGACGGCCCGAAGCTCTTCGCGTTCTTCCGCGACGTGCCGGGGCCGCTGCGCATCACCGACTTCCCGGCCTATATCAGCTCGATCGGCTTCTCGGCAGACTTCCTGCCGTCGACGCCGAAGACTTTCCAGGGAACGCCGATGCGTCACCGGGGGGTGCACGTCGGCAGCTTCTTCCTCGCCGGGAAGGAAGGCGGTGAGACGTTCACCGACGAGGACGAGGCGGTGCTGGTGCTGTTCGCCGCGCAGGCAGCTGCAGCCATCGCCCATGCCCGCGCCTACCATGACGAGCGGCGCGCCCGCGCCGACCTCGAAGCGCTCATCGAGACCTCGCCGGTTGGAGTGGTCGTGTTCGACGCGACGAGTGGCAACCCGATATCGCTCAACCGCGAGGCGCGGCGGATCGTCGAGAGCCTCCTCAAGCCGGTGCGGGCCGCCGAGGACCTCCTGCGAACGATCAATTGCCGGCGCGGCGACGGGCGTGAGATCGCGCTCACCGAGTTGCCCATGGCCGCGGCGCTGAGCAGCGCGGAGACGGTGCGCGCCGAGGAGATCGAACTCTCGGTTCCCGACGGGCGCAGCGTGAAGGTACTGGTCAACGCGACCCCGATCCGCGTCGAGGACGGCTCGCTCGTCTCCATGGTGGTCACCATGCAGGATCTCGCGCCGCTCGAGGATCTGGAGCGCATGCGCGCGGAGTTTCTCGGCATGGTGAGCCACGAGTTGCGCGCGCCTCTGGCCTCGATAAAGGGATCGGCCGCCACGGTGCTCGGCCGCTCGCGGAACTTCGCACCGGCAGAAATCGAACAGTTCTTTCGCATCATCGAGGAGCAGGCCGACCGCATGGACAGCCTGATCGGCGACCTGCTCGACGCCGGGCGCATCGAGACGGGCACGCTCTCGGTCGCGCCCGAGCCTTCGGAGGTGGTGGACCTGCTCGACCGGGCGCGCACCACTTTCCTTTCCGGCGGCGGCCGTCACCGGGTGGTCATTGACCTGCCGCCGGACCTCCCCCAGGTTTTGGCCGACCGGGCGCGCATCGTGCAAGTGCTGAACAACCTGCTCGCCAACGCCGCCCGGTACTCGCCAGAGTCTTCGCCAATCCGGATCGAGGCGGCCTGTGAGGGCGTCCACGTCGCGATAGCGATATCCGACGAGGGTCACGGCCTTACACCGGAGCGGCTGGCGAAGCTGTTCCGCAAATATGCCCGCGACGGGAAGCGCTGGGCCGGGGGCGGGCTCGGTCTCGCTATCTGCAAGGGCCTGGTCGAGGCGCATGGCGGTCGTATCCGGGCCGAGAGCGGCGGGCCCGGCCAGGGAGCGCGCTTCACCTTCACGCTTCCGGCGGCCGACGATACCGGCGGTACCAGTGCCGAGCGAAGTCGTACGACGGCACGTATCGACGACGGCGAACGGACGCGCATCCTCGTGGTCGACGACGATCCGGAGACGCTGCGCTTTGTCCGCGACGCACTCGGCGAGGCGGGCTACGCCCAGGTGGTGACGGGCAACCATGATGAACTCTCTTACGTCCTCGAGACGGAGAAGCCCGCCCTGGTCCTGCTCGACCTGATGCTGCCGGGGACCGACGGCATCGAACTGATGGAACAGGTTCCCGGGCTCTCGGACGTCCCGGTCGTTTTCATCTCCGGCTACGGCCGGGACGAGACGATCGCGCGGGCGCTCGAGGCCGGCGCCGAGGACTACATCGTCAAGCCCTTCTCGCCGACCGAACTGGTGGCGCGGGTCCGGGCAGCGCTCCGGCGCCGGACCAAGCCGGAACCCTTCATTCTTGGCGACCTCGCCATCGACTACGACCGGCGCCGGGTGAGCGTCGGCGGACGCCTGGTCGCGCTCACGGCAACGGAATACGATCTGCTACGCACCCTCTCGCTGGGCGCCGGGCGTGTGTTGACATACGATGCCCTGCTGCGACAGGTCTGGAGCGGGCGGAACAGCGACGCGAAGATCGTGCGGGCCTACGTCAAGAGGCTGCGCAGGAAGCTCGGCGACGACGCCAAGAGGCCCACCTACATCCTGACCGAGCTCCGAGTCGGCTACCGCATGCCCCGTCCGGGCGACCCGTAAACGCCCGGGTGCCGGCGTGGTGCAGAAGATGATGTGCCCGCTCCTGCTCACCCACGGGATCGACGACAAGCAGATGCCCACGCGCGACGCGCGCGAACTCTTCGGCGCCGTGGACTCGAAGGACAAAATGCTCAAGATCTTCACCGTCAGGGAAGGCGGTTCCCGGCATTGCCAGCGCGACAACCTCTCGCTCGGTGTCACCTACATCGCCGACTGGCTGATGGAGAAGCTCAAGCCGTGAGGCTCGAACCCGACCGATGAGGGAGAGTTACGGTTTTGTAGGGGCCGCATAAATGCGGCCCAAACGATGGCTGGCGAAAAAGGGTCGCATATATGCGACCCCTACGGATCAATTCCTATCTCAATCGGCTTGTTCTAATCACCTCATTACGGTGTCAAACACATCGAGGAAGCTGGTGGTAGGGACAGGTCGAGTCCTGTCCTACAGGCTATTTCCCCGCAAGCCACGCCTCCGCATCCTTCCGGACGGCCGCCTCTTCCGCGCTGTGCTGGAGCACGATGTCCCCGGCGGGCGGGTGGCCGATTTTCGCGTTCCGCCAGCAATGGTAGCGGATGGCCGCCGGGTAGCCTGCGAGGTCGATGGAGGCGTAGAACGAGGCGGGCACTTCGTCGGGCTTGTACGGGTCCATCCGGTCTTTTTCGTAGATGTTGGTTCGCTTCCAGATGCGCCACGCGCCGTCTCGTTTCTCCAGCAGGGCGAGCACGCGGCTCCAGGTCGTGAAATCGAGTTCCACGCCGTCGATGAACCTTCGCTGGTAGAGGATCAGGTCGTGCTCGGCGGCGGCGCGCGCGCCTGCCAGGCGCACCCAGGGGTTCGTGACGGTGTGCTTCTGGCTCTCGCCGGGGTGGCGGGCGACCTTCATCTTCTTCGCGGCTTCGACGAACTCATCCCGCGTTCCGCTGAACCAGGAAGTCGTGAGCGTGGCGTCTTCGTGATAGCAATCTCGCCACGCCTCCCAGAGGCCTGCGTCGCGCGCGTAGTTCACGACTGAGAGAACGTCCTTTATCTCGTTCTTGTCGACGCTCTCCTGAATTCTTTTGTCCGCTTCCACCGAAGATCCTTTCCTCAAACGAACTCGTGCACTTCGGCGAACATGCCCTTCACGACGCCCCCGCTCAGGTGGCCGACCAGGACTTCGCCGGGCTGGTAGGGGCCGCCGCTCAGCGCCAGGTGGAGGTGGATGTAGGGCTTGGGTTCCTCCCACGTCTCGTCCCCGCGGACGGCGGGCGGTTTCTCGGGCCAGGAGATGTTGCCTACGGCGATGAGTTCGCGCCAGTCGTGGAAATAGCGCTGCGCCGATGGGCCGATGATGTCTCTGAAACCCGTGCGTATGTCCGATTCCTTGAGCGCGCCGAACACGATGAGCGATGCGCTCCGTATGTTCTTCTCGATGACGAAACGCTCGAACTCCCCGAAGAAATCATCGTCCTCATCGAATTCCAGATGAAAGACGCGGCCCAGTTTCTTCTCTTCCGCTCGCATTCCTATCCCTCCTTCACCTCCGCGTAGAGGTTTTCGAGCCCCCGCCGGAACGTCCGCCTCCTGTGCGCGATCCACGATTCGCCGCGTCCCGTATCGGACCAGAAGAATTTCTCGAACGAATCGTCGGTTGAGACGTCCTCCTGCGTCATGCCCTTTTCCACCAATCCTTCCATGATTCCCCACATCTCCTCGAATTCGTTCCTGAAACGCCGCACTTCCCCGACGCCGCATATCTCCCCGTGGCCAGGGACGACGTGCGCGACGGGCAGGCGCTCCATCCAGGCGAGCGCCTCGATCCACTCCCGAAAGCGCGCCTCGCGCATCCCGGGGCCCGGCTCGTTGATCATCACGTCACCCGTGAAGATGACGCCTTCCTCGGGCACGTACACCGAACTGCATGCGGGCGTGTGGCCGCCCAGGCGGTAAATCTCGAACGTCAGGGGATGCAGGTGGAGCGTCATCACCTCATCGAAACAAACTTGAGGCAGGGGGAGGACAGCCTCCGCGATCTCTTTCGCCTCATCATGCGCGCCGATGTCATCCAGCGTGTCGATGAAAGTCTCGCGTCCGGCTAGAGAGCCGCCCTTCGCGGCGAGCGCATCATATACGCGCTGCGGCGCGATGGAGACGACATCCGCATCCTCGATGAACGCGGCGCCGATGGTGTGATCACCGTGATAATCCGTCGAAATGCGGTAGCGGATGCCTTCGGGGCTAAGCGCCCTCAGTTTTTCCTGCCAGTTCCTTGAGTCCGAGGGCCGCACGGGGCAGTCGATGAGCACCACACCGGCCTCGGTGACGGCAGCGCCCACGTTCGCCCACAGATATTCGGTCTCCGCAACGAGATGATCACTCAGGCGCCGCATATCCGGTTCCGCCCAATCGAGAAAACGCAGAGGCGGGGGCGCGACTCCACCCCCGCCTGATTCATCAACTTCCTGGTAACGCCTGTGTTCCTAGTTCCTGATCTTCACCCCTGCATTCTTGTAGATGTCCTTGTTGCTCTCGTATTCCGCTCTCACCTCTTTCAGGAGCTTCTCGCCGACGACAGGCTCGGCCTTGACGCCCATCTTCCTGAGCAGGCGCTTGAAGGTCTTGTCCTTCGCCACCTTGAGCAGGGCCTTCTCCAGGATGTCGATCCTGTCCTTGGGCGTTCCCGCGGGCACCATGACGATGCGCTTCGAAGACAGCAGAAGGTCCACCCCCTGCTCCCTGAAGGTCGGCACGTCCGGGAAAAGCGGGAACCGCTTGGCGGCGGCGATGCCCAGAATGCGGATTTTGCCGGACTTGTAGTTGGAGAGAACGCCGCCCGTCGCCGGGTTGGCGCCCGCCGTTTGCACGTGCCCGCCCAGCATGGCCTTCATGGCCGGGCCGCCGCCGCGGAAGGGAACGTGGGGCAACGGCGCCTTCGTGTCGTAGGCGATCTTGAGCATCATGGTGTGGCTCAGGCCATAGGTTCCCGTGGAGCCGTGCTTGATCTTGCCTTTGCTCTTTTTCGCCGCGGCGATGTATTCCTTGAAGTTCTTCCACGGCTGGTTCCCCAGCGTGACCAGCAGGTAGGGGAGTTCGTTGATCTGGAACACGGGGATGAAATCCTTGAAGGGGTCGAAGCCCATGTCCTTCACGTGGGGCGACATGTAGAGATGGCTGTTCGCGCCCATCGCGAGGGTATAGCCGTCGGGCTTGGCGCGCTTGAGCGCTCCCATCCCAATCTTTCCGCCGCCGCCCGGCACGAGCTGCACGTAAGCGGGCTGACCGATGTACTGGTGCAGCACGCTGGCCACGGCGCGCGAGTGGAGGTCGTGCGATCCGCCCGCGCCCAGGGGCACGATGATCTTGATGGGTTTCGAGGGGTACTTCTCCGCCGCGGCGGGGAGGGCGGTGAAAGCGAGGAGCCCAAGCGACAGAACCGCCGCCAGGGCGATCTTCCAGGATTTGCGCATCATTTTGGTTCCTCCTTTGAATTGGATGAATCGGCCACCGTTTGCGGCCTCAAGGTCTCGGCCCACGGTCGCTTCCAGATGCTGGTCACCAGCATGAGCACGGTCAAACCGATGAAAAAGGCCGCGATGGGACGGGTGATGAAGACAGAATAATCGCCGTCGGAGATGATAAGCGCCTGCTGAAGCGCTTCTTCCGCCCTGGGCGCCAGGATGAACGCGATGACGAGCGGGGCCATCGGAAATTTCAGTTTTCTGAACCCGTATCCGAACAGGCCCGCGATGAGCGCGAGAACGAGGTCGCCCAGGTTGCTGTGATAGACGTACGCCCCCACCAGACAGGAAACGATGATGCCGGGCACCAGCAACGACTGGCGGATCGTGACGATCTTGGCGAACATGCCCGTCAAGAGCCAGCCCTGAACCAGCATGATGGGGTTCCCGATAAGCAGCAGGGTGAAGATGGCGTACATGACGGGGGCGTGTTCCTGGAAAAGGCTCGGCCCCGGCCGCAACCCCTGGGCGATGAACGCGCCCATGAGAATCGCCGCGCTCGGGTCCCCGGGTATTCCGAACGTGAGGGTGGGGATGAGGTCCGCACCCGCGACGGCGCTGTTGGCGGCTTCAGAGGCCGCGACGCCCTCGTAGCTGCCGTGGCCGTATTCTTCGGGTTTCTTGGAAGCCCGCTTCGACGCCGCGTAGCTCACGAAGGTGGCGATGGCCGCTCCCGTGCCCGGAATCGCGCCGACGAAGGTGCCTATCATGGACGAGCGCACGATGGTGCGCGCCGAATGCCAGACCTCGATGATCCTGAGTTTCCTGCCGCCTCGCAGATGCAGGGTATCGGGCGGACTCGAGAGGACGGAAGCCTTTTTTTCCGCCTGTATGAACACCTCGCTCACGGCGAAAAGTCCGATGAGCAGGGGAACCACCCCAATCCCTTCGGCCAGTCCGTGAAGACCGAACGTGAAGCGCTCCCCGCCCGAGATGATGTCCGTGCCCACCATGCCGAGTTGGAGCCCGATGAGGGCCGACAGCACGCCCTTCACCAGGGAGGCGCCCGTCACGCTGGAGATGATGGCCAGCCCCATGAGCAGGAGTCCGAAAAACTCGGTCGGCCCGAACAGGAGCGCCACAGCGGCCAGCGGAAGCGCCGCGAGAATCAGCACGAGATCGCTGAAAGTATCGCCGATGGTGGAGGAGTAGAGCGCCATCTGGATCGCGCTCCTCGCCTCTCCTTTTTGCGCGAGCGGAAACCCGTCCATACACGTCGCCGCCGCGGGCGCGGTTCCCGGCGTATTCACCAGAATGGCGGGGATGGAGCCTCCGAAAAGGGTTCCCTTGTGAATCCCGAGCAAGAAGGGAATGCCCAGCACGGGCGGCATGAAAAAGGAGAAGGGAACCAGGATCGCCGTCGCCATCACGCTGGTGAGCCCCGGAATGGCGCCCACCGTGATGCCCACGAAGACGCCCAGCGCTATCATGGCGATACCCTGCCACGTGAGTGCCATCATGACTCCCTCGAGTATCTGTTCGAACATACGCGCCCTAACTGAAGAGGCTGCCCTCGGGCAGCGCCAGCTTGAAGGCGAACCAGAAGAAATAGTTCACCACGACGGGAAACAGGAGCGACATCGCCGCGACGTAGCGCCAGTCGCGCGTGCCCATGGACGTAACGAGGATTGCGAGAAATACGGGAGTACTCACCAGAAAGCCGAAATACGCCAAAGACTCGACGTAGACGTAGCAAAGAACGAAAACGGCGCAGACTTGCACGAGCGCCCTTTTGCTCGAAATCACCTGCCCGCCCGCTTCACCCCGCCTGAGAGCCCCGAAGAGGAACATCGCGCTCACCAGCCCGAAGGTGACGACGGCGGAGGTGGGGAAGAAAGTGGGCAAAAAGACGGCGTTCGTGACTTCTTCGGGCGGAATGGCGTATTGAATCTGTGTGGGAATGATATAGAAAAAGCCGATGACGCTATAGAGTATAAAAATGACGGCTGTGTAAATATCGGCTTTCCGCACGTCCGGCCCTCTTCACGGATGTGGAACACTGGACGCGCCGAGAACGAAGTCCAGATTCCGGGACGCTGAAACCCCCTTCCGTCTTATCTGCGTATATCAAACAGGCTAGCAAGAATCGCCGCATGTGTCATCCCGGAACGACATCCGAAGACAGCGTGAAAGATGGCGCATGTTGTGGGAAAATGAACCATTCACCGGAAAATTCTCGCAATTCGCATTCGATGAGGAGTCATCCCGTGTCCAGAGTCCCGTTGCTCGGCAAAGAGGGTGCGGAGGGTGAAATTGCGCGCACCTTCGACATCCTGAACAACTTCCAAAGCAGGCAGGTCAACTCCACCCGGGCGACGGCGCACTCCCCGTTTCTCGCGCGCATCTTCTATCCCCTCGTCCAGACACTGATGCGCGAGGGGCTCGGTACCGTCCTCTCTTCCAAAATAAAAGAGATCGCTGTCATCAAGACCAGCCAGTTGAACGGGTGCGACTACTGACTCGCCCACAACACCGCTCTCGGCCGGGTGCTGGGAATCACCGAGGAACACGTCGCCGCCATCGGCTCGGATGAGTACATGGATTCGCCGCTGCTGACCCCAAGGGAAAAGGCGACCGTCCTGTGGGCCGAACACGTGACGCGCAACTCCGCCAAATCAAGGGACGACGTGGCGGAGGAAGTGCAAAAGTATTTCACGAACGCCGAGTTTGTGGAGCTCACCTTCGTCATCAGCTACTTCAACATGCGAAACCGCTACCACGACTCCCTCAAGCTGCCGAATGATGAGGTAGATATCATCGAGGACGTGGACCGCCTCCGGCCCGACCCGGAAAAACTCAAGGTTTATCTGCAGGAAGTTCTCGACAACTGGCCGGACGCCTTCCCCGAACCCAACGATTGAGCTCACACGCGCGCGCAAGGGTGAAACGACGAACATTCACGAACACGCCAAAGAGGAGAAGCGATAAATGGACCGAGGAATCTGGGCGGTATGGTACGACCTTCCCGAAGAGGGAGCGGATGAATACGTCTCCTGGCTTCATGAGACCCACATTCCCGAGGCACTCGGGCGACCGGGCTACCTGTGGGCTGCACACGTGAAGAACGTCGTCACGCCCGAGCGTGAGGAGCGGATCCGGGGCGTTGTCCATCATACGGACGACTCAAGCGTGCCTAAGGGAGTTCAGTACCTGATGCTCTACGGCGCGCTCTCGCCGAACGCTTTTCTGGACCCGAGTCCCGAGCAGATGGCGGAGAAGATGACGGCGGATGACCGGGAAATGCTCGGCAGGCGAATGAACGCGCGATCCTGCATCTTCATGGAGCACAACCGTATCGACGGCCCCGAGGCCAGGACCCGCGCGCCCGGCATCACGCCCGGTCCGGGTATCCAGTTCGGGACCTTCAACATCAACGCCGTCGAGAACGAGGACGAGCTCGGTTGCTGGTACTCCCAGGTGCGTATGCCGCGCCTGACGAGCATGGAGGGCTGCGTCGGCGCGCGGAACCTCGTATCGGTCTCGGGCTGGGCGAAACACGGCATTCTTTACGAGTGGGTTTCCCTGGAATCGCTTCAGAAGAATTTCACGACGGAGAAGATACCCCGCTCGCGCCAGGCCGTGAACACCCTCGTCCATGCACCCAGTTCTCCCAGCCTGGGAGAGCGTATCTGGCCGCCGGCGGGGGGATAGTTAATTTTCAGGCCTTCGTCGTGGTGGTGAACAAGCACCCCACAATCAATACGTGAGTTTCGAGAAGCCCTCGAAGAAACGCGCCAAGAATTTCTCGGACTGGAGAACCCCTGACACCTGCGCGTATTCGTTCGCCGCGTGTTTTCGCATGGCGTTGCACGGAAGCCCGCCGATCCAGGGCACGCCCAGCTCTTCGGTCCACAGGGCCACGGGCATCCCCGCCGGGTGCACCGGCCAGACCTCCGGGTCCGCGCCCATGTCCGCATGGGCCTCCAGGAAGCACTGGATGAGGGGATGCGCCAGCGGCGTTCCGCCGCCCGCGTAGTGGTTGTTCACGACGAACTCGACGTCGCCGTAGCTGCCCTCCGCCAGGATGTTGCGGACGTTCCCGATGCGCTCGTCGGGGTCTTCGCCCGGCTGGAAGCGCATGTTCACCACGGCCTGGGCTTCGGAGGGAATGCTGACCTTGACGGATTTCCCCTCTCCGAGGAAGCCCGCGTGCAGGCCCGTGAGCGTGAATTCCGCCTTGAACAGGTGCGAGCGGACGGCGGCGTGGAAATCATCCTGCCGGAAGCGTTTCACGCCCAGGCTCTGCTTCATCCTCTCGGGGTCCATGCGCTCTGCGAGTATTCGGCACAACTCTTCTTCGGCCTCGCTCGGCGTCCAGCCCTCGCCGTTTTGGTAAATCTCCTCGAGCCTCGCCTGCAAATAAGCGATCGCCTCCACGATGCGCTCCGCCGGGTTGCCTATCCAGTTGCAGTTGAGCGCGTGAATCTCGTTGCCCACCGGCCCGCCCCATTCTCCGGGACGGCAGAAGAGCCTGCCCATCAGGTTGCCCTTGAGCCCCAGCGGGACGATGGGCGTGCCGTCGGTCTGCCCCATCGGGCAGAGCCAGTAGGCCGCGTTCGCCTTTTGCATCTTCTCTTTGTAGCGCGGGAAGAAATCCTTGATGCCGCCGCTGCCGAGTTCGGACGCCTCGTGGACGAACATGAGGTTGAGCGGGAGCTTTTCCCCCGCGGCGCGCGCCGCGTAGACCGTGTTCATCACGCAGGCGATGCCGGTCTTCATGTCCTCCGCTCCCCGGCCCACGATGCAGGGCCCCAGGCCCTCGAGTTCCTGAATCTCGGGCTCGAAGGGAGGATTGATCCAGTTGGGTTCCTCCGCAGGCGTCACGTCGTAGAGACCGTGGCAGAGCAGCGTGCGATCCGCGCCCTCGTCGATCAGGCCGTAGACGACGGGAAACTCCGCCGTCTCCACCACCTCCGCCTCGCCGCCGACCTCGACGATCTCATCGGCCAGCATCCGGGCCATCTCGTCGTTTCCGAGGTTGAGCGCGGAGACGCTCGGCTGGCGGATGTATTTCAGGAGACGCTCGATATGGGCGGATTCGAAATCCGCCTCGATTTGCGCGCTGACCCGTTCGACGTCCATTGGAGAACCTCCTCATCCCCTGCGGGGGAAGACTGGGCTTTCAGGGAATCATGAGACCGAGCAGCGGGCCGTGCTGCTGCGCCCCGTACACGTCGCGGTCGCCCGGTGCGCCCGAGGTCGGCCCTTTCCTCGGTATGGTGATCTTGATGGCGTTGGCCGCGTCGAAATGGACGATCTTCACCTGCTCGGCCTCCATCTCGTAGAGTTCTGAAACCACGCCCGGCGTGAGTGCTTCGCTGTCGGCTACGCGCCGGTAGGTCGCCTCATCAGGGAACAACAGGTCCAGCGTGATGTGCAGGGGGCCCGCGTTCTTGCTTCGCAGCACCTCGGCGAGGTCGTAGAGCCGCTCCACGCTCAGCCCACCTGCGCGAATTCGACCTCGAAGGGCGCCGCGGCGTCTTCGAGCTCCACGAGGTGATAGATGTGGAACTCATACACCGGCCCGCCCTCGAAATCAGACGGCGAGAACGGGAAGGCGAGGTTCCCGGCGGTGGCTTTCCGGCCTTCGAAGCCCGAGTGCAGGAACGTGCTCCGCGTGAGCGAGAGCACCGCGTTGGCCGTCGTCTGATCCTTGGCGATCGCCTCCATCACCACGCCGACCTCCCTTGGAGCGCTCGATTCATCCGCCGCCGGACGGCCCATCACGCCGTCGCGCCCGTAGAAGATGAAGCGCAGCTCGTAATCCTCGGGCGAGAGCGCCCCCCGCACCATGTCCGCGACGGTGTTCTTCACGTTCGCCTCGACCTCATCGAGACTCGCGATGAGACGCGGGTCCGTCATCCCGGCGACGGCGATGGTGCGGTAACCTCTCAGGCGCACGCCTTCGATCTTGATGGTCGGAGTCTGCGCCTGCACGAATCGGCTGCCGCTCACCCGCACGCGGCGCTCGCCGATCTGTTCGAACTCCGAGTCCTTGAGGTCGATCACCCCCTCCGGTTCATAGAACAGGTAGGGATCGGGCTGTTCGTACATCATGTGCGCCGCCACGGAACCCGGCGTCACGCGCATCCCCTCGTTCATCGGTTCGAGCTCGAAATGATCTTCCCGCAGCGTGCCCAGAATGCAGTCGTTCGCCCCGATGGGCAGGGCGCACTGCGCGCCGCACTCGATGATCTTCGCCATGTGGAAGGCGAGACCAAGGTCGAAGCCTTGCATCGCGGCGTAGGAAGTATAAATGGCCGTATCGCAGGAGCGTCCGGCGAGAACGACATCCGCACCACCCTCGAGAGCCGTCATGAAAGGCTCAAGCCCCATCTGGCCCACGATGCGCACGCTCTCGTCCACCATCTCCTCGGTGAGTTCGGGGAGTTTCCCCAGGGTGCGTGTTCTCTTCTCGCGCACGGCGCGCTTGACGAACTCCTTGTCCATCTCGGAGCGGATCACGGCGAGCTTGAAGCGGTGCCCGTCGCGCTTCGCCAGCTCGCGCATCGTGTCGAGCACGCTGTCCACGTGTGGATTTCCCCCCGCCGTCCCGGCGGAGCCGATGATGTAGGGAATCTTCTTCTTTCTGGCGGCGGCCAGCGAAAAGCCCAGGTCCCTGCGTATCTGCTCGCGCTTGGTGAGCTGATCGCCGCTGCCGAGGTAGTAGGGGCCCGCGTCGGTCGAGCCGTTGTCCGCCCCCATGATGTGCGGGTCGCGGGCGAGGCCGTTATCGAGTGAGGTTTTGGGGAATCCATAGCCGAGATTGCCGCATACGGACAATACCCTGAGTTCATCCATGCGAGACTCCCGAGGCATTTTGACTGGAAGATACTCGAAACCTACACGATCACCCGTCCGGGGTAAACGCCGGCGAGCGTCTAACGGCCTGTAACTCGCTTGTCATGCAGGCTGATGAAAGTTTATATTTAATGGGATTGTAGTGGAATGGTCGGTGATTCTGTCCGATACACCCGGAACAACCCGAGAGCTACAATGGCCACAGCCTCCAAGAACCCGCCGGGCAACACAAAAAAGATTCATCAGACCTACGCGCGCCGGATTGAGGAACTTCGCGGCTTTGCCGCGGCCGATGCCGAGTGCGCCGATGTGAGAGAAGCATCTGAAACGGATTTCTGGTCGTTCGTTAAGTCTATTCCATCAGCCAAGAAAGCCGGGTTGTTTCTCCTGGACAACGGAAACCTCCGCGCCGTCTGGAAAGGAGACGACAAGGCGCACATTGGTCTCCAGTTTCTCGGCGACCGGTCCGCAAGGTACGTGATATTCAAACGACGACCGGCGTCCGAAAAAGTTTCGAGAGTGAGCGGTATCGACACACTGGACGGAGTGAAAAAGCAGGCCCGCGCTTTCGGCATCACGTTGCTGGAGAATGGATGACCGGCGACGATTTACCGAATGAAGACCATGCCGTCCGCTACGTCAAACCATCTCAATTCGATGAAGATGAGGGCGTGGACGGCTCCGCTTTTCAGTTACGACAAAACGAGAGTGGTTTGTCCGTCCACTGGCTGGAATGTTTCGAAGACCTCTTGAAACCTCAACAACTCGATGAAGTGAGGCGTCTGTCCAGGCTGACAATCAGCAGGAACGGTCGCCTTGCCGAAGTGAACGTGGGCAGAACAAAACAGCATCTCAAAGAACAACTCTTGGATATCCGTTTCATACACATGCCGCTGAATGCAGAGGGCGATTATGAGGCCGACCCATCGCATAGCGAGATATCGGGGCTGCCGGATTTCCCCGATGAGGAGTTGATCGGAGACTTAATCGCCGAAGAATGTATAGAAGTCATCCATCCGGGATTGCAAGCAACTTGATTGTCGGCTTTGCTCCCTCGAAAAAGTATAGCGAGCAAAAGTAACAAAACACCTCTCGACATCAGAGCACCCGAGTTAATCGAAATGCTCGCGCAAGATGCGCCCCGAAGTTGAAATTCTGGTGTTTTGAAAGAGAAAAGCCGCTCTACCGGCCCGATGAACTGAAACGGGGACGCGGGCTTACGGCCTCTCCCCTGCGCAACGCCTACGGCTGGACCCGCAGCCGCTCGGGCTCGATGATGGCCTCCGCCGTGATCTCGATCATCGCGTCGGGAGGACCGAGGCGGGAGATCTCGATCAGCGTGCTGGCCGGGCGGACGTTCTTGAAGTATTTGAAGCGCTCGTCCGAGTGCTTGTAGTACTCCATGATGTCGGTCACATACGTCGTGGAGCTGACGATGTCGTCGAACGTAGCACCCGCGTGGGCCAGCCCCTTGCCGATGTTCTCGCAAGTCACCCGTATCTGGGTGCGCATGTCGCCGACGCCTTCCACCTCGCCGCTCGGCTTGCGGGGCACCTGGCCGGAAAGGTAGATGTGTGCGTGGTCCGAACCGTGAATTGTCACCACGGGCACGTAGAGAAGCTCGTCGTTCTCCACGCGGGACCACATGTCGTCGGGCTGCATGAACTGTCTCTGGATCATCTCGTCGCTTCCTTCCTCTGATAGATGTTCGTTTAATCAGTCACCCATGCGGGCTGACCATCGGATTGCCCCATGAGGCCCGCCAGCGTCTCGGCCACCTTTCTTTCACACTCGAGAAATTCCACCGAAAGAACGTCACGCGGACGGGGCAGGTCGATTTTGATCTCCTCGGCGATGCGCCCCGGGCGAGGCGACATCAGGAGCACACGGTCCGAGAGATAGGCCGCCTCGCGGACGCTGTGCGTCACGAAGAGCACCGTCTTGTGGGTTTCCATCCACACCTGCACGAGGAGCTGCTGGAGGCTCGAGCGCGTCTGGGCGTCGAGGGCGCCGAAGGGTTCGTCCATGAGCATCACCTCGGGGTCGAAGGCCAGTGCGCGCGCGATGCCCACCCTCTGCTTCATCCCGCCCGAGAGGCGGTATGGATAGACATCCTTGAAGCCCTCGAGTTCCACCAGCCGCAGGAGGCGGTCGACCACGGGGTCGCGCTCGGCCTTGGGGATTCCCTTCATGCGCATGCCGAAGCGGACGTTGCCGGCTACCGTCAGCCAGGGGAATACGGCGAACTCCTGGAACACGACGCCGCGGTCGAAACCCGTGTCGTTGATGTGATGGCCGTCGAGGACGACGTCGCCCGAGGTTTTTTCATACAGGCCCGCCACGATCATCAACAGTGTGCTCTTGCCGCACCCGCTCGGGCCGATGAGGGAGATGAACTCGCCGCTTCGCACCTCGAAGCTCACCGATTCGAGGGCGGTGATGTCCGTCGTCCGCCCCCATCCCTCGTCGATGGTGAAGACCTTGTCCAGGCCCGTGACCTGGAGTTTTACAGGACCCTGAATCGCCAAGATATGCTCCTATCGGCGCGTTATTCGCGCAGTGTTCCCCAGCGCTGGACCGTGGCCAACTCGATGCTGCGCAGGCAGACACGCTCCACGATCACGCCCAGAATACCAACGACCACCACCCCGCCGTACATCATGTCCGCCGCGAGGAAATCGCGGGCCGCGAAAATCCGGAAGCCCAGGCCGGCCTCGAGCGCGACTATCATCTCCCCGGTCACGACGATGCGCCATGCGCGGCTGAACGCGATGCGGTAGCCGGCGATGAGATTCGGCAGCGCGCCCGGCACCATCACCTGGAAGAAAAGCGTCATGCCCTTGGCGCCCATGGCGCGGCCTGCGCGAATGAGAGAGGCGTCCACGGTCTTCACGCCCGTCCATGCGTTCACCATGACGGTGATCATGCCCTCGAACCAGAGCACGGAGATCAGGGTGAAGTCACTCAGCCCGAACCAGAGAATGACGATGGGAAAGAGCGCGAGGCCCGGCACGGCCAGGAAAAAATACATCGGCGGGGCCAGAATGCGCTCCACCGTCTGGTTCATACCCATCACCAGGCCGACCACGGTTCCCGAAACGAGGGCGAGAGCCGCCCCGATCAGGAGCCGGTAAAGCGAAACATAGATGTCCAGCCAGAGGATGCCGGACTTCGCCTGGTCGACCATCGTCACCCATATCTTTTCCAGGGGAGGGAAAAGGACAGGATGGAGCGTGCCTGAGTGCGCGAGCAACTCCCAGAAGATGAGCAACCCGATGAGAGGCGCCGCCATGAGGAAAAAGGCCTTGCCGGAGTTTCGAAAAACCACGCCCCAGTTGGGAGGCCCGAGTTCTCTCTCGGTTCCCGGCGTTTGTCCGGCTTGAGTTTGCGCTTTATCGGCCGACGCCACGAAAATTTCCTTTCTCAGCTTCCGAGAGCCGTTATTCGTCCGCTTCCGAGAGCTTCTATTTGTCCGGGTTCGGGCAGGTTCGCGTAGGGGTCCGGCGCGATGGCGGAGGCGTCGCGCTCCCGTGAGCAAAGATCCAGCGCTGCGAGGGCGAACATCTTTGTCGTGTCCACCAGCGCGTCGACGTGGATGTGTTCGCCGATATCGGCGTTCCAGCCGTAATCGGCATCAAACGTCCGGCCCGCCAACCCGTACGTGATTGTCTGGACCCCGTATCGGTTCATGTGGGCGGCGTCGAGATAGGAAGTCTTTACGATGATGTTGGGCTTTTCGCCGGTGATTTGCTCGTGCGCGCGAATCATCGCTTTGGAAGGCAGTGAATCGACGGGGATGCCCGAGGGCGGGTGCGAGGAGAACACCTCGACTTTAGCCCCGATGTCAGGGTGTTCTTCGTTCACCTGCTCGATGACGCCCTTGAACTCCGCCTGTACGTCCTGAATCGTCTGTCCAGGCACCAGGCGGACGTCCACGTACAGACGGCACTCGATGGGCGAGCGCGCGCAACGGTAGGGCCATCCGCCCTCGATGGCGGCCATATTCACGTGGGGGCGCTCGCCCAGGAATTCATTGCGCCCCCGGTACTCGGGAATCCACTTCCGGATGGCCGCCTGCACCCTTTCCATGCGTTCGATGGCGCTGGCCGTGTAATCGCCGTAACAGGTATGGCCCATCGACCCTCGCGTGATGATCTTGAACCACACCGTGCCCCCGTGCCAGGGCGCAACCTGCATGCCGGTCGGCTCCCCGAGAATGCAAAAATCCGTCAGATAACCGTGCGAAATAAGATGCCGGGTGCCGACGCCGTAGCCGTCGTAGAGCACGTCCTGGTACTGGTCGATACGGTTTTTCTCGATCTCTCCCGCGACGGAGGCGAGGACGATGTCGCCCCTGAGCTTCACGCCCGCGTCCTGGAGGGCCTTCGCCGCGCCGAGGTAGGAGACGTCGGCGCTCTTCATGTTGGCGGCGCCGTTCCCGATGATCCAGTCGCCCTCGCGAATCGCCTTGTTCTTGTAGCCCGGCTGGGTGAGTTCGGGCTCCTCGCCGGAATAGGAGGTGTCCAGGTGGCCGTTGAACATCACGGAATAGCCGCCGCCCGTGCCCGGTGAGATGCCGACCGCGTTGTAGCGGCCCTCTGCCACTTTTTGCAGATGCGCCTCGAAGCCGGCCTCCTCATACTTCGCGTGCATGTAGCGGGCCGCTTCCTCTTCGTACCCGGTGGGGCTCGGTATGTCCACGAGTTCCATCGTCGTCTTGATGAGGAATTCCTCATCAACCGCGTCGACGACTTTCTTTTGAAGTTCATCCATGATTCCCGATTCTCCTCGACTCACTCGCCTATGCGCGCGCAAAATCCCTTTCGCCCCTCCGGAGGGATGATTCGGCCCTCCAGAGGGGCAGCAATAAAGTGTTTCGGGTTATCTCTCGCCTTACTTCATCAAATTAAAGTAGGCGTTCTCAACCAACTGGGTGTCGATATGCTTGGTGACGTCGATGCGCTTGGGCAGCTTGCCCTTCTTGACGCTCACGTCCACGCCGTCCTGCACTTCCTTGATGTCCCTGTGCGTGATCATCGCGCGGTCCCAGCGCATGAACCTGTAGAGATTGCTCTTCACCTTCTTCAAGTCGAATTTGAAGCCCTGGCTCTTCCAGAATTCCTGCACAATCTTCGCGGACTCATCGCGATTGCGGTTCAGGAAACGCATTGCGCGAACGTGCGCGTTCATGAAGCGCTGCGCGCCGTCAGGATTCTTTTTCCTGATGTAGGACCACGAAGACGTCAAAAAGACCGGGGAAGTATAGCCGAGCAGGTCGTCATATTCTTTCGGCCCCATGACCATACGGCCCAGTCCCTTGTCGACGATGATCGAGCCCCAGGGCTCCCAGGTCAGTCCCGCGTCCAGCGCGCCGCGCTCGAAGGCGGCCGGCAGCGAACCCGTCTTGGTGTTGCGGATTTTGAAGTCCTTATCCGACATGCCGATGCGCGAGAGGTACGTCATCCAGGTGGCCCAGGTGCCGGTGCCCATCTGCGCGCCCACGGTCTTGCCCTTCAAGTCCTTGATCGACTTGGTGGTCTTGTCCTTCACGGGCACGAGCACCATGTTCTGGTTCCCGTAGCGGTTGAGCGCGATGCCCACCACGTCCAGGCCGCGCGCCGCAATCTGGCCCACGCGGGAGCCGCGCGTGCTGATGATGTCGGCGGTGCCGCCGATGAGAGCGTCAATCAGCGCGCGGGGGCTCGTGACCCGGCGCTTCACGTTGACCCCCTCGGCTTTGTAATAGCCTTTCTTCTCCGCGATGTAGGGGATGGCGGCGTGCGAAGTGTTGTCGTGAATCAAGTTGATGACGCCTTTCGCGGCCAGTGCATTCGAGGTCATTCCCAGGACAGCGATTGTTGCGATCAAAGCCAGGCCAAACCTTTTCATCTTATTCTCCTCCTAGATTGAGAACCCACTACTGCTACGTCAACCAGAGATGGAACCAAAGACAAAACGACCAAAACCGGCGAGAGGAAACTCTTTATTCCCTCGCCGGGTGAAATATGGCCAGCAGCTTTACGTCCTTATCCCCTCCCGTCATGCTGCGGTGCATCGTCTTTCTGGGAAGGAAAATGCAGTCTCCGCCCCGAAACTCGATGCTCCGATCTTCCAACTCGTATCGCCCTTCGCCCTCGATGATGTAGATGAGTTCATCCTCTTCGTGGTCGTGCCACTCGTGCGTCTCGCCGGGGCGGAAAACAGTCAGCCAGGCGTCGACGTTCCAGCCGTGGTCCTCCTGCGAAGTCATCCGCCAGGCGTGCGCACCACCGTCGAGCACCTTGTGCTTCTGGTTCTCGGGCCTTATCAGGCAGGCTTCGCGGTCGCTCAATCCCCGTCTCTCCAAACACTTACCCTGCGCGCGAGATGAAACCACCATGTATGAAATTTGTATGATATTCGATGATGCTATGCGCTTGTTCCGCTATTGTCAATCGCGCGAGGGGTTGGCCTGGTGAAAAAACCGACTCTGGAAGCGAGCGCTTTTGAAGCGACCACCGCCGTCATTCCGGCGTATGCCGGAATTCAGATTCGAGCAGAATGGCATTGCGCCGGCTTTTCATTTCCCCGTTATCGGCGGGAAGCAATCAGAAAACAAAAGCAAAAAATGGATTCCGGCTTTCGCCGGAATGACGGTGAAAACTCTCGATCGGGAGACTTTTTCAACATCCCCGCATACGCAGGTGTATTAAGGATTACCCCGTCACGTCTTCTTCGCGCGTCCCCTGCGGAAGATGCCGTCGTAGAAGGTGAACACCGAGACGATCATCAGGATCGTGCCGACGGGGCTCGTGAGGAAATACCACAGCGGCTTGTTCTCGAACGTGATGAGCGCGCGGCGCAGGTTCTCATCGGCCAGCGAACCGAGGATGACGGCCAGAACCATTGGCGCGAGCGGCAGGCCGAGGCACCTGAGCGCGTAGCCGACGAAGCCTGCGGCCAGCATGACGTAGACGTCGAACATGCTCAGGCGCACCGCGTACGCCCCCAGGATGCAGATGGGGATGATGATGGGCATCAGCAGGGTGCGCGGCAGGCTGTAGAGCTTGACGGCGGGCTTCACCAGCAGGAGGCCGAACACGTACATCAGGAAGTTCGCCACGATGAGCGCACCGTAGATGAAGTAGACGAGACCCGGGTTTTCCACGTCGATGGTGGGCCCCATCACCACGTGCTTGAGCTCCAGGGCCGCCATGAAGGCGGCGGCGGGCGGGCTGCCCGGTATCCCGAGCGTGAGCGTGGGAAGAATGGTTCCGCCGATGCACGCGTTGTTCGCCACCTCCCCGCACACGATGCCCTCGTAGCTCCCCTTGCCGAATTTCTCGCGCTCCTCGGGACTGGCGCGGCGCTTGCCCACGTCGTAGGCCACGAAGGCGGCGATGTTTCCTCCCGCGCCGGGGATGGCGCCTATCACCGTGCCGATGATGCCGGAGCGCACCGAGGCGCGCGCGTAGCGCCACAACATACTGAAGGGGGGCACCACCCGTTCCACTTTTTCGGGGATTACCGGCGGCTCCTTCTGGGGCAGCACCCAGAGCACCTCGGTCAGGCCGAAGAAGCCGATGATCACCGGGATGTAGCTGATGCCGTCTTCCAGGAGCACGTTCCCGAAGGTGAAGCGCGGAACGCCGTAGATGTTGTCGAGGCCGACGAAAGCGATGAGCAGCCCCAGCCAGCCGGATATCCAGCCCTTGATGGGCGCCTCGCCCGAGGTGAGCGTGCCACAGATGGCGATCCCCCAAAGGGCCAGCAGGAACATCTCCCAGGAGCGGAACTGCAGGGCGATGAGCAAAATGAGCGGGATGAATGCCACCAGGATCAGGATGCCCACCCAGTTTCCGAGAAAGGAAGCCACCAGCGCGGTGCCGAGCGCCTGTCCCCCCTCTCCTCTTTGAGCGAGCTGGTAGCCCTCGATCATGGTGGGAACGGCGGCGGGCGTGCCCGGAATGTTGATGAGCACCGCGGTAATCGAACCGCCGAACACGCTCGCCGTATACACGCCCAGCAGGAACATGATGGCCACGTCCTGGCTCATCTGGGTGGAGAGTCCGATGAGTAGCACCATGGACATGGTCGTCGAGATGCCCGGCATCGAGCCCCACAGGAGTCCCAGGATGGTGCCCAGTATGCAGACGAACACCAGATACGGGTTCATGGCGTGGATGAGTTGTTCCAGGAAAAACATGGCCTACCCCGAACCCGGCAGCGGAATGCGGAAGCCGTAGCGAAACGCGGCGGCCAGAACGAGCGTCGAAATCGCGGAGACGACGAGGCACTGCAGAAACGACTTCGGCCAGAAGATGCGCAGGGCGATGGCCAGCATGGGTATGGTGACGGCTTCGAAGCTGCTGAAGCCGAGCCGGAAGCCTCCTATCACCAGCGGAACCGTGATGATGAAGGTCACCCAGTCGAGGAGCACCACGTATACGACCACCAGGCCCATCAGGATGAGCGCCCACTGGTTCTCGTAGTCGGCGAAATACCTGCCCAGCAATTCAGCGGGCGAGAGGTTCAGTTCCGAACCGCCGCCTCGTTTGAGCGCGCCCACTCCCAGCCCGATGGCCATGGCGAGCAGGCTCAGGCCCGTGAGAATGGGCATGAAGCCCGGCGCGGTGAAGATGTTGCTCTCCGGGATGGGCATGAGCAGCCCGAGGATGACGGCGAGGATAGCGACGACGCCCACGACGCTCGCCGCCGCCAGGTCCCTGCCCGGCGTGGCGGCGTCCCCCCCCTCCTCGGAAAGCAGTTGCGAGGCGGCGTCTTCGGGCTCATCCGCGGGCGGATGCGCCTTGCGGTCATCGTCGTTCGAGGAAACCATGCAACTCTCTCGGCGTAGAACAAAATCAATGAATACGGCCTACCCGAGCGGGCCGCCTCGTCTCCAGGGCGGCCCGCTCGGGGCAGGCATTGCGCGATGAGCCGTCCGGCTCAGATGCGAGGCTTGTAGCCCTTCGGCGGCCACCAGGCGTCGAAATCCTTCGGTTCGGGAAGCCCGAGTTCCTTGGGTCCGCGCACCTTTTTGCCGATGTGCTTCTGCAGCTTGAGCAGCGTCGCAGCGCTCAGGCACTCGAGCTGCGCGGCCCGGCGATCGGCCGCTTCTCCCACGCGGACGTCGATCTGGAAGTACTTGCGCGTCGCGATCTTCCCGAAGGCATCGGACTTCGCGGCCGCGACCCAGACCGGCTTGATCTTGTTGAGCACGTCGACGGGCGTCCCCCGCCTCAGGGCGATGCTGTACATCCCGCCCATCGGCAACAGGGCCTTGAGCGCGGGTATGAAGTTGGCGATGGTGTAAGCCTTGCCGTAGTTGGCAATGTCCAGATCCTTCGGCCCCGTGTGCATGAGGTTTCTCAGCTTGCCGGCGCGCAGGAACTCGACGTGCTCGTGCACGCCGCCGCCTGCGATGTCCACCTCGCCCTGCAGGCCCGCGACGGTGGCGGGTTTTCCGCCCTTGTAGGGCACGAAGCGCAATTCGATGCCCGCTGCGTCCGCGACGGTGGCGCCCACCTCGTGCCAGATGCTGCCCACGCCCGAAGTCGAGATGGTGAGCTTGCCGGATTTCTTCTTGGCCGCGGCGACCACGTCGTTGAAGGTCTTGAAGGGCGAGTCGGGCCGCACCGACCAGCTCGCGAGCGAAGCCGCCGCCGCGAAGTGCTGCCAGTCCACCCACGCCGCCGAATCCGTGTATCCCATCGGCCGGACGAACTTGTTGTAGTTCCCGGCGCCCAGCCAGGTGTAGCCGTCGGCCGCCTTGTTGAGCACGTAGCGGGTGGCCACGCCTCCCACCGACCCCGGACGGTTGATGACGTTGACGGGCCAGCCGGTTGTGCGGGCCATCTCGCCGCACAGGGTGCGGATGACGGTGTCCGTGCCGCCGCCCGCGGCGTACATCACCACCCCGGTGATGGGGCGGGCGGGCCATTTCGCGGCGTCCGCCTTTCTGGTCGTGAGCACCATCGGCGCCGCGGCCGCGACGCCGGCGACCCCGAGGGTCTGGATGAAGCTCCTGCGCGTGAGTTCGGATGATTCGGGAATGATGATTTCGGGATGCTCATGAGACTCTTTGTTCGACATGATGCTCTCCTCCGGTTGAAATGAAACGACCACTCGGTGTGAACCGGCGGCCGACTACGGCCCTTCCGGCGCAGAATCCACCCAGAATCTTCCAGCACATATTCATTTTTCGACTGACGGCAATCCTAGCACGAAAGACGCAAGCCGCCAAATTTTGTTTCGCGAGCCCCGCCCGGAGAGCCACCTTTCGCGAGCGGCGAATCCGTGCAGGATCGCGTTATCAGGGGAACCGGACGGGTTGTTCATCCAATCGTAACGCGCGCAACACATAATTATAATCAGGCTGTGATAATATGGTTTCAGTGCGAAAAACAGTTGAATCCCACTTCAGCAGAAGGAAACGCGAGTCATGAAGCTAGGCGTATTGACGGGGGGCGGAGACTGCCCCGGCCTGAACGCGGTCATCCGCGCGGTGACGGCATCGAATTTCCATCGCGGCAGCCATACGCTGGGAATCCGCCGGGGCTGGCGCGGCCTGGTGGACGCCGATTTCGTCGAAATTACGGGCCCGATGATCTCCGGCATCCTCGACAAGGGCGGCACCATTCTGGGGTCATCGAGGACGAACCCCACGAAGGACCCGGCCGTGCTCGAGCAACTCAAGGAAAACTGGCGCGCCTCGCGCATCGACGGCCTCATCGCCATCGGGGGGGACGATACGCTGAGCGTCGCCGCCTACCTGAGCAAGGAAGGCTACAACGTCATCAGCGTGCCCAAGACCATCGACAACGACATCGGCCTCACGGACTACTCCTTCGGCTTCCACACCGCCGTCGGCGTCATCACCGACGCCATCGACCGCCTGCGCACCACGGCGGAGGCGCACGACCGCGTCATCATCCTCGAAGTCATGGGACGCCACTCGGGCTGGCTCGCCACCTACGCGGGCATCGCGGGCGGGGCCGACCTCATCCTCGTGCCCGAGCGGCCCTTCGACATCGAGGAGGTCGTCGGGGTGCTCAAGGCGCGTTTCGCGCGCGGGCGCAACTTCGCCAACGTGGTCGTGGCCGAGGGCGCTAAGCCCGAGGGCATCGAGGACTACATCACGCGCAGCCAGGCGGTGGACGAGTTCGGGCACGTGCAGCTCGGCGGCGTCGGCGAATACCTCGCCAAGGAGATCGGCGACCGGATGAACGTGGACACGCGCGCCGTCATCCTGGGGCACATCCAGCGCGGCGGCTCCCCCGTGCCCTACGACCGCGTGCTGGCGACGCGCCTGGGCGTGCGGGCGAGCGAACTCGCCCACGAGGGAACCTGGGGCGTGATGGCCGCGCTGCAGGGGCGCGACATCAACCCGGTGCCGCTCGAGGACGTGCTCGGCAGGGTGAACACCCTGCGGGAGGACTTCTTCGATGCGGCGGAGCTGTTCTTCGGCTAGCCTCCCCGGGCGTTCCCCGTGGAACAACTCGCGCATCTGCCCGCAACTCCCCGCATTTGCCGCCGCGGCTTTCGCTCCTGACCCCGTATACTCGGCAAAGTACCGAACGCGGGAGCAAGTGCGCCCGCGCGGGGGGCGTTTTCGGGAAAACAATTTATCGAAAAACCCCGTTAATTTATCGGTATTTATCCAATTTTATCGAATTTTTCGGAAATGCGGCGGCGAGGGTGCGTCCTTGCGCGCGGCAATCCCCTCTCATCCCGAGCAGGCGCGCTTGCGCGCCGTATCGAGGGAGTCGCATCAAAACCCGAGAAGCGCCCTTCGATACGCCGCTTCGCGGCTACTCAGGGTGAAGAGGGACTGTTCCGAGGGATGCCGCGCCGTAGGGGGCTGTTGAAAAAGTCCTGTCCGACCCTCGAGATTGTTCGCCGTAGGGACAGGCCTCCGTGCCTGTCCTGACGAAGGACAACCACGAAGAGCAGGACAGGCACGGAGGCCTGTCCCTACAAAACCATCACGTCTGCGCCGCATGAACCTCCTTGCCGCCGATCCCGCATCAGACTTTTTCAACAACCCCCGGAGGAACGGGTTTCTTCTGTCCCCCTCACCCCTCCACCCGCGCGCCGGTCGCGCCGTCGAAGGTGTGGGCGTTTTCCATGTCGAAGAACACGCGGATTTGCTCGCCCACCCGGGCGCGGAAATGGCCCTCTTCCTTCACGGTGAGGACGATTCCGTCGATATCGAGGGCGACGAAGGTGTCCGAACCCAAAGGCTCGACGAGTTCCACCCGGCCCTCGGCGGAGACGGGGCGCGCGCCTGCGTCCTGAAAGCCCAGGTGCTCGGGGCGGAAGCCGAGAACATAGGCCTCCCCCTCCCGGCAGGCTTGCGGCAGCGGGAAGCGCAGGGCGCCCGCCTCGAGTTCGAGGCCGTCCTCCGCCCGCTGCGCGCGGCCCTCGATGAAGTTCATGGCCGGGCTGCCCAGAAACCCCGCCACGAAGCGGTTGACGGGGTGGTCGTAGAGCTCGATGGGCGGCCCCACCTGCAGGATTTTTCCCAGGTCCATGACGACGATGCGGTCGCCCATCGTCATCGCCTCGGTCTGGTCGTGGGTGACGTAGATGGAGGTCGTGCCCAGTCGGCGCTGGAGCTTTCGTATCTCGGCCCGGGCGGTGACGCGCAGCTTGGCGTCCAGGTTGCTGAGCGGCTCGTCGAAGAGGTATGCGACCGGGTCGCGCACGATGGCCCGGCAGACCGCCACGCGCTGGCGCTGGCCGCCGGAGAGCTGCCGCGGCTTGCGGTGGAGCAGGTCTTCGAGCCCCATGAGGGCGGCGGCCTCCTTGACGCGGCGGTCGATGTCGCCCGCGGAAAACCGCCGCACGCGCAGGCCGAAGGCCATGTTCTCGTACACCGTCATGTGGGGGTAGAGGGCGTAGTTCTGGAACACCATGGCCATGTTGCGGTCCTTGGCGGGAATCTCGTTCACGCGCTCGCCCGAGACGCGGATCTCGCCGCCGGTCGGGAACTCCAGACCCGCCACCATGCGCAGCGTCGTCGTCTTCCCGCAGCCCGAAGGCCCCACCAGGACGAGGAACTCCCCCTCGCCGACTTCGAGGTCGATGCCGTCCACGGCGCGCACGCTGCCGAAGTGCTTGCTCAGGTTCTCGATGCTCACCGTGCCCAAACCGGTTCCTCCATCATCGCGCGCCGCGCCCCGAACGCGGCTGGTGAAAAACGCCTTGCGGGCCGGGCGGGATTCCACCGTAGCGGGCCGTTTTCGTGAACGGCCCCCACGATAACGCGATTCTTGCGTAGGGACAGGCCTCCGTGCCTGTCCGAGGCCCGTTTTGCAAAGGACAACCACGGAGGGTTGTCCCTACAAAACCATCGCGTCCACGCGCGCCTGCTCGGGATGAGGGATCGTCGCGCCCGAATCCGGAACGGATGAGGCGGATATATATGGCGGTATCCGTATCTTCCCCGGTCGGGAGAGAGTGCGGCCGTCCGAAAGGCCAAAGGCAAAGGCGTAAAAATGGATTCCGTCGAATCCTCCCGCATTGGTCGGCTCCGACACCGGAATGACGGGGGGTGCGGTTTTCGTAGGGGCGGACCTGTGTGTCCGCCCTGTGTGTTCTCCCGTTTTTCCGTGTTCTCGCCTGAGCGATTGGGCGGACACGCAGGTCCGCCCCTACATATCGAACCCGATGGATCCAGGCTTTTTCAAGGGAGCGAACGCTCCCTCCCCGGTCGCGTTCGACCCCCAACACACCCATCACTTCACCGCCCCGGCCGTCAGGGCGCGGATGAGATAGCGCTGCATGAAAAAGCCCACGAGCAGGGCGGGCAGCATGATCAGCGTCGCCAGGGTGGACATGTCCTGCCAGAAGACCTGCATCTCCCCCATCGTCTCCGCCAGCCGGACGGGGATGGTGCGCGCGTACACGTTCGTCAGCATGAACGCGAACATGAACTCGTTCCAGGCCAGCAGGAAGACGAAGATGGAGGTCGCGGCGATGCCCGATGACGCGAGGGGGAAGGTCACCCGCGCCAGCGTGCGCAGCGCGCCGCAGCCGTCCAAAGCCGCGGCCTCTTCGAGTTCTTTCGGGATGCCGTCGAAAAACGCCTTCATCAGCCAGGTGCCGAACGGGATGTTCAGGGCGGTGTAGATGAGGATCAGGATGAAGCGCGTGTCGAGTATCTGGAGATAGCGGAACAGGAGATAGAGCGGCACCACCGCCGTGACGGGCGGCAGCAGCCGCGTCGCCAGCATGAAGAAGAGCAGGTAGTTCGACGCCCTGAAGCGGTAGCGCGAGAACGCGTAGGCGGCCAGCGAGGAGACCAGCAGCGTCAGAAAGGTCGTCACCACCGCGATGAAGGTGCTGTTCCAGATAAACCGGAGCGCTGATTCGTTCCCGAAGCCCAGGAACTTCCAGTACGAGGAGAAGTCCGGGGTCACGAAGACCTTGGGCGGGATGGAGAAGATGGCGGTCTCGTCCTTCACCGAGGTGAGCATGATCCAGACGATCGGGAACAGGCTGAACGCAAGCAGGACCATCATCGCCCCGCGCGCCGCGGGGAAAGAAGGAATCCCCGGCCCGATCTGTTCTTCGCCGCGCGCCATGGCCTAGCCGTCCCTGTCCCGGATGAGCCTTAAGTAAGCGAACGCGATCCCCGCGCCCAGCACGAGGAGGATGACCGAGGTGGCCGCCGCGTTGCCCACGTCGAAATAGCGGAAATAAATGCGCTGGATGAACAGGCCGTACGGCATGGTGGACGTGCCGGGCCCTCCCTCGGTGAGGATGTAGGGAATGTCGAACACCCGCAGCTTGAATATGGTCTGGAAGAGCAGCGCCACCACCAGCGGGGGCAGGATGAGCGGGAAGGTGATCCGCCGGAACACCTGCACCCGGTTCGCGCCGTCCACGTGGGCGGCCTCGAACACCTCGTTGGGAAGCGCCGTGATGCCCGCCAGGAGGATCATGGTGACGAAGGGCGTCGAGCGCCAGACCTCGCAGATCACGATGGCCCAGAAGGCGGGGCCGGTCTCGGCGAGCCAGTTCACCTTGGCGACGCCCACGAGGGTGATGAGCAGGTTCACGATGCCGATGTCGCGGTCCCACATGAGCCGCCAGCCGAGGCCCACTGCGATGGGGGCGACCATGTAGGGGGTGAGGAGAAAGGACGTCATGAGCCTGCGCCCGCGCACGAGGCCGTAGAGCAGCAGCGCGCTCGCCACCCCGATGATGAACTCCAGCGCGATGGTGGCCACGGTGAAGCCCAGGCTGAAACGGGTCACCTCCCAGAAGTCGGGGTCGACCCAGAGCAGGTGGACGTAGTTCGCGAAGCCGACGAAAGTGGAGAGGTGCGGCGTCGTGAGGCGCCATTTCCACAGCGAGAGATAGATGTTGTAGATGGAGGGGTAGACCAGTATCGCGCCCAGGATGATGAAGGCGGGCGCCATGAGCAGGTAGGGCGCCATCGCCTGCTTGCGCGCGGGGGTGAGCCAGCCACGGCCGCCCCGCCGCGCCGTATCCTGAACGGCTCCGGTATTCACGTTCCTCTCCGTGCTTGCGCCTGTCCCGACGTGTTGACCGCCATCATCCCGTCAATCCGTAATCACTCCCCCCTTGAGGGGGAGTCGAAGAGCTAAGGGCGTAAGCCCGCAAGCGAATCGGTGGGGGGTATAATTCGGAATGGCGATAAAACGCATTTTACCCCCCACCGCATCAGCCTTCGCAAAAAACGCTCGGCTTCTGTCGGGCTTTCCCCTCGGGAAGCCCGACCCCCTCAAGGGGGGAGTGATTCTTCCTCTTTCATCGGACGAGTCGAACCCTCATTCATCAATCGGGTTCGACCCCCCCCAACCCCCCTTATCGGGGTTTTTGAAAAAGTCCCCCTAGGGAGGGATGGAATCCCGATCATCGAATTATTCACCGTAGGGACAGGCCTCCGTGCCTGTCCAGACGAAGGACAACCACGAAGAGCAGGACAAGCACGGAGGCCTGTCCCTACAAAACCATCACGTCTGCGCCGCGTGAACCTCCTTGCCGCCGATTCCGCATCAGGCTTTTTCAACAACCCCTATCAGGGGGACGTTCTTTTTTCACCCCCCTGTCAAGGGGGGGTAGGGGGGGTTGGTTTTATCCCCTGACAAGAGGATTTTTCCAACCTCCCCCGGTATGCCTTCGCGCCCGGGTTCCGGCCCGGTGCGCCTTTGTTTTCTATACCGCGCTACTTCAGAACCGCGTTGATCTGCTTGCAGGCGTCCCCCATGGCCTGCTTCGCGCTCTTCTTCTTCTGCAGGTAGTTGATGACCTCCTTCGAGGTGACGTCGCTTATCTCGGACGCGCGCGGATGCTGCGCCGCGCCGCTGCCCCGGCTGATGGCGGTCAGCCACGCCTTCGCCACCGGGAACTTCTTGAGATATTCCGCGTTGTTGTAGACCGAACTGCGGACGGGACCGTTCGCCCAGTTGAGGGCGCCCCGGAGCTGGTTCTTCTTGTTGGAGAGCGCCATCATGAGCTCCCACGCCGCCGCCTTGTTCTTGCTCTTCTTGTCCATGACGAGGTGCCAGCCGCCGTTCAGCGTGGCGCCCCGGTTCTTGCCGTCCAGCGTGGGGACGAGGAAGTAGCCCAGCTTGTCGGCCGTCTTGGATTTCTTGGGGTTGGTCATCAGGCCCCAGTAGGGGGAGAAGTAGACCCCCATCGCGGCGCGGCCCTGCATCATGGCGTTCCGGTATTCGTCGCGGCCCCAGGCCAGCATGTCGGGCGGGGACCAGCCGCTGCGGAAGGGCTTGCCGAAGACCTCGAGCAGCTTGATCGAATCGGCGCGGTCGAGCAGGCAGGTCTTGTTGTCGGCGGAGAGTACGCCGTGGCCCGAGCTGTGGAGATAGCGCAGAAAGTCCTGCTCCACGTGGACGCCCGGTTTTCCGCGCTGCACGACGCCGTAGACCTTGCCGGGCTGGTTCAGCTTCTCGGCCGCTGCGAGGAACTCGTCCCAGGTCTTGGGAATCGCGACCTTGGCCGCCGCGAAGAGGTCCTTGCGGTAGTAGACGATGCCCGTTCCCGTCCGGTAGGGAACGCCGTAGGCGGGGCCTTTCGGCTTGGGAAAGCGGGTCGTGCCCGAGAGGGCGGGGATGAGGTCCCCGTAGTCGTAACCCTTGGGCGCGTTCTTGATGTAGTTGTCCAGCGGTTCGAGGAAGCCGATGGTCTCGGGGTTGACCCAAGCGTCCACCCAGGACACCACGTCGAACTGCCCGCCCCCGGCCGCGAAGGAGAGCACCGCCTTGTCCTTGATCTTCCCGTAGGGGGTGGTCACCACGGTCACCTTGATGCCCTTTTCCTTCTCGAGGTCTGCCACCACGCCCTTGGGACCCCCCGCCGCCTTGAACAGGGTCGGGTGGATGAGGAGGGTGACATTCTTGGCCGCCGCTGCGGGCAGCGCGAGCCCCGCCACAAAGGCGGCCACGGCGATAATGCTGAATAGCCAGCGTCCGGTACGTTTCATCGTTTCTCCTCCTTTTTCTGGGTGATCGGATGATGCGTATTCAAAAGAGCGGTCACACGACCGCTCCGTCCTGACGAAGTTTTTCCCTGAGCGGCTCGACCGGCAACTCGCGCGGGGTCGTCCTGCGCTCCACGCACATGGCCGCCGCCGTGCCCGCCGCCTGCCCGATGGTCATGATGTGGGCCTGGTTGCGCACGGAGCCGTTCGCGAAGCGGTCGCTCGAGACGGGCCGGCCCGCCACGAGGCAGTTCTCGATTTTCTGCGGGAGCATGACGCCGTAGGGAATGCCGTAGGCCTCCCCGTCCCTGACGTGCTTGTGCTCGATGACGCCGGTGGGCTGGTGGACGTCCAGGCAGTAGGCCCCCTGGCCGATGTCGCGCGGACCCTTGCGCGCATCGATGCAGTCCTCGTCCGTGAGGGTCTCCTCCCCGATGATGCGGCGCGTCTCGCGCACCCCGATGGCCGAGGCCGAGTCGATCACGTAGCACTCCTCGAAGCCGGGGGCGTATTTGCGGTAGAAATCGCGCACCTTGAATATCTGCTCGCGGCCCTCGATGGCGACCTGGTTCAGATCGTCGTTGTCGACGCCGCTGTAGCCGAGCATGCTCGTCGAGTTGATGGTGACGACCCCGGGCGTGGTGGTGACGGAGAACACCACGCGCTGGCGGTTCGGGTGGAACTCGCCGCGCGACTGGGCGAGCTTGACCGACTCGTAATAGCCGGTCACGAGGGGGTAGTCCTTGTGCGTGCGCAGCCCTGCGGCTATCTCCTCGCGGGACTTGCCGATGTAGGGGTCCTCGCCGAGCATGAAGTTGGTCGGGTTCTCCTTCACGTGCCGGAGGTGGCGGTCCAGGTCCACGTTCCCCATGCGCGAGAAGAGGCTGATGGACATCATCTTCCCCTCCGTATCACCGAGGTGGAAGGGCGCGCCCGCCTGTGCGGCGATGTCGGCGTCCCCGCTCGCGTCGATGACGACCTTCGCGCGTATCTCGCTCTCCCCGCTCTTGTTCACGATGCGCGCGCCGGCCACCCGGTCGCCGTCCATAATTGGCCCGATGGTGTAGGTGTTCAGCACCAGGTCCACGCCCGCCTCCAGGCAGAGCTTCTGGTTCACGAGCTTGAGCACCTCGCCGTCCTGGGGCGTCACGGAGTAGGAGTTGCCGTAGGCGTTGTGGAGGTGGCCCTCGGGAAAGGCGCCGCCCAGTTTGATGAGCTCGTCCACGATCTCCTGGGGGATGCCGTTGCAGATCTGCTCCCCCTTCATGTTGTGGAAGGTGAGGAAGTTGCCGAGAAGGCCCGCTGTCGCGTTGCCCCCCAGGAAGGCGTAGCGGTCCGTGAGGACCGTCCGCGCGCCGCCCCGCGCCGCGGCGATGGCGGCGCACACACCGGCCATGCCCGCTCCGACTACGAGAACGTCGACGTTGCTCCTGTCCGCCATGGGCGTCTCCTTTTCTGGAATGATATGCTTCGGCTGACGACCTTCCGGCCGGTCAGTTTATGAATCCCTATCCGTGGCAAACTCTCTCAATGATCGAAAACGGCCCGTAGGGACAACCCTCCGTGGTTGTCCTTTGTCAGAACGTCGGACAGGCACGGAGGCCTGTCCCTACAAAAACCGCCCTCTCCCCGGTCGGGTTTCAATATCACTCCCCCCTTGAGGGTCGATTCCGACCGAAGAGGGGTTTTTCTGTAATCGAGCCTCCCCGTCTCCCTAACCCTGGGTAGTCCCATATCGACCTCACCCTGAGTAGCCGCCGAAGGCGGCGTATCGAAGGGCGGCCCCGAACCCATCGAAAGAAGCGCCCCTCACCCTTTTCGTTTGAAATCCTTCTTCGCCGCCCGCTTCAACCGCTCCCAGTCGCCGTCGATCAGGGCGAGTTTCTTCCGGCGCGACCACCCCTTGATTCGCCGTTCCGCCTCTATGGCCGCCTCGGCGCTGTGAAACTCCTGATGCCAGGCAAGTTCGACCGGCCTTCGCGTGGCCGTATAACCACCAAGTGCGCCGCTGTTGTGATCGCCGACGCGCTCTTCAAGTGGCCGCCGGGTAACGCCGGTATAGAAACTGCCGTCCGCGCAACGCAACATGTAGACGAACATCGTCGGCTCGCGTGGTGACACGCCTCCCGTCCTTCGATACGGCGCGCAAGCGCGCCTACTCAGGATGAGGCTTGGTTGCGGCGTGCGCTGCGTGACCCGTCATACGTCCGTTCTCGAAGCCGGTTTTTTCAACAGCCCCTTGTCAGAGGGCTTTCTTGAGCGTCGCGCCGCTATCATTCCCTTCCTTTTCTCCCTCCGTGAAGCTCCGCCGGGAGGCGTTTCCCGCATCCTCCTCCCTAATCCCGAACCGCCTTCGTGACCGCGCGGGTTTCGCCGTAGGTGGGGAAGAAGAGCGTGTGGCTCCCCGGACCCCCGGCCACACTGATGAGTATGCTCTCCGGCCCGTCCGCCACCGGAACGGCGTCGGGTTCCGTGCCCTCGAAAAGTCCGGGCCTTCTGCCCCGCACGCGCTCGGCGATCTCGGGCGAAAAACTCGTAAGCGGCACGCGCGCCCCCTCAAAGAGCGCGCGCTGGGCGTCCTCACGGCTCATGCCGCCCGCCTCAAGCAGCCCCAGGTGCTGGGGGCTGATGACGACCAACACCTCGCCGCCGCCCTGGGCGTTGTTCGAACCGGGGTAGGACATCGTGGCGGTTATCATGCGGAGCACGCTTTCGGCGCTTCCGCTCGCGTAATCGTTCACGTTCACAGGCGCGTCCGCAGCCACGACCGTCACCGCGCTCTGTTCCGCACGGAACCCCCGCGTCGCGTGGAGCGGCTCCCAGCCGCAGGCCGCCTCGGCGAAACACGCGGAGAACTTGCCCCCGTGGCCGAAGGTGGCCATGTCGGTCTCGCCGGGCACCGCCATCCCCAGCCGCACGGCGGCCAGGCGGACGGCGCGGCCGATGGCGGCGTTCGCCCGGAAGCCCGGCCCCAGGCACCCGCTGCCCGAATGCACGCCGAGGCGCTCGGCTATCGGCCCGTGGACGATGACCAGGGGCGAGGCGAGCTCGGTGGTCGCCTGGATGGCCAGAAAATTGAACTCGGGCTCCATGACGGCTTCGAGCGCCGCCAGGACCACCGGAAAATACGAAGGCTTGCACCCTGCGGCCACCGCGCAGACGGCCGCATCCTCGACCGTCACGTCCACCATGCCGGGCGCCATCATCCCCAGGACGTGGCCGGAACCCTCCTGGACGGAAGCGAGCATGGCGTCCACCGCTCTCCGGGTCGGCGGGATGAGGGGAAGGCCGTCGCCCGGCCCGTTCTCCATCGCGGCTTCGAGCGCGGCCTCCGCACCCGGCGAGAGTTCGCTCAGGAGCGCCCCGGGCATGGCCTAGTCTATCTTCCGCGTTACGGAGCTGTGGTTCAGCGCGCCGGGCGCCATGAGCGAGTTCGGCCCCGCGCCGCCGTGCACCAGGATGGTGATGTCCTCCCTCTCCTCGACGATGGGCAGGGTCGCGTTCTCCATCGTGTTCACACCGTAGAGCATCTGCTTCCAGTCGCTCCAGCGCTCGCGCGATTCGGGGGGATAGGTGTTGACCGGAATCCGGTGGACCTCGCAGAGGTAATCGCGCACGAGCTTCTTGTCGAACCCCGCTTCCGCGACCTTGTTCGCGTGGGTGGGGCCGAAGATGAGCATGATCTCGCAGCGGCCGAACTGCGGCCGCGTGCCCGAGCAGGCGGCCACGGTGCCGAAGGTGCCCAGGATACCCTGCGCGGTGAGCGCGCTGTGGTCGTCCACCATGTGGAGGGGCTCGGCGGTGAACACCGTCACCACGCTGTCAGATTCTGAAAAACCCTTCTCCACGTGGAGCGGCTCCCAGGGGCTCTGCTCGATGTTCTCGGTGATGGCGTCGAAATACTTGGCGAAGTGGCCCTGGCAGGTGGCGCCCCTGTTTTCGAGGTCGCCGATGCAGTTGAACATGATGAGCTTGATCGCGCGGCCGACCGAGGCGTTCACCCCCCAGCCCGCTGCGCTCAGGTCGCGCCCGTCGCTCATCCCGACCTCGCGCGCGATGGGGCCGCTCACGACGACGATGGGGAAAAGCGTGTGCGCCGTGGTGATGACGTGGTTGACGTGGTATTCCTCCGCCCCCATGGCCTGCACCGCCGTCACGAGGATGGGCATGACGCCCGGCGTACAGCCCGCCATGATGGCGTTGGCCGCGATCCGCTCCACGGTGATGTCCGCCAGCCTCGGCATGAGGCGGGCGACCACCTCATCTCCCTTTCTGCCCGAGGCCGCCACGAACCGCTCCACCATATCCAGCGTGGGGGGGATGACGGGCATCCCGTCCGTCGCCCCCAGATCGAAGAGCGCTCCGTTCGCACCGATGGGGTCTCCTGCGATGGAGAGGACCCGCTCGATGGGGTCATCGGCGACGGCTGCGGCCTCTCCCCCGTTCGCCGTGTTCATCCACTCGGCGGCCACCGTATCCACGCCGTTTTTCGCCATGCGCATCAGGGCGTCGCCGCCCTGGTGGGCCACGGTGTCGTCCACGAGGAGAAGGCGGAGATGGGGGGATTTGTAGGCCTTGGCGAAGCTGCGCGCCGCCGTTTCGAAACCGTTGCCCACCACCACGACGGTGGGGACGCCGCGTTTTTCCAGCTCGGCCGAGTCGTGGACACTCCACGACGTGCAGCCCCCTCAGACCCCGAAGCCGGTCACCGCCACGTCGCAGTTCGACGCTATCTCGTCGAGCGTCTCCTCGCCTGCGCCCTGCGCGGCCCAGCCCTTCTTGTGCACCAGGAGCTTCGCGTCGTGCCGCTCGGCGAAGACCTCGCCGACGTGGCTCAGAAAATCGCCCGCGTGGGGCATGGAGTTGTCGAGAAGCGCGATGCGGAGCCCGTCCAGGCCCGTCACGGCGGCGCCCGCGGCGGGGCCGTCGTCCTGGGCCACGGCTGCGATGGGGTTGATGATCTCGATGCGAGCGTTCTCGCCCATAGATAGACTCCCTCCGAATGCGCGGGAACACGAACACCGCGCTTTGGGGCTCAACCGGCGATCCGATGGTCTGCGTAGATGGATCAGTTATAAACGGGAATCCGATGCGATGTCAATTATTCCGGGGGTGCGTACGGTGGCGCTCCCCGGCATGGGGATGGGCATGAGGCATGGCGTGTTGCGTCCGTCGCCAGGGGCTGCGAGAAATTCGGCTGGTCTACCGGGCTGCCTGAATTCATTGACGAAGGATGAGAGATTCAAACCCCCGGAACATTCGCTCAATGATTTTCAAGACCTCCGCCTTCGGCCGCTCGATCATCCCTCAGTCCAGGGTGCGAATGGCCTTCAGGTGAACCAGCGCGAACTTTCTTGCAACATGTCGTGTATCATGCAATGATCCCGCTATGAGGATTGCGCGCAAGGGACTGCGGCGGTTGTACGAGAGCGATGACGCGCGTTATTTGAACCCCGAGCACCTCGGGCGCATCCGCCGCATGTTGTCCGACCTGGACGCGGCGAGGCAGCCCCGCGACCTGGAATGGCCCGGTTACCGCCTGCATCCGATGACCGGCGACATGGGTGGCTATTGGAGTATGCGCGTCTCCGCCAACTGGCGTATCGTCTTTCGCTTCGCCGACGGCGAAGCCGTCGATGTAGACTTGATCGACTACCACCAGGAGGAAACATCCGATGCCCATGCTCAACCCGACGCATCCCGGCGAGAGCATCCGAGAAGCCTTGAAGGCCGCAGAATGGACGGTGACGGATGCCGCAAAGCGGCTCGGTGTTACGCGAAATACGCTCTCGCGCCTCGTGAACGGCCGTATCGGCGTTTCACCGGAAATGGCTCTGGCCCTGGAGCGGGTCGGCTGGAGCAACGCCGAATTCTGGATGAGAAGACAAGCCGCATACGATCTTGCGCGAGCGCGAAGCGCCCGGGATTCGGCAGCGTAACTCAACGCCCCGGGTAGCTTCGAAGCGAGTTTATGCGGTGATTCGGGGATAAGCTCGAGACCGTTTCCTCATCGCGGATGCGCCGGAACAGCTCCCGGATGCGTATCGGCAGCTTTTTCGCCCCGGTTGCCACCCAAAACCCCCTTGTGTAGTGTTGTTCGAAACATACATCTCGGAAAATCCCGCGCGGAGGAGGATGCCATGGCTGCGAAGTCCAGGGTGGATGTCCTGATCGAGAACGGAACCGTCGTCACCGTGGACCCGGAGCGGCGGGTCATCCGCAAGGGCGCCGTCGCCATCACGAGGAACCGGATCAAGGACGTGGGGAAGGCTTCGGCGCTCCGGAAGAAATACGAGGCCAGGCGGACCTACGACGCCACGATGAAGCTCGTCACCCCCGGCCTGATCAACGCGCACATCCACTTCTACCACCACATGCACCGCGGCCTCTCGCCCGAGACCCTGGCGGGGATGCCGTGGTCCGACTTCGTCCACCGCAAGGTCGCCACCATCGTGAACGCCGAGGACGAGATATGGGGCGGACTCGGCATTCTGGTCGAAACCCTGAAGACGGGGGTGACGACCTTCCTCGAGGCGGGCTCCTACAACATCGGCCCCGTCATCGAGGGCGTCTCCCGCATCGGGATGCGGGGCCTGATGGGCCGCAGGTCCTTCGACATGGTGAGCCAGGGCCACGACATGCTGGTCGACAGCACCCGGAAGTGCCTGAACGAGAACGAGAAGTTCATGAAGGACTACCGGGGCGGGGTGGGGCTCGTGAAGCCCTGCGTCGTCGTCGTCGGGATGGGGCGCTGCTCGGACAGGCTCTACGTCAAGTCCAGGGAGATGGCCGATAAGTACAGGACCATCCTCCACATGCACCAGGCCAACATGATCGAGAACGTCCAGGAGAGCCTGAGCATGAACGGCGCCCGCCCCATCGAGCACCTCTACAATATCGGCGTCCTCGGGAAGAACGTGGCCCTCACCCACATGGTCCACGTGAGCGCGAAGGAGATCGGGCTTCTCGCCGAGACGAAAACGAACGTGCTTCATTGTCCGAGCACCGCCATGAAGATCAGCTACGGCCTCTCCGCCTTCGGGAAGTTCCCGGAGATGATGGAGGCGGGCGTCAACGTCGCCATCGGCACCGACGCGTCGGACTGCTCGAACTTCAACGACATGGTGCGCCTCATGTACCTGGCGGCGGCGACGCCCAAGGACTACCGCTACGACCCCTCCGCCGGCAGCGCCGAGAAGGCCATCGAGATGGCGACCATCAACGGCGCGAGGGCGATGAACATGGAGCGGGAGATCGGTTCCCTGGAGCCCGGCAAGAAAGCCGACGTCGCCATCTTCGACATGAATCGGCCGGACTGGGCCCCCCTCTACAACGAGCTACAGAATTTCGTCTACTCGGCCCAGGGGGGCAGCTGCGAGAGCGTCATGGTCGACGGGAAGTTCGTGATGGAGAACCGCGAGGTCAAGACGATAGACGAGACGGAGGTCGTGGAGCGGATCGGGCGCCTTGCGAAAGGGGTCATCAAGAGGAGCAAGGTGCCGCTCTACAGCCCGTGGAAGTTCATCTAGCCCCGGCCGCCCGGAGGAGGAGACCCTCATGACGCGCATCGCCACCACCCACGTCGGGTCGCTTCCCAGAAGCGAGCGGGCGCTTGATTTTCTCTTCGCCCGCGACCGGGAAGAACCCTACGACGCGGAAAAGTTCGCCGCCTGCATGGCGGAGGAATGCGCGGAGACGGTCCGCAAGCAGGTCGAAGCCGGGGTCGACATCGTCTCCGACGGCGAGACCTCCAAGATTTCCTACACCACCTACGTCAAGAACCGCTACAACGGCTTCTCCGGCCAGAGCGAGCGGGCCGTGCCGGGGGACCTCAAGCTCTTCCCGCGCTATCTCGAACGCCTCGCGCGCGAAGGCGGGACGCCCAAGCTCGTCCGCCCGCGCTGCACCGGGCCGGTCGCGCCCAAGGACGACGCGGAGCTTCGGGCCGACATCGCCAATATGAAGGACGCGATGGCGGCGCATGGTGCGGCGCGCGGATTCCTGAACGCGGCGTCGCCCGGCGTGGTCGCGCTGTTCATGCCGAACGCCTACTACCCCTCACGCGAGGCCTATCTCGAGGCCCTCGCCGACGCGATGAAGGCGGAGTACGACGCGATACTCGCGGCCGGCTTCGACCTCCAGCTCGACTGCCCGGATTTGGGCCTTGCGCGCCACGTGCTGTATGAGGATCTTTCGGACGCCGAGTTCGGTGATATTGCGAAAGCCAATGTCGAGGTACTGAACCACGCGCTGCGCGACGCCGACCCGGCGCGGGTGCGGGTCCACATCTGCTGGGGCAACTACGAGGGGCCCCACGTGTGCGACGTGGGGCTTGACCACGTGTTCTCCGCCCTGATGTCGGTCCGCGCGCGCTACGTCCTGTTCGAGAACGCGAACCCGCGCCACGAGCACGAGTGGACGGTATTCCGCGACCGGAGCGACGAGATACCCGAGGAGAAAATACTCGTGCCCGGCGTCATCGACACGACGAGCAACTTCGTGGAGCATCCGGAACTCATCGCGCAGCGCATCGGGCGCTTCGTGGAACTCTTTGGTCCGGAGCGGGTTATCGCCGGGACCGACTGCGGGTTCGGGACCTTCGCCGGCTTCGGGGCGGTCGATCCCGAGGTCGTCTACGTCAAGCTCGCGGCCCTGGCCGAGGGCGCCGCCATCGCGTCCGGGAGAATCTGAGGCGCGCTGGAAGCGGCAGCCGCAGCCGGAGGCTTCTTTCCGGGGCTGTTGAAAAAGTCACCCTCCTCAGGGGATAAAAGCACCCCCCCCTACCCCCCCTTGTCAGGGGGGCAAGAAAAAGCAAAGTCCCTCAACCCGGTGGGGGCGTATCGCCTTTTTATACCCCCCTGACAAGGGGGGGTAGGGGGGTTGGTTTCAAAGAGGGAGGTCGGGGGTTCGCGCGAAAGCGGTCTTCCCCCTAAAGGCGATGTCCACCGACGAGGGGTTTTTCAACAGCCCCATTGTCATTCCGTTTGAGAATGGATTCCGGCTTTCGCCGGAATGACGGCGGTGGTCATCTCTGACAGGTCTTGCATGGTGACCTGTTTGTGAACTATATTTGGTTCGATAAGGAGGGAGCCAATGAGCCTGTCCAGCCGAATCAAGCCAATCAGTTATCTCAAGGCCCACGCTTCGGAGATTGTGCGCACGCTTCGCGACGAAGGGGAACCCTTGATCATTACCCAGAACGGCGTAGCCAAGGCGGTCGTGCAGGATATTGACGCTTACGAGCAAATGCAGGAGACCGTGGCGCTGCTCAAGATCCTCGCGCTTGGCAGCCGCCAGATCGAGGAGGGCCGGGTGCAACCAGCCGCCGACATCATCGCGCGGCTGCGGGAGCGGCGACAGACTTCCTGATGCCCTTTTCGGTGCAGTTGACCGATGACGCGGAGCGCGACCTGGAGGAACTCTGCGATTACATCGAAAGACACGATACGCCGGGAAGGGCGGATCATGTTTTGGAGCAACTCGAAAAGGTGTTCGACAACCTGTCCGCGCATCCCCACCGGGGAAACTATCCGAAAGAATTGCTGGAGGTCGGGATTCGGGAGTACCGTGAAGTCTTTTTCAAGCCCTATCGCGTTATCTACCAAGTGATGGAAAACGAGGTCTACGTGCTCCTGATCGCAGACGGGCGGCGCGACATGCAGACGTTGCTGCAGCGGCGCTTGCTGGGGGCGTGACCCTGTCTCACCAGCTTGTCCAAGGCGAACTTCACTCCGCGCCCCCGGCCAGCCCTTGATGTCAGGGCTGACCGGAGGCCGTTGTTCGGCCTCGCGCGACTACCGCGAAGCGGCTATTTCTTCTTCACGAGCTTGTCCACGAGCGCCTTCATATTGGCGTTTTCTTTCACCAGGAAGGACTCGAAGTTCTTCCCGCTCATGTAGATCACCCGCTCGCCCATGCGCTTCACCATGGACTGGAAGGATTTGTCCTTCACCCCCTTGTCGAATGCCGCCCGGAGCTTGGCCAGGATGTCCGCGGGCGTCTTCTTGGACGCGAAGACCGTCCGGAACATGGCGAACTGCACGTCGAAGCCCTGCTCCTTCATGGTGGGCAGGTCGGGGAGTTGCGGCAGCCGGTCCGGCGCCGTGATGGCGAGAACGCGGACATTTCCCTTGGAGAGCTGGGGCGTCACCGTGGAGGCGAAGGCGGGGGCGATGTCGATGTGCCCGCCGAGGAAGGCCTTCCAGGTGGGGCCGCCGCCCTGGAACGGAACGAACTTGAGCTTGATGCCCGCCTTGAGCGCGAGAAGCTCCATGGGAATCTGGTCCACCCCCAGGCCGGGGACGCCGCCGAAGGAGATCTTGCCCGGCCTGCGCCTGGCGTCCTCGATCAGGTCGCGCAGGTTCTTCCAGGGGGCGTCTTTCTTCACGGTGATGAGCAGGGGGCTGTAGTTGATTCGCCCCACCGGCACGAAGGACGCCGAGGTGTAGGGAAGGCTCTCGATGAGAGGCTTCACCAGGATGCTCTGCTGGTCGCCCAGGATCAGCGTGTGGCCGTCCGCCCGCGCGCGGGCCACGAAGCTCGCTCCGATGGAGCCGCCGCCGCCCGCCCGGATGACCGCGAGCATCGGCTGGCCCAGATAGGGTTCCATGACGCTCGCGAAGGCGCGCGCGTGCGCGTCGTGCGAGCCGCCCGGCGAATAGGGAATGACCAGCCGGACGGGCTTGTTCGGGAACTTCGCCGCTTCTGAGTGGGTCGGCGCCAGCCACAGCGCCATGGCCGCGATGAGCAATACTGCCGAGAGTCGTTTCATGGTGAGTCCCTCCTGTGGGTTGTGGTTGCCTTCTCTGAAATCACGCGCCCAGATTCAGTGAAATCCTCCTCATTCATCGCTGCCCAGCGGGGTTCGGCGGCGGGCGCCCCAGACGACGAACCCCGCGGCCAGCAAGAGGAAAACGAGCGAAATCGGCCGGCGGACGAACAGGGAGAGGTCGCCGTCTCCCAGAATGAGCGATTGTCCGAGGGAAGACTCGAACGCCTTCCCCAGAATGAAGGTGATGATCAGGGGCGCGACCGGGAAATCGAATTTCCTGAGAAAATAGCCCACCGCACCGAATACCAGCATCACCTTCACGTCGAAGAAGCTGTTGTTCAGCGCGTATGTCCCCACCACGCAGAACGCCGCCACCACGGGGAAGACCGCCCGTTTCGGGAACCGCGCGATCATGGCCACGTAGCGCAGGCTGAAATGCCCGAGGAGGAGCATGAGGGCGTTGCAGAGCAGCATGGCGATCAGGATGCTGTAGACGATCGCGCCGTGCTCCTCGAACAGGCGCGGCCCCGGCCGGAGCCCCTGCACCATGAAGGCGGCGAAGAGCACCGCGGTCACGATGTCGCCCGGGATGCCGAAGCTGAGCAGGGGGATGAGGCTCGAGCCGTTGACCGCGTTGTTGCCGGTCTCGGCGGCCGCCACCCCCTCGAGCGATCCCTTCCCGAACCGCTCGGGCTCCTTCGACCTCCGGTGGGCCAGGCCGTAGGAGACGAACGCGGACACCACCTGGCCCAGGCCCGGTATCGCGCCGATGATCGTGCCGACCACCGCCGAGCGCGAGATCGTCCGGCCGCAGCTCTTGAACTCCTCCAGGGTCAGGGGTTCGTTGCCCTCGGCGCGCCACGCGGTCATTCGCATCTCGTCCTCGGCCGCCCGCTCCTCGCGGGTCCTCTCTCCGTAGAGGAAGATTTCCGACAGCGCGAAGATTCCGATCAGCATCGCGATGAACGAGATTCCCCCGGTCAGGTCCACCGAGCCGAAGGTGAAGCGCCGCACCCCGATCAGGGGGTCGAGGCCGATCGAACTCAGGAACAGCCCGAGGGCGGCGGCCATCAGCCCCCGGATCACCGAGCGGCCCGTGACGCAGCTGATGATGGCGAAGCTGAATACGAAGATGGCGAAATATTCAGGCGGCCCCACCAGGAGGGCGACCGCCGCGATGGCGCCCGCGATGAAGATGGTGACGACGTCGCTGAAGGTGTCCCCGATGACGGAGGAATAGAGCGCCATCTCGAGGGCCTTCCTCGCCTTGCCCTGCTGGGCGAGGGGGTAGCCGTCCAGGACGGTGGCGGCGGCCGCTCCCGTCCCCGGCGTGTTGATGAGGATCGCGGGTATCGACCCGCCGAATATCGCTCCCTTGGTGATGGCCAGGAGGAAGGGAATCCCGAGAACGGGTTCGACGAAGAAGGAGATCGGCAGCAGAACCGCCACCGCCATGGCGGCCGTGAGGCCGGGGAGGCCGCCCACCACGATCCCCAGCAGCATCCCGATCACCAGGACGGCGAGCACGTCGAAGCGCAGGCACAGGAGCAGGCCTTCCGCCAGCTGGGCCCACATCCTAGAAGACCCCGCCGAAAAGCCTGCCTTCCGGCAGCACGACGCCCAGAAAATGTCCGAAGAACACCCAGATGAACAGCGGGGTGAGCAAGACGATCAGCGCGAGGGTCCGCCATTCGCGCATCCCGAGCTGAAAGGCGAACAGGGCGACCGCGACGGGGGTGGCGGGGAGCATCCCGAACCATTCGACCAGGAGGATGTAGAGGACGAAGGTGGCGGCCGGCGCCAGGGCGCGGGTCCGAAGCGGCCCGCCGGGAAGCGGCTCACGCCCGGAGGAGGGGGCGAACCAGCTCCGCGCGGCCATCAGGGCGGCCATGAGCGCCAGCAGGGAGAGGGCCAGAGCGGGGAAGGCGCCGGGCGGGAACGGGATGGTGCGCTCCCCCACCTTTCGAATCAGCACCTGGCTGGGTATCAGCGCAAGCCCTGTCAGGCTGAAGGCGAGAACGAAAAGCCCTACCCACGTCTCCCAGTGGAATCGCTTCATTGCGCACATCCTCCAGCCGGGCGCTCACCACATCGAGGCCCGCTCGCAGAGAAAAGCGGCGCAACTACCGACCTGACGCTCCCCCGCGGAAAACGGCCCGGCGAAGGATCACGCTTCCGGCGGCCTCTTTGGGGGGCCGGGGGAGCCGTCATTTCGATTTCTGCTATGAACACAGATTACGGGAGCGCAATCTCCGGGTCAAACGCGGGCGAGGAGGGGTTGTTGAAAAAGTCTTGATCCCGTGATTCGGCGTATGCGGCCGATCGGGGAGGGGGTCCGTAGGGATAGGCCGCGGCCTTGGCCCGTTCACAAGAACGGCCCACTACGAGGCGGTGCGGTTTTGTTCGTCCCGGACTTTGGAGCCATCTTGTCGCTTGGCCTATTACAGGTTATATTACTGGTAATAACGAGGAGGTCAATCATGAGCGACATATCCCGGAGACGTGCGACAAAAAAATATCGGAGCCGTTTGACGGAACGCGGCATGGCCCGCTTCGAGGTCCTCGGGCGCGACGCTGACAAAGAGCTTATCCGCTCGCTGGCCAGACGTTTGGCAGAGGACTGTCCGGAAGCCGATCGTCTGAGGAGCGTCGTCAGACAGGGCGTCACGGGGAAACCGCCACGGAAAGGCGGAATCCTTGAAGCACTGCGCCGCTCGCCGCTCGTCGGCGCCGAAGTTATTGCGTCCCGTCCATTCGAGTCCGGTCGCAAGGTTGATCTGTGAGCCAGTATCTTCTTGACACCAATATCATCAGCAGTGTCACGAAGCCCGCGCCACCGGAGTCTCTGCTGGCCTGGATGGCCGAGCAGGCTGACGAAAATCTCTTCATATCCGCACTCACCATCGCGGAGGTCCGACGCGGCATACTGGAGAAGCCTGCCGGTCGTAAACGTGATCAACTTGAAGCGTGGTTCACAGGTCCGGAAGGTCCATCGGCTCTTTTCGCCGGTCGCGTCCTCCCCTTCGACGAGAGGGCCGCTCTCGTATGGGCAAGACTGATGGCGGAAGGCAAGGCGCATGGCCGTTCCCGCAGCGCGCTCGACACGATCATCGCGGCGGTCGCGGAAGCCAATGAATGTATCGTCGTGACCGACAATGAGAGGGACTTCATCGGCGTCGAGACGTTCAACCCGCTTCGAAACGCGGCGCGATGAAAAAGCGAGTGCTCAGTTTGTATGCCACCAATGACTACAATTTTGGAATTCGGTGATTCTTAACCTATTGATTTATAAGGCTATAAACCCCTGATATGGCGGAGAGAGAGGGATTCGAACCCTCGAGGCCGGTTTCCCAGCCTACTCGCTTAGCAGGCGAGCGCCTTCAGCCACTCGGCCATCTCTCCGCGAGAGAGCGTCATTCTATATCACAAGAGGGGGCGGCGGCTATCCTCCGCAGGAGAAATCGGCTCCTCGTGGGGTTGTTGGAAAAGCCTGATCCATCGGGTTCGATATGTAGGGGCGGACCTATGTGTCCGCCCAATCGCTCGGATGAAAACACGGAAAACCGGGGAACACACAGGGCGGACACGCAGATCCGCCCCTACGAAAACCGTAAACCCTCCTTCCCTCATCGGGACTGGCCCTGCTGCCGTCATTCCGGCGAAAGCCGGAATCCATTTGCGGGTGCGGGTGAATACACGACGGCGTTTCATTCTCTGGCGATGGCGGGAACCCTGACGAAAGGCAAAAGGCGTAAAATGGATTCCGGCTTTCGCCGGAATGACGGCGGTGGTCAATTTCGAGCAATGAGGATTTTTCAACAACCCCGTCTTTGCCGGATTGAACCGTAGGGGCGGTTCGCGAACCGCCCCTACAAACCCCTTCATGACGCGACATCGCCCGGCGGCTCAGAACGCCCTTTGCCAGCCGGCGAGGAACGTGAGCCTCGACCCGGCGGAGGCGCTGTGGCCGGGGTTCCGGCTCCAGACGACGCCGAGGCGCAGCCGCCCGTCCGCCAGCGGCCTCTCCCAGCTTGCGGCAACGTCGATCTGGCGCTCATCGGGCGCGAGTGGCGAGACGATGGACGTATGCAGCACCCTCCCCAGTTTCGTTCTGGCCACCGGAAGCGTCAGCGACGCCCGGCCGTTCTCGACGCGCAGGGGCTGCGCCAGGGAGAGGCGCACGGTGTCCTTGTCGGTAACGGCGGCGCGCGCGTGCAGCGCGAACGCGCTGGTCGTCATGGGCGAGACCTCCCCGATGAGCCCGCCTCTCGCTTGCGGACGCGCGCGTCCCCATTCCGCGCCGGCCCCGAGCCGCCACGCGCCGAGCCTCACGTCCCCCTCGAGGCGGATGAAGGCGGTATCCGCCGCCAGTGACCCGAAGGCCCCGTGCCCCTCGCCTCCGAGAATGGTCTCATCCTCGGTGATCCAGCCGACGCGGAGGCCGAGCGGCGAGCCTTCCGGGCGCCAGCCCAGCGTCCCGCCCGCCGCGTCATGCTCCCGGTTCGTCCCGAACACCGAGGCGGAAAGCCCGGCCCGTCCCTCGAGGGTCGCCATCATCCCCCCCTCGGCGATCGAGAGGTGGCCGCCTCCGGCTTCCGTCGACGTCTCCTGAACACTGACCCCCCGCCACTCGGGAGCCTCGCGCCTCCCGCCCGCGAGAAAGCCCCGGACCCGCGCGTCCACGGGCGGACCGCTCGCCGTCGCCACGAAATCGCCCAGCCTGTACCAGAAGGGCGCGCCCAGATCGTCGAGCGCCATGATCTCGTGGTTCCCGACCGAGCGGGCGAGTCCGTTCCCGAGCGGCGCCCCGAGACTCAGGCGCGTGGCGCGCAGGTTGTTCCCGGCCCGGTTCGCGTTCACGGCGACCGGAACCCCCAGGACGCCCACGGGGTGGGTGGCGGCGGCGAGGTCGAGTTTCCCCCTGCCGTAGACGGCCCTGTTCGCGTAGGCGCCGGTGTCGTCGGCGGTCTCGAGGAGGCGCGTCACCAGTTCGGTGTTCGAGAGCTGATCCCGGAAGAGTTGCTTCATGATCGCGAGCCCGCCCGAAACCATCGGCGCGGCGACGGAGGTTCCGCTGCTCCTCCCGACGCTCCGGATGGGCCGGGACGTGTCGGGATGGGGTCCGAAATAGGCGACCCGGACGTCTTCTCCGGGCGCCGCGATGCAATAGTCCGCCGCGATGCCGCAGCGGTTGGAGAAGTCCGCGATGGTTCCGCCCGGCCCCAGCGCCGCGACGGCGACCGTATGCCCCCGAAGCTCCTCGACCCGCGCGGCGAGGCCCGCCAGCACCTCGGGCGAAACGGCGTTGATTTTCCCGTTCTCGCAGTGGGCCACGGACGAAGCGCATGAACTTCCGTGGGCGTTGCCGGCCGCCCAGACGAAAATCGCCTTATCAATGGCGTCCGCCTGCGCCATCGCGGTGATCGCTTGCCCCAGGGTCGTGCGGAGGTCGGCCTCATTGTAGTCGTCGATGATGCCCTGGTAGCTGATGCTCAGGTTCAGGATGTCCACGCGCCTGCCGCCGTTTCGCCACGCCAGGACCCGGTTGAGCCGCGACGCCCACGAGGTGTCCGCGTCTCCCGGGCTCGCGAGAGAGACGGGGTCGTAGTCGCCCTCCGGGCTTCCTGTGGGAATGGCGAACATGGCGATGTCGGCGCCCCAGGCGACGCCATGCGGGCCGGTGGGGACGAAATGGTCCCGGATCCCGGCGGCGACGCTCGCGACGGCCGTGCCGTGAGAGAAGTTGGCGCCCGTCTCGTTCGGGGTAGCTCCCAGGAACACCTCGGTGACCGCCTTGCCCGCGAACATCCGGTGCGAGGTATCGATGCCGCTGTCGAGGAAGCCGATGGTCACGCCTGACCCCGGAGAGGTGTTTTCCCCCTTGAGCAGGTGGACGTGGGCGTAGGCCCGGTCCGCGCCGATAGCCGCGAGGCCCGGCTGGTTCCTGAAATTCCGGTGTGCGGCGTATGCGCCGGCGAGCCGCCGCGCCCGGCTGTTGAAATCGTCGACCGAGGGGCAGGTCCCGTCATGGAGCGGAACGCATTCCTGCGTCGGCGGCGGTGGTGGCGGCTGCGGCGGCTGTACGGGCTCTTGCGGGGGTGGCTGGGGCTGCGGGGTTTCGGGCGTCACCGCGGCTTGTGTGCGCACTCCCGATCCGCCGCCCCCGCCGCAGTTCGTGAGAACGAGCATCGCGCAAAGGAGGACGGCGCAGGCGGAGGCCCGGTACGAATAAGCGCCGTTCGCGCCTGCCCTGTCACCACCTTTGCCTGACCTGGGAGTCCCCATGTCGCTTTCCTGTCCCCTCGACCGCCTTTGTCGGTCGCCGTCCGGTGGACTGCATGCCATGGCGCCATTCTGCAGAAATGTTCCGGGCAAGTATAGCGGCGAGTCGGGGCGTTGTGTGGACGGCGTTCCGGCGCGGCCCGTGAAAAGGGGGGTAAAGTCCTAAACTTGCTGGAAAAATCAGAGGGGTGCATCCTCGGCAGAGGCAACACAAAACCGTGCCGGTAAGCGCCGGCACCAAACCGAGGAGGCACCCCATGAAGAAGAGAATACAGGCATCGATGCACACACGCCAATCCCTGTCCGACTTGATCGAAGGCCGTCTGTCGAGTCCCGATGCGCGGGCCGACCTGGTGAAGCTCGCCACGCGGCTCATCGTGGAAGAGGCGCTGGAGGCGGAGAGCCGCGACGCTCTGGGCCGGGAATACTACGAGCACGGAGCGAAGCCCGGCCAAGGCTACCGCAACGGCCACCGTGCTGGTCGTCTCAAGACGGCGGAAGGGTTCGTCGAGTTCGCGGCGCCTCAGATTGCCGGGCGCGAGGAGGCGTTCCGCTCGGCGATTAGAGACAACCTCAAGGGGCGCACCGAGGGGCTCGAGGAGTTGGCGGTGGAGCTTCTGGCGCGCGGTCTCTCGGTGCGGGACATCGAGGACGTCTTCAGCGACGAGAGCGGCCGTCTGCTGCTCTCTCGCACGGCGGTCTCCGAGCTCGGCGAACGGTTGTGGTCAGAATATCAGGAGTTCGCTTTGCGGGATTTGGGCGAGTACGAGGTCGTCTATCTGTTCATCGACGGGATCGCCGAGCGGCTCCGCCCGGGGAGCAAGCGCGAGCCGGTGCTGGCGGCCTGGGGAATCACGGCGAACGGTGCCAAGGTGCTGCTGCACCTGATGGCGGGTTCGAAAGAAGACGCCGAGACGGTGAGCGCGTTCTTCCAGGACATGCGCGCCCGGGGTCTGGGCGACCCGCTGGTTGTAGTGAGTGACGGAGCGCCCGGCATCATCAAGGCGATCGAGACGTGCTTCCCGCGCTCGGAGCGGCAGCGCTGTCTGGCGCACCGCATGCGGAACCTCGCGGCGAAGGCGCCCGAGGACCTCTGGCCGGAGTTCAGGGAGCGGGCCGCGGCGGCCTACCAGGCCCCCTCGCGCGCCATCGCCCGGGAGTTGGCCGAGGGACTCGCCAGGGACTACGAGTCCAAACTACCCAGCGCCGTGGCTTGCTTCCGCGACGACTTCGAAGCCTGTATCGCGCACCTGCGTGCGCCGGTCAACCATCGCCGGGCCGTGCGCACCACGAACCAGCTGGAGCGTTTGTTCGTCGAGGAGCGCCGAAGGCTCAAGATCATCCCGAATGCCTTCGGCGAGAAACCGGTGCTCAAGCTCATGTTCAGCGCCATGATCCGGGCCGCCGAAAGGTGGCGCGCGCTCAAGATTACCGGCTTCGAACGACGCCAGATGGAAGCCCTCAGACGGGAACTGGACCAGAACTACGAGGAGGAAAACGAACTCAACCGCAGGCCCTCAGCCGATATGCGCCAAAAGAAAGTTTCCAGCAATTCTCGGACTTGACCAAAAGGGGTTGGTGAGTATCAAAATGTGATCGGCGATGCCCGCGTGGAAAGGCTGCGAGAAACCCGGGTTGCCTCCAGGTCCGCCCGTATGAAACTGGCGGAAAAATCGTGTACATATTTCTGTCACATCATAATCTCCTCTTATTCATTGTAGATAGTGGCCGTATATCGCGTTTCACCCAAATGTCTTGCCATATACTACAAAATAGTTTCAATGGTTTTCAGGCTCATTCCATGTTAAAAATACGGCAAAATCAGGACACTCGGAGAAATTAATTGAGTAAACCCTGCTAGATTTAAGACACATTAATACACATTTTATGTCTTAATTTTACAGACACCGATATTCACACTAGAATGTTAGTTTTCTGATTCTGAAAATTGGTCATATGGGAGAAATTCCAGTAGCTTCCACCACCCCATCTCGCCAAAATCTAATTGGCTGTTAGACGGGTCCCATTCGAACATTATTCGTACGCTATAGGTCTCTCCGTCTCTGGCATCCTCAAATATACGCAAATCGGATAAAAATTTCTGGTTCAAACGCCCGAGTAACTCTTTGGAAAGCCAATCGCATAACCGTGCATAATCTGATGGTACTTCTGGTGGCAGTTCCTCTGCGCTTAAATCTTCTATAAGAAGACCGAAGGTTGCCACCCAAATTTGCTCGTGTTGTGAGAGTGTCATCGCAACCCTCGCTCCCCCAAGCTTATCGAACAAAAGTGCGGCCACTTCGTTCAAACACCTACCGCGTAGATCCAAGTAGCCCACATTATCCGGCAATCCGACAAGAAGGGAATCATCTATACGTAACGGCAAGATGAATTCCTCATCTCTTTTCTCTGCTTCACGTGTTGCAACACTCCATTCAAATTGTGGCCATGCTCTTTCAACATAGGTCTTTGACACGATTGGCACAAAGTATCGAGTACCTTCACCAAACACCCAAGAAAACTGGCTGTCTAAGCGTTTTCCCAACAAGTGTGCGGAGAAATATTCGTCATAAAAAACCCGAGCTCCTTGCTCGATTAGAAGTTCCGCAAGCTTCTCAGCCACCTCCCGACAATCCCCCGAAAATGACATGGCAAAGTCAAATGCATATTGCATTCAGTACCCTTTTCAATATTAACTAGAAGCAACTAGTTACGTTAAGACGTGCGTGAGAGAGGAAAGCACACTGCAACAACACTAGTGGGATCACGCAGCGATTGACTTCAATTTACCCGACTTGAAAGCAGAAATCGTGTTCAAACATTAACGAAGCTTTTGAACCCCTGAAAGCATTGGATTGCGAGCGTTTCACCTCGCTCGTCACGCCATCGTCAATCAGCCGAACGGAACGATTGGCAGCATTATATATTGAGCGTTCTAATCCATCTCTGGCTTCTTCCTTAGTTAACTTTCGGCCACCGATTCGGACAACAATCCTAGCCTCTTTTGCTAGCAGCGGAACTACTCCACTCCAAGCTTCTTCTAAGAATTTCCAGTATTTTTGCGCGTTGTAGTGTCTGCCATCGTCTTGTTGGTATTGAATCTTTGCATCTCCACCAAGGAACCAATTCCGCAACCACTGATCTTCACGATAGTTTGTTGTATCTAAGTAAGGTGGCGAGGTTATTACATCAGTTACTTTCCCACATAAATGCTGAAACTTCTCGAAAACTCGGCGTGCATCTGACATTGCTACTTCTCCGCGCAGTTCCGGAGGCGGTGTTCTAAATCGATATTCGTTTACTTTTCTCAAGATTTCAAATACATCGCGTTTAGGTGGTTCATATCCGTGTTTTTTCCACCACCGAACTGAATATGCTGGTTTAGTGCTGATAGTACGAGGCATCCGATTACTAAAGTAGTTTGGGCTCCGATGAGACTCGCCATGCAGTGCTCCCAATGCCAAGGTTGCAATGAATCGGTCAATCCTATCTGTTTTCCATTGCAGCATTTTCCGAAGAAATTTCACCTGACTTAAGGTCGAACTCTCAAAACAAAGTAAGAAGAATTCCTTCATCTCTGACATCACTTCGACAGCGGATTCTGTCCGACTTTCTTTTTCGAGCTGCGCAAGACGCTCATACACTTCTGTTTTTTGGGGTGGGTCGCTCTTCGCACCACTCACACAGACTGCAACGGGATGCACATCGCACCCTGCAGCTAGCCGTCCTCGAATAAGACTTTCAAATACTGTAGTGCCACGACCACAAAATGGATCAAATACGACGCCGTCGTATTTTGTAGCCGCCAAGTGTTTTTCAACGAATGTCTCTGGAAACATCGCAAAATAGGGGCAAATTGAATGGAATCGGTGTCTCATGCGGCGCGAATCCGACTACCGTACCCTTTCACCCAGTCCACAGCTGCATCCAATCGGTCAAACGTTTCGACCAAAATTCCTTTCTCCACCAATCCTGCTGCTTCATCAACACGATAGGGTAGTCGTAGTCGATGCAAAATATTTCCGAGAATCAGAACATCATCTCGAAAGAGTTCGTCCGGCCGAGCAAACGGAATGATGTGATAAGCAACAAGCTGTGTAACTGGCGTACGTCCAAACCAACGCTGGAAGAACGGACCGGATACATGCGCTTTGATTGATTTTTCTTTCCACCTACTACCCGTTGCGACTTGCCCAGCCGCCAAGAAAAACCCTGGTAGTTCGTCCCTTTGCTCTCTCCGAGCAAATACGTCGACTTGGTCATCTTTTGGGTTAGCGGGCGCAGAAGGGTCGGCCTCTACGTTGCCATCCTTAATCACGTTCCAAATCTCTTTAAGCTTCTTTATAAAATCTGTGCCATCTGGTCTGGGGTACCCAAAAGACCAAGCAGGACCGCCCACTTCCGCAGCGATTGCGGCAGTGGCAAAGTACTGAAAATATTGACGAAGAGCTCTGACTTCATTATCAGTTGGGTAGACTGAGGCGTCTCCTATCAATGGAGACACGGACCTAAGATTTGAGAGAACTAATGATACCAAATAAGCTGCCTGCCCCAAGGTTGGGTCGTTGGCCGTAAATGTCACTACGGCGCCAGTTTCATCAAGCTCAAATGGATATGCCAACTTCAAAATACGCCGCCTGAAATCCATACGGTTGATCGCACCGATTGCTATGACTTCCCGGGTTCTAATTTCATCGTCTACAGCCTCGAAACTACCATCAGCCGATAAATCCAGTGCATCGATAATGTCCTGACTTAGAGCCTGTTGGTCGCCAGAAAAGAATGCTGCCAGTTCGAGATAATCGGCGGCTAAATCCAGATCAGGGTTTTGGCTCCCATGGAACTCATCCGAAGGTAGATAAACCGCGCCGCTCATTCATCACCTTCGATTTCAAGTTTCTTTTTTCTCATCCTCGCATAGATGGCTTGCGCCGTCTCCGAGATGTCTTCGGCAATATCAATCAATGCTTGGTCTTGACCATCGAAGCCGCGAAGACTGTTTGAAGCTTCCCGTACTGCTGTTCTCGCACGCAAGAGGGCTTCTGTGAGCTTCTGCCCTGCAGGTTGAATGCTCGCATGTGCCTCGGCCAGTGACCCTGTTGTACGTAGAACAGTCAATCCTTCCACACTTGCAAGCACTAGTCCTAAGTTTTTGATGTCAGGGTTTTGGGACTGAATTATAGGCTCAACACTTTCTTCTTTTGAACCGTAAATCCAACGAAGTACCTCACCAAGATCATCCAGTTTTTCTGTCGCAATCGGGGCAGGACCCGGATTGTACCTTGCCCAAGCTGCTGGCAGGCCCAAGAAGTCCATATAAGTGGAACGTGATAGTGCTGTGTACAAGTGAGAAAAATTAAAGCGTAGGGACATTCTATCGGAAAGATGGAAGTGTCCGCTTTCTTCAGCTTGTTCTAGTACGTAGATAGCATTTACCATGCGCTTGATTGTGTCGTGCTTGTCGCCAATTCGTTCGGCAATCTCATCTAGAGTGACATTTCCGTCACGATACCAGTCTGCAGCAAATTTCGCCTTGGCGTAAGATTCCCACTTCGCGGCACCGTTAATATGTTTGAATCCAACAAAGGATCGGGCGTCATCCCGACTTGCCACGCAATAGACTGTAACTTGGTCAAGTGTCGCTCGGTTTTGTTCAGAGATATCTGGCAAATTGATTCGAAATTTTCCAGTTTTAGAAACTTTATCGGCAAGTGAATCCTCACGAAACAAATTGATCGCTGCAAGCCGCCGGTTTCCCTCTAGGACTAACAAAGCGTTATCTTGCTTCATTACAATTAATGGTTCTATATCAAGATACCCATTCGCCGCGATCGATTGCAGAAGTTCTCCTAAATCCTCGCTACGGTAAAGTTGAGCAATAATCTCCGCATCAGCCGTCATCTGATCAACACTTATTAAGCGTGGATTCTCATAGTCAAGCACGAGACAATCCACTGACACTTTCGTCGCTGTCTTGAGAGACACATCGGCTATGCTATTCATTTCTTCAACCACGCAAACCTTTCTTGTTGATGTATACGCTACCTTTCTCTAAGCCTACACTAGCGTTCTTGAAATCCACTTCGAGAGCCCTGATGTTCTTGGTTGTAAGAAGAACTACGTCCTTTCTTGAACTTAGTAATTGTTGCCAGTACAACACCAAAGCGTTCAACCAATTTGACCTAACTTCACTTCAAGTTAAGCACGAACTATCCAACAATGCTCTGGTGGAATCACTACTTCAGAAACTTTTCACATTTTTAAAAAATTATAGCATCAAAAAAATCAATTAGCATGCTCAAAATCTAGTAACAAAATTTGTATCATGGCTAAAGCCGCTTACTCGACTTCAAACACTATGAGTCAAAGAATTATCTGCTAGATCTGTCATAATATGTGACGCCGACGCATCCCTCAGATAATGCCGTTACGGATCGGACTTTGAAAGGCACAGGTGCAATTGTCCGACAAGAGTAAGCATTCGGTGGCAAAGTGATGGCCGAGCTGAAACCGGTGCCTGCATGAAGTATTGTCCGAAAGGAGTTAAACCAGCGAAGTGCCCTCACCACTTCGGCAATGGCAGGATATTCAGGTAGTCCCGGTGAATCAGCAACATTCTCACTGCTCGGTGGGGACATTGGCCCGCGTCGTTAACACTCACTCAGGAGAGTTTGTGGTCCGCTCTATCACCCCACGACCGAACGGATGTAAACGTTCGGTCGTGGGGTGATAACCTAGTCGATGCCGGAGACAATTTTAGGAATCGCGCGGTGTAGCCGGCTTGAGTTAGTGTTTTCCAGTCCTCCATCACCCTGCCGCCGAACGGATACGAACGGATGTAATTGTTCATCCGGGCCGTGATGGCAGCACCCGAATAGTTGCAGTTTGGTGTTCTGTCCGAACGTAACTAGTCCGACCTAATGCTTTCCCCACTATCCAATTCAGCAGGGACCCAAGGCATTTGCAGTGCTTGTACAGCATTCCAATATTGGGCTTCATCTTTATGGGTCGCACCAAACCACATCCAATCGGCGCTGAGTCCCATTCCATCACGGCTTGGAAGAACATTTACATCTTTAGTAAGCGTTCGCTCGCACCGTGACGGAATAGGTCTCAGCGCCGCTCTGGTTCGGATTCATGTTGACTTATATGAGAAGGAAGTCGATGTCGGGATGCAGTCAATGCACCAAAGTTGCCTGAATATTCTGCCGATTTGGGTGGCAGCAAAAATATTAGGCCGGGCCAGTCACGTTTGGACAACCACCGAACTACCGCTGCTTGGACGCTTCTATCACGGCCCGCCCGAACGCTTACCATCTTTACCCCGACACGGATTCGCCAGAGTGCGCGGCAGTTTTAATCAATCCGCTTTCGTTTTGATTACATAGTTGGAAATGCAGATTCAAGAAAGCATCGACAAGATGAATATATGCAATGTTGTCAATATGTTACAGCAATTTAACGGCAAGTGAAAATTGCCTGAATATCGAATTGGCGGAGGGAGAGGGATTCGAACCCCCGGAGCTTTCGCTCAGTGGTTTTCAAGACCACCGCCTTCGGCCGCTCGGCCATCCCTCCGTGATCTGCGAGCGGTCGAGACTCTTCCGGCATTCTAGCACGGCTCGGAGGGGTTTTCCGCCGTCGTAGGGACAACCCCTTCGGGTTGTCCTGCCCTCCGTGGTTGTCCTTTTACAGGATGTTTACAATCAGGACAGGCACGGAGGCCTGTCCCTACGGGGCGGGCCTCCTCGTTCGGTTTGATTGCCCTCTCACTTCCATGAAAAGCAACCCCCCCTACCCCCCCTTGTCAGGGGGGCAAGAAAAAGCAAAACCCCCTCAGCCTGGCGAAGGGGCATCGCCTTTTTATACCCCCCTGACAAGGGGGGGGTAGGGGGGGTTGCCTTTATCCCCTGACAAGGAGGGTTCGCGGCGGGGCGCATTTCCCCGCATTTGCGGCTGGGCGCTCATCGCTCCCTCACGAGGTCCGGGCGGAATTCTCTGCATCCCGCTCGAAGCGACCCGCATTTGCCCGCAATTGCCGTCCGCGCGGATATGGGGGAGTCCGGTATGATGGAGAAGCCGGGCGCTTCGTTCGAGAATACGGAATTTCCGTAAATTTCGATAAAATTAGATAAATTTACGGGGTAATTCGGTAAATTGACGGGGTCTTTCCGGGAATTGTTTTCTTTGGAAATGACGCCGCGGAATCCGGGCGCAGGGGAATCCTGCCACGGCCCGCGACGCCCGCCATGACGGCAAATGCGGGGAAATGCGGTGCCGCGCGTTGCGTATTTTCAGGGCGCGAAGGGCCGCGTTCGGGGCGCGCGATGGGCCGCGCCGGGGTCAATCGCGATTGAAGAGTGAGCGATTGCCGCGTTCGGGGCGTGCGTTGGGCCGCGCGGGGAAGCCCCGCGTTCGGGCTTTGCGCTTCCGGAGGAATCGACCGGAGCCGCCCGAGCCAACAAGGCGGAGGATCGGCCGAAGTCCGGGTGCGCATCCGCGCGACCGGATGGCGCTCCCGTCTCCGGGGCGGGTGGGCCCGTTTGCGGGGCCGTTGGCCCCCGCGCGGCGTATCCGGCCCGCCGCCGCCTCGTCCACGAGAGCGAAGCAGCCCGGCATCCCCCGCCGGATTCGCCTGTCGTCTCTCCAAACACCCGTCGAGGCTGATCAAACGGCTTGCATGGTATCAGCGAAGGCGGCGGCGGTGGGTAAAGATTCTGTAAAGGTTTCCGCTCCGGGCGCCGGAGGGAATTCCAGGCCGGGATGAAACTGAAAATGTATCTAATTGATTTTTATGTTGTTATGTAGGTCTTAGATAGATATGGAAGCGGTTCCGCCCATGTGGGGGCGCAAGGCCTCGGGTATCGTCACGGAGCCGTCCGCGCGCTGGAAGTTCTCCAGAATCGCCACCAGCGTCCGGCCCACGGCCAGCCCCGAGCCGTTTAAGGTATGGACGAATTCGGGCCTGGCACCCGCACCGGGGCGGTAGCGGATGCCCGCGCGCCGGGCCTGGAAATCCTCGAAATTGCTGCACGAGGAGATCTCGCGGTAGGTGTTCTGCGACGGCACCCAGACCTCGATGTCGTACGTCTTGGCGGCGGAGAAGCCCAGATCGCCCGCGCACAGCGTGACGACGCGGTAGTGCAGCCCCAGTAGTTTCAATACTTTCTCGGCGTCTGCGGTGAGGCTTTCCAGTTCCTCGTAGCTCGTCTCGGGGCGGCTGAACTTCACGAGTTCCACCTTGTTGAACTGGTGCTGGCGGATGAGGCCGCGCGTGTCCTGGCCGTAAGAGCCGGCCTCGCTCCTGAAACAGGGGGTATAAGCCGTGTACTTGAGGGGAAGGTCCTCGCCGCTCAGGATTTCGTCGCGGTGGATGTTCGTGACGGGCACCTCGGCGGTGGGGATGAGGTAATACTTTCCGTCATTTACGCGGAAGAGGTCTTCCTCGAATTTGGGCAGCTGACCCGTGCCCGTCATGGCCTCGGGGTTCACCATGAAGGGGGGGAGCCACTCGGTGTAGCCGTGCTCGTTCGTGTGCAGGTCGAGCATGAAGTTGATGAGCGCGCGCTCGATATGCGCGCCCGCCCCCCGGTAGAGCGCGAACCGCGCCCCGGCTATCTTGGCGGCGCGCTTCATGTCGAGAATCCCCAGGGCTTCGCCCAGCTCGTCGTGCGCCCTGGGTTCGAAGTCGAAAGCGGGTTTCTCGCCCCAGACCCTCACCAAGGCGTTGTCCTCCGCACTCCTGCCTTCGGGGGTGGTTTCATGCGGCGCGTTGGGCAGTTCCAGGAGGATATCGTTTTGTTTTTGTTCGAGTTCCCTCAGTTCTCCCTCCATGGATTTGGCCTCGGCCGTCAGGCGCTGGTTCTCGGCCAGAAACGCCTCGACCTCCTCCTCGGACGCCTTGTTCCTTTTCAACTCGCCGATTTGCCTGCTGCGCTTTCTCACGTCGGCCACCCGGCTTTCGACCTGGTGGGTCAGATCCCGCCTTCTGGCGTCGATCTCCAGCAAGCCCGGGAGGTCCCAATCGCCGCCCCTTCGCGCGAGGGCGCGCGCCACCGCTTCGGGGTCTTGTCTGATGAGGCGAATGTCGAACAATTTCCACTCCTCCATGATGAAGCGCCGTGCGGTTTCTGCTTCGGCTAGTGAACATAGAACGGGAGGTTTCGCGCGTCAACGGAAACATCCCCTGGAGGTGAAATAACCGCGCTGGATTTTGGTCTCGCAAATGGGTATCCTCGATGAATCAGAAGCGTTTTCCGGCAACGACAGGGGATCGGAGGCGAACATGTTCGGCATCATGCGGTTGATAGTGCGCTCGGGAGGCGCCGTGGCCGTCTGTCTGGGGATCGTGGCCCTGGCGTTCTACGGCATCGCGCAGACGAGCGTGATGATAGTGGATGAGCCCGCCCGCGCCTTCAAGGTGCTGGGCGTCTTTTTCGCTCTGTCCGTCGTATTCTGCCTGATGCTGAAATGGGTTTTGCGCCAGGCGATCGCGCAGGCCCTCCGGCCGCTCGGCGCGGCGAAAGAGGCGACCTCGCGCCTCGTCTCCATCGGCGAGGAAGGCGGCAAGAAAGCGTTTCGCTCGCTCGGCAGAAGAACGCGAAACGCGGGCAGCACGCTCACGTGGGCGGTGGGCGGTGCGGCCAGAACCCTGTGGCGCGTGCGCTATGTATGGCCTTCCTCCTGGCGGGGACGCCGCCGGGATGACGCGCAAAAGCCTGCGGATGTCATCCCCCTCAAGAGGAATCAGGAGGGTCGTTAATCTTCAGGCGCGATTGAGAGAGTTTTTTCACCTTTCCGGCTGGTCTTCTCTTTGCTCGAAAATCAGATAGTGGCTTTGCTCCATGTTCAGGTTCCTGTAAACCGCCTGGGCCGCCGCGTTCTGCGCGTCCACGTATAGCTGGAGCCCGCACGCGCCGGCCTGCTCGGCGAGATTTTTGACGTAGTTGTGCAAGGCCCTGTAGATACCCTGGTTTCTCTCGGACGGAACGACATAGACGTTCTGAATCCACCAGTACTGGCCGTTGTTCCAGTCGCTCCACTCCAGCGTGACCCGGATTTGCCCCAGAATCTCATCGCCCCGGTGCGCGAGGTAGTATTGTCCCACCGATGGATCGGCGAGGGATTTTTCCACGCCCCGGCGGACTTTCCCGGGCTCCAGGCGCAGGTTTTCACTCTCCAGGGCCATCTCGATGTTGAACTGGACGATCGTTTCCGTGTCCTCGATAGTGGCCGGACGTATCTCGAAATTCATCATGCCTCCGAATTGTCGGGTCTGTTTCGATTGTTCTGACGGACCCTATCCAATTCGATGAAGCAAGTAAAACCCGTACCGGGTGATATCATTTCCCAGGGTTTCATCCATGAACTTTGTGCGGAAATTCGCCTGTTGAGAAATAAAGGGCTTTAAGCCCACAATAGATTCGGGCGTGGAGCAGCACTACGATTTCCCGGGTTTTTTCAGGAACTTGCCCAAACGGGTGTCGTCAGGTGAAACGAAACTGGTCAAGCAGGCGGGCCGCAGGAGCAGGATGTATGACATGCGCTTGAAATTCATGGTGTTAATCGTTTCCATGTTCCTTTTCGCGCTCCCGGCGTTTTCCCGGAAGACATCAAAAAGCTTCTTCTTTCCCTCCGTTCAAGCTTCGGAAAAAAAAGGGATTCCCGGAAAATGGAAGCATTGGCGGGATTTCGTGAACGATCACTTCCGCTATCCATTGCCTCCCATGGGCGAGGCGCCGAAATCATACAAGGGCGCCGAACGCTCCCTTTCGCCGGAGCGTTGCGGCAGCTGCCATCCCGAGCAGTACAAACAGTGGAGAACCACGCTTCACGCCAGGGCGATGAGTCCGGGCGTATACGGACAGCTCGTCGATATGTGGAAGGCGAATCCCGGGGGAGCGCAAAGCTGCAACGAGTGCCACGCGCCCTTGGCGGAACAGCAAAAGCGCGCGAATTTCGGCGCGGGCCCTCCGGCGAACTGGCGGAAAAACCCGGTCCACGACCGAAAACTGGAGATGAGTGGGCTGGTCTGCGCCTCATGCCATGTGCGCGATTGGCGTGTACATGGCCCCCGGAAGAAAGAGACCCCCGAAGGCATGGATGATACGACAGGCAATGGCCCGCATGGTGGTGTGGAGCGCACGCTTTTCTTCAGCCGCTCTGAATTTTGCACGGGTTGTCACCAGCACACGTTTCCCGGGCCGAACGGGAAATCGATTCAGAATACCTACAACGAGTGGAAAAACTCGCTTTGGGGGGAGGAGGGCGTCTCCTGCCAGAGTTGTCACATGCCCGACCGGGCGCATCTGTGGCGGGGCATACATGACAAGGAGATGACGCAGAGCGCCGTGCAAGTCGACGTTTCGCTGGGAGCGGAAGCGCGCGGGGAAATCGTGACGGCCGTGATCAAGCTCACGAACTCGGGCGCCGGCCATTATTTTCCCACCTACATCACGCCCTCGGTGGACGTCATCTCCGAACTTGAGGACAAGACCGGGCGAACCATTCCGGGTTCAAGGCAGATCAACGTAATTGAGCGGAAGCTCTCGCCCGATTTCAGCCGTGAAATCCATGACACGCGCATTCCCCCCCAAGAATCCATCACGTTCCGGTACAGGAGGGGACGAGGCGAAGGAGCCGCCAGGCTCAGGGTGCGCGTTCACGTGCGGCCCGATGCGTTTTATTACAATTTCTTCATGGAATTTCTCAAAAACCCTGCCATCTCGAGCCTGTCGCGGGAGCTCATCGAGCAGGCGAGAGACATCGCGGCGTCATCGGACTTTGACATTTATGACGAGAAATTCGAACTGAAAAACTAGGAAATCGATCCGGCGGCGCTCTTTTCGCGCACCGCGCGCACGACGTCCTCCGGCGCAATCGGCAACGTGTTGAGGTTCTGGTTTGCCGGGTCCCCGATGGCGTCCGCTATCGCGTTCGCAATCGCGGGCGCCGCCGGAATGAGCGGCATCTCTCCCGCCCCCTTGGCCCCGTAGGGGCCTTCCACGTCGGGCGATTCCACGATCACGCTTGCAATTTCCGAGACGTCCAGACTCGTGGGGTTGAGTTGACTCTCGAAATCCGCGTGGGCGATGAGGCCCTCTTCGTGGTGGATCTGCTCGGCGAGGGCCCAGCCCAGCCCCTGTGCGATGCCGCCCTCTATCTGTCCGTTCAGGGTGAGGGGGTTCATGGCGAAGCCCACGTCCTGCGCGCTGGTGATTTTCACCACCCTGGTTTCTCCTGTCTCGGTGTCGACTTCTACCTCGGCGATTTGGGTGGCGAATTCGGGCCCGGGCCTCGAGGGTTCCGGGTGGCCGCGCACGTTGTCCGTCCGGTGGGGGGGATTCTCTCCGCGGTAGGAGCCGCGCCCGGTCACGGGGCCGTCGCCTTTCCATACGGCCGAATGCGCCACATCGGTGAACGCGATGGCGCGCGATGGCGCCGCGCGGACGAATATGTTTCCCTCGCCTATCTCCAAGTCTTCCGGGGAGGATTCGAGCATGCGCGCCGCCTGGCGAAGCATTTGTTCGCGGGCGTCTTCCGCCGCCATGCGCACGGCGTGCGCCATGTTGAACGTGGTCCGGCTCCCCGCGGAGATGGCGTCGAAGGGCGTGGCTTCGGTGTCGGCGATGCGGACGCTCACCTTTTGGACCTCGGCTCCAAGAACCTCCGCCGCCACCTGCGCCATCACGGTAGCCGCGCCCGTACCGAGGTCGGCGCATCCGGCCAGCACGGCCAGGCCCCCGTCCTCGTTCACCTTGACCACGGCGCCCGACGCTCCCCCGCCCGTGGGATAGCGTGCGCAGCCGATGCCCATCCCCCGCCTGATTCTGCCATTCCGGTTTTCTTTTTTCTGCTTCCCCCAGCCCGCTTTCTTGCCCGCGCGCTCGAGCGTTTCCTTGATGCTTACGCTCTGCAGAATCGTGCCTGCGGGGTCCTCATCGTTTTCATCCATCCCGTTGAGGATTCGAAAGGCGAGCGGGTCCATTTCCAGTTCCGAGGCGATGCGGTCGGTATGGCGTTCGCAGGCGAAAGCGACCTGCGCAACGCCCAATCCCCGGTAGGAGCCGCTGGGCGGAAGGTTCGTATACACGAGCAGACCGTCCACCCGGACGTTAGGAATCTTGTATGGTCCCGCGCTGGTGTAGCAGGATTTGCCCAGCACCATCGGCCCCGTCATGCAGTAGGCGCCGTTGTTCGATGTGATTTGTATGTGGCGCGCAATGATTTTCCCCTCCCGCGTCACACCCGTGCGATAGCGCATGCGGTAAGCGTGCCTCGGGTTTCCGGTGATGGTTTCCTCCTCGCGGTTGAGCGTCAGTTGAACGGGCCGGTTCGACTTTCTGCTCAAAAGTACGGCCAGGGCTTCCATCAGATGTTGGGATTTGCCGCCGAAAGCGCCGCCCACATGGGTGCTCACGACGCGCAGTTTGTTCATGGGGAGTTCGAGAATTTCCGAGGCGATGGCGCGCACCACGAAAGCCCCCTGGGTGGGCGAATAGACTATCGTGCTGTCCTCGGGTCCCGGCTCTGCGAGCATGGCGCGGGGCTCGAGATAGTTCTGGTGAACGCGGGGGGTTTCGTATTCGTCCTCGAATACGAAATCCGCGCGCGCGAGCGCGGCTTCGATGGGATCGCCCGAGCGAATGAGAATATCGGCGGCCACGTTCCCGTAGCGCACGATGCCCGGATATGATGCGTAATCATCCAGCGTGTCATGCAGCAGTGGCGCGTCGTCCTTCGTGGCGTCATCCGTCGTGAAAACGGCGGGGAGCACCTTGTAATCGACATGAATTTTCTCGATTGCTGCTTGCGCGGCTTCGGGGGTTTCGGCGGCCACGGCCGCCACGCGTTCGCCGACGTAAAGCACCTTGTCGATGGCGAGCAGCGGTTCATCGCGCACGAGCCTGCCGTGGCGGATGCCGGAAAAATCATCCGCGGTGACGACGGCGTGTACGCCGGGAACCTTCAAGGCGTCTGTGGTGTCGATTTTCTTGATCTCGGCGTGGGGGTGCGAGCTCAGGAGCAATTTCGCGGTGAGGCAGCCGTGCCTCCTTAAGTCATCGCCGAAGTCGGCGAGTCCTGAGACCTTCTCTGCGGAGTCGAGTCTCGGTATGGATTTGCCCAGAACCTGATATTCAGACATTTGCGCCCTCATCATGACGTTCAAGACATTATCGTTTCTTGACGAGTCCTCGATCACGAAATTGGCATATTTGAGTTTATCTTACTTCCAGCTTTTCCAAAAAGCCGCGTATCCGCCTGGCGTTCTCGCCGATATCGCCGACGCCGACGCGGGACTTCGAGCGGATGTCGAGGCGCGTTTTTCCGCTGCTCGACGTGATCCGTATGACGATATCGTCGATGAAGCCGTACCAGAAAGTCGTGTCATAGGCCTCGATGCGTCCTTCGGTCGGTTTGGACGACACCACATGCCAGCCCATGGCGTTCGCGGCGTCCCGGGCGCGCTTGAAAACTTCTTCTTTTGAAGTCTGGAAAGTAAGTGGTTTGATATCCGGATATGCTTTTTCCTGGAGCCGCGCGATGCGCGCCCCCCCGTAGGCGGGCGGGTTCTTCGCCCCTGTCCTGAGCGGGAGAACGGCCTGAAAGACGGGCGGGTTTCGGGTGTCCGTCGTGATGTCGTGAATCTTGGGCACCCGTCTCGCGATCTGCATGTGCGCGTGTAGAAAGCCCGCAACGATGAAGCCGAGTGCGATGCCGAGCGCGGCGGCCAGCGTCTTGCGCCTGGAGGCGTCTCGCAAGGCGAACAGGCCACCCGCCATGGAGACGGCCACGGAGAGCAGCGCGATGACGGATGCCGCCTTGAAAATCTGGAACCCCGTGCTGAAATGCCACAGCTCCCAGCGATGGCCCAGCCCCGACGCCACGGCGGCCAGCGCGCAGACGCCCGATATGAACAGGCCCAGATACGAGATGGATGAGAGAACGCTTGATTTATTGGCCACGGATCTTCTTTTTCAACCTCTCGATGGCGGCCTGCAACTCCCCGGGTCCTTCGGGATTCTGCTCCACGTGCCCGAAGGCGTAGTTGATCGTGTTGGCGAAGTTTCTGTAGACAGCGGCGGCGATGATGTCCACGACGTTCTCCTCGCTGAAGCCGGCGGCCCGCAGACTTTCGATGTCCGTTTTTTCCATCGAGTGAGGCGTGTGAGTGATCTTCTCCGCATAGGCGAGCATGGCGCGGTCCGCTTGGTCGAGGATTCCCGCTCGCGTCGGGTCGTCCAGCACCTCGGCTACTTCGGCGATGGAGGCGTCATCGCATTCGTCACGGAACAACTGCCCGTGGTTCATCGCTCAGCCGTATCACCCCCCGTGAGCCGCCACGTAAAAAGCGAGCAACTCCGCCCGCCTCGTGCCGAGGCTCGAGCCGCCATGAACCGCTCCACGGAGCGTTTCACGCCCGGCCAGAATATCGGGCCTCCTGCCCATCTCGAGAAACATCCTGGGAATGGGTTTTCTCGCCTCCCGCAGACCTTCGACAATTTCTTTTGTCGCTCCCTCCGCGGCATCCGGAGAAATGGGTCGAATCCAGCTCATGTCGTCCTCCTTTGATAATCGTGGAAGAGGTTCTCAAGCACAGGAGAATTGCGCAAGAGAGACGCTCGAAATCTTTGAATGTTTCCTCGTATAGATGAAAGGGTTCCTAAAGATGGATTGCCGTTGCCTATCATGATGCTCGTGCTTCATTATCAACCTCGTAGTTTCGTTCTTGATTGATCGGGGGACGCCATGAAATTCGACCTGTCGCTGATCGTCATCACCGACCGGGAGATATTGTCCCGGGCTTCCGGATGGAAGCTGAGGGACGCGGTTCGCGCAGCCGCGGCGAACGGAGCCGGCACGATCCAGCTTCGAGAGAAAAACTTGAGCGGCGTGGAAATGATTCGCCTGGCGGATGAGTTGCGAGAGGCTCTGGAGGGAACCGGCTGCGCTTTTACGGTGAACGATCGGGTGGACGTCGCCATGGCCTGCGGCGCGGACGGGGTGCATCTGGGACAGGAGGATTTTCCGCTTCCGAGGGCCAGGGAGATGGCGGGAGATGCGTTGTTTTATGGCGTGACGGCCGGGAAATCCGAATGGGCGTCGCGGGCCGCCGCCGAGGATGCGGATTATATCGGCGTAGGCCCTGTATATGCGACGGGGAGCAAGGCCGATGCGAGAACGCCGATCGGGCCGGAAGGATTCCGGCGGATTATCGAACACGCCCCCGGCTTGCCCGCCGTCGCCATCGGGGGAATCGGCGTCGAGAACGTGGAGCCCGTCATCGAAGCCGGCGCCTCCGGCGTCGCCGTTATCGGCGCGGTGATGGGGGCGTCCGACCCGGGGGCAGCGACCCGGGAGTTGCGCAATCGCATCGAGAGGGCGAGAGGGTGAACGGCGAATCAGCGAGAGAGATTGGCGAATTCGCCCTGATAGAGCGCCTCAGAAATAAACTCGGCTCGGTCGGAAACGACGCGGACGTCATCGTCGGCAACGGGGATGATGCGGCCGTCATCAGGGCGGGGGATGGAAAATGCTGGGTCGTGACGTGCGATGCGCAGGTGAGCGGCGTGCATTTCCCGTCCACGGGGGATGTTTCCGGTTTCGCCGCGGGCTACAAGTCGCTGGCCGTGAACGTGAGCGATGTGGCGGCCATGGGAGGAAAGCCGCGCTTCGCGCTCATCTCGCTGGGCATACCCGAGGAGACGTCCGTTTTGTTTCTGGATGACGTGTATGGCGGGGTTCGCGCGCTCTCGGAGCAGTACGATATTTTGGTTCTGGGGGGAAACGTCACGCGGACGAGTGGTCCTTTGTTCGTCGACGTGTTCCTCGTCGGCGAGGTGATGGAGGAGAAGGTGCTTCGCCGAAGCGGCGCCCGTCCGGGGGACCGGATTCTGGTGACGGGATATTTGGGCGATGCCGCCGCGGGACTGCATTTATTGTCCGGGTCTCAAACACGAGTCCGGGAAGACTTGTATGCCTCGCTCACGCGCGCGCAGCTGGAACCGCAGCCCCGGGTTGCGGAGGCTGTAATTATCGCGGAATCGGGGCTGGCGACCTCCATGATGGACATCAGCGATGGTCTGGCGGGTGATATCCGTCACCTGTGTGAGGCGAGCGGGGTGGGCGCGCTCCTCTGGGAATCCGAACTGCCCGTCTCCGGTACGCTGTCCGAAGTCGCGTCGCTCGCCGCGAAAAAGCCTCTCGAATGGGCGCTGCACGGCGGAGAGGACTACGAACTTCTCGTCACGACGCCCGCTGAATCCGTAAGAGCGCTTCAGGAAGTCGTCCGGCAATCGAGAGGGGCGCCGCTTACGCCCATCGGAGAAATCCTGCCGGCCCCACAGGGGATTTCTCTCAAACGCGCAGACGGGATTTCCGCGCTGGAAAACTTCGCCTGGGAGCATTTTTCCGCCTGAAAGTTTTCGTCATGACTGGGTGGCGCACCGCATGAGCCGGGCGCTCCTATTTTGAGAGCTGATCCCCTGCGAGAGCGGGACCCTGGAATTTGCCCTTCGCCTCGGCCACGTCCGGGAGAACTTGTAAAGACGTTTTTTGCTATCATCCCGATGCCGGGGAGCGCGCGTTGAATTTCATCAGGATTCCTTGACAGACTGCACCGCGCCTTTGCAAAGTTCATACTTTCGTAAAAATCTTCTTGGCTTTTACTCAGGATGGGGATGATGAACGCACAGGGACCATTGAAGGGAATTCGCGTGTTGGACTTGTCCCGGATTCTCGCCGGGCCCTTCTGCACCACGATGCTCTCCGATCTGGGTGCGGAAATCATCAAGCTCGAATCTCCCGGAAACGGCGATGAAACCCGCACCTGGGGTCCTCCGTTCGAGAAGGGAGAGAGCGCCTATTTTTTGGGCGTGAACCGCGGCAAGAAGAGTATCGTGGTCGACCTCAAAAAAAGCGAAGGCCTCGAGGTCGCCTGCGCCATTGCAAAAAAGGCGGACGTGGTTGTCGAGAATTTTCGACCGGGCGTCGTGGATCGCCTGGGCGTCGGGTATGAGGCGCTGTCCGCCTTGAACCCTCGACTGATATACGTTTCCGTCTCCGGCTTCGGGCAGACGGGCCCGTATCGGGAGCGCTCGGGTTTTGACATCGTCGGCCAGGCGATGAGCGGCATCATGAGCGCAACGGGCGAACCGGACGGCGGACCTTGCAAGGCCGGGGTTCCGCTCAGCGACCTCACGGCGGGGATGTGGGCGGCTTACAGCGTAAGCAGCGCGTTGTTCGCCAGGGAGAAGACGGGCAGGGGGCAATACATCGATCTGTCCCTTCTCGACAGCAGCGTGTCGCTGCTCACCAACCTGAGCGGCTGCTATTTCATGGATGGCAGCATGAGCGAGCGGTGGGGTTCGGCCCATTTTCAAATCGTCCCCTATCAGGCGCTCAAGGCCAAGGATAAGGAAATCATCATCGGTGTGACGAGCGATCGGTTCTGGGGTTATTTCTGCGACATCATCGAGGCTCCTGAGTTGGCGAATGACCCGAGGTTCGTCGACATCCCCAGCCGCGCGAAAAATCGCGAGCAGCTCATCCCCATATTGGAGCGGTATCTCTCAAGGCGAAACGGGAATGAATGGCTGAAATTACTGGAGGAAAAAGGGATTCCCTGCGGCCCGGTTTATGATGTCGGCGAAGCGCTCGAGGATGAGCAGGTTCGCCACAGAGAGATGGTGGTGGAAACGGAACATTCGCTTCTGGGTAAAATGAACACCACCGGCGTTCCTCCCAAATTCTCCGAGCATCCGGGCAAGGTGCAGGGGCCGGCCCCTTTGCACGGGGAACATACACGCGAAGTGTTGTCCGAAATTCTAGGGTGGAATGATGAAAGAATAGAAGAGTTGGTTCGAGGCAATGTGGTTTCAGATCCTAAGCCCAGATCGGAGATTGGAATTCCCCTGGAAGATTGAGGACTCTTGATGAGCGCCTCATTTTGAAGACAGCCTTTCTATCAACCCCCCGAGCAGCGCGCCTCTCGGGGCGATCGAATCGAGTTCCAGGTATTCCTCGTCCGTATGCAAATTTCCACCTACGGGCCCCAGACCATCGAGAACGGCGACCCCGAGCGGGGAGAGATAATTCCCGTCGGACCCTCCGCCGCTGGGTGCGTGCATGAATTCGACGCCCGCATCCTCGGCGATTTCCGCCGCGATGGAGACGAGTCTTTTCGTTCCGGCGTTGAACTCCATGACGGGCCTCCCGCCCAGTTCCTGAAATTCCGAGTGCGTTCCTTCGATGTGGGGGCTGGAGGTAATGCGGCGCAACTCGTCCGTCATGGAATCGAAAATCGCTTGTCGTTCCGCGCGCATCTCGACGTGGCAGGAAGCCTCGTCCGCCACGATGTGCGGCCGGCGTCCGCCCGAGAGACCGGTGATGTTGACTGTCCCTCCCGCGCGCTCGAGATTCTGAATGGCCACCATTTGGTGGGCGAGCTCGTGGACGGCGCTTCTGCCTTTTTCAGGGTCGACGCCCGCGTGGGCCGAGACGCCGCTGACGCGCAATCTTCCGAAGCAACTCCCTTTCCTCGAGGAGACGATGGAGCCGTTCGCGCGGCCGGACTCGATGATCAACGCGGCAGCGGCGTCTTTGCCGACTCGCTCTATCACTTCCCTCGAAGAGGGGTTCCCGCGTTCTTCATCGGTGTCGTATAAGACACTGATTTTCCCGAACTCCTCGAACCCTTCTGCGAGCAGCGCCTCCATCACGAATTGGCATGTCACAAGACACCCCTTCATGTCGGCCACCCCGGGACCATAGGCGATATCGTCTTTTATGGTGAACGGTCTTTGCGCGGCGGTTCCCTCGGAGAAAACGGTGTCGCAATGGCCGATCAGGAATATATGTGGGCCGATTTCCCTTTTGCCTTGAAACGTCGCCAGAAGGTGATCCCCCGTTTCATGCGTGCCGGGAATCATCTCTATGTCAGCTCCCATGGCGCGATATTTTTCTGCGAAATGGGAGGAGACGGTGTTCGTTCCCTTGCCGGGAAACGTCGGGGAATCGATGCTCACCACGTGGGCGATTTGTTCGATGATTTCCTCTTGTCTGGCTTCAAGCGCATTTCTGATGGTGGCCGCGCCGATCATTTGTGTACTCTCCCGCGATAAAATTTTCCCGCGATGGAATCTCCCGCGAGCAGGTAATCGTAAATGCCGCCGGGTACGGCCTCGAATATCGTTTGAGCTTCCTGAAGGGCTTCCCGGGAAGTACAATGGCTCAGGTAGAGTATCCGCTTTGCGCCTCCGGGAAACCGGCTCGGGTAGCTCTCCGGATGACTCGCCAATCTCGCCAGATGATGCGCTCCGATAACTTCCCCGGCCGCCAAGCCTGCGACGGCGCGAACTTTTTCCATGCGGTGGACGATTCGCTCATCCGCTCTTCGCCCGATGGCGGCGAGTCCCAGCACGAGTACGCAATGCGTCGCTCCTTCGGGAATGACCGGCTCACCCGGTCCCGGGGCCTTGATGAGCCGTTTCCTCGCGCCATCGGTTTTCACGACCATCACGCCGTGAAAACCCGAGGCGCGCAGAGCCTCCACCTGTCTCGCCTTGAGGCCGCGAAACATGTTCTGGGGCAGTTTTTTCTCCACCCAGACGACGGCGCCGCGCCGCGACCAGTCCTGAGCGACGGATTGCAGTTCAGCGCGTCCCTCCTCGCTCAACAGCACCGGCGGCGCGTCTTCGACTCCCAGGGCGTGGAGGTTCGTCGTGCTGGTGATGATGACGGGAAACGGCTCATCGAGCATCTCCTGGATGAGCCGCTTCATGAGCGTGGCCTTGCCGCCGGCGCCCATGACGCAGACCATATCGCCGGGGGCGATGTCCATCAGCGGGCGCAGCTTTTGCGAAGAAAATGGCTCCATGGGCATCTTCAAGCCGCGGCGCGGTAGATTCTCTCGATGTCCTCGAGCGTGAGTTCTTTGGGATTGCAGCTTAAAAGACGTTCCAGCTTGAAAGCGGCTTCGGCCAACTCCGGGATGGCGTGTGCGGGCACGTCCACTTCGCCGAGCCGGGTAGGCACCCCGCAGTCGCGACAAAGTTTCTCGACCGCGCCGACGGAAAGCCCGGCAGCTTCAGCCGTGGACATGCCATCCGTGGATTCGCCCAGGATCCGGGCGATGCGGGCGAATTTCTCCGGCGCCGCCGCATGGTTTTCCTTCATGACGTGGGAGAACATCAGCGAGTTGCTGACCCCGTGGGGAATGTGGAACCGCGAGCCGAGCGGATACGCCAGGGCATGAATGGCGCCCGCCCCGGCTCCCGCGAGCGCGACGCCGCCATAGTATGAACCCAGGGTCATGTCGGTTCTTGCCTCGATGTCGCTTCCGTCGTCACATACGCGCCTCAAGGAGCGGGCGATGAGTTTCATGCCCTCCAGGCTGTACATCTCGCTCAGTGGCGTGGCGTTTCTGGCCACGTAGGTTTCCAGGCAATGCGTGAAGGCGTCCACACCGGCGGCGGAGGTTACTTTCGGCGGGGCGGAGAGCGTGAGATTCGGGTCGACGATGGCGGCGAACGGGATGACGTGCGTGCTCACGATGGCCAGTTTCACCTGCTCTTCCGGTACCGAGAAGATGGCGTTGGGCGTGGCCTCGGCGCCCGTTCCGCTCGTGGTGGGCGCCAGGATGGTGGAAAGGCCCGGTTTCGGCACGAGTTCTATGCCCAGGTAATCCCTGGGCGCGCCGTCGTTTCCCAGCAGAACGCCGATGGATTTCGCCATGTCCATCGAACTGCCGCCCCCGACCCCGACGACGAGGTCGAAAGAACCGTTTTTGAACTCATCGAACGCTTGCTCCAGGTCGCCGATGGCGGGTTCGGGCGGACACTCATCGTAAATCGTGACTTGCACGCCAGCCTCTTCGAGAGGAGCCAGCGCCATGTCCGCTACGCCCGCGCCCCTCACACCCTTGTCCGTGAAGAAAAGCGCATTGCGGGCGCCCAGAAATTCCGCTTCATCCTTGATTTTCGCTATGGTTCCAAGGCCGAACCAGGTTCGTTTCGGGTGGCGTATGCTGTACATGAGGCGAACTCCTTGCGCGTAAGCTCAATTATCGGAAAGTCATTTGTTCAGGATGCTTCCAACCCCGAGAGACGGCATTATCTCCATGCGCAGGGTCGGATGCAACGGATTCGGGGGAATTTCGTGAATCAAGGCTTCCAGCGGCGGTTCATCAGAAGCCGCCATGCGTTCCGGTAGGCGATGAGCTTTCTCGCGGGCGGGCTGATGTTTCCAAGCACGTTTTCACGGAAGAAGAGCGTCCTTCCCGCATAGGTCGCTGGATTGGCGGGAGAGGAGTCGTTCCCGGCGGTGAAATGCCCCACCCGCGCTTCGAGCAATGCTCTCCATTCGCGAGAGAAGGCTCCGCCCGGGTCGTAGAGGTGGTTTTTCCGTGGAACAGTTGCATCGGAGGCTGGGGGATCCTGGGTGAGGGTGAAGAGGAGGCCCGCGTGCCTCAGGCTCAGCGCCCGCAGGACGCCGTGCCCATAACCGGGTAACGCGCTCAAATTCAATATCCTGCCGGCTTGCGTCCAGATGATTCTCGCCTCGGGCGCCGCCCTCAACAGCCGCTCGATCAGTTCCAGGCCATCATCATCGGGCGGCATGTCGAGAAGCAGGAAGCTGCGCGTTTGCGTCGCCAGACGGATGATTGCTCCCAAAGCCTCTCCAGCACGAGTCATTTGCGCCTTATCGGAGGAGGCGGGACGCCACGTGATCTTCCCGATCCCGAATGCGCCGCCCTCGAGTTGTCGTTTCATGCTGGATAAATAGGCCCCGCTGTCCTTCATCCAGTCATTCCGGGAGGCCGAGGTGGTGAGCGGTATCAATCGTCCGGGGTATTGCGCTACGGCTTTTTTGATGGCCTCCTCACGCGCCGAGGTGACCGCGCCCAACGCGACGCCCGCGCGGTTCATGCCCTCGATGAGCCCTGCCGCGCTCTTCCAGCGATCGAGCGAGATTTCGAGGTCGATCAGGGGATAGGGGCCGGACGCCAGATGCGTCTTGAGCGTGCGCTCATACAGCTCGACCCGCGCCTCGCGGTTTTGCATCACGTTCGATTTCAGTGCGTTAGGCGGTTTTGCGGCGTCGGAAATCCCGGCGGTGGAGAGTGGCCCGATCAGGAGCGGGAGCGAGAAGACGATGAGGCGAATCGCCCGTTTTCCCGCCCGGGCGGCTCCTCTGCGGCCCGTGAAAGCCACTTTCGTCTACTCGTTCACGATGGCGACGGCGCGGATGTGGGTCCCGGTGGCGCCTTGCCAGTGAAGCGGCAGGACGCTCGCCGTGAACCCGTGGGCCGCGGGGATGGCGTCCAGGTTGCAGAGGTTCTCGATGTGCCAGTACTCGCGTGTCTGGAAGAGGCGGTGGCACGGCCAGGGGTCTTTGCGCTCCAGCATCTCCTTGATGGGCAAGTCGAAGCCCGGCGCGTCGATGCCCATCACGCTCACGCCCTGGTCGATGAGCCACTCCGCGCTATCGCCCACCATGCCGGGGTGGTCCGTCAGGTAGCGCGGCTCGTCGTTGTAGGCGGCCGCCCCCGTCCAGAGGAAGACGATCTCACCGCCCCGGATCGTGTAGTTCTCCTTCGCGAGAGCATCTTGTAAATCACTGATTTCAATGGCCTCACCCGGTTTCTTGCCCCGCATGTCGAGCCTGAGACCCGGCCCGTAGCACTTGTCCAGCGGGATGTCCTCGGACCACGAATCGTTCCTGCCGCCGTGGCTTCTCGCGTCGATGTGGGTGCCGCAATGCTCGCTGAAGATGCACACACTGTGGGCGAACAACTCGGGGAAGCCCATCTTGTCGGTCCCGATGCGCGTGGCGGACTCGAAGGTCGTCTCTATCATCTGGATGACGGGCTGCGGCGTGCCCGGATAGCGCTCCATCCACATGTGGACGGGCATGGACAGGTCGATAATTTCAGGCATTTGCTCGCATCTCCTCTCGTTTCGTCGCATTTCCCGGTTTCATGCGGGCGGCGGATGCGCCTAATATACATCATCGCGCCCGGGGAAAAACCCCCCGGCCCGCCCCCGTTTCCCACCGGTTTTATTTTCAGAAAAACGTCGTGAATTTACCGGAATTTATCTTATTGTATCGAATTTTCCGGATATAAAACCCGGGCGATGGGGGGCCGTTGAAAAAGCCCCGAAAAGGAGAGGTTGACCTGACTGATCCGGGAAGGCGTACTGAACTCGTTTTTGCTCGTCACTCCCGGAATTGCAGGGTAATTCTGCTACCCCCACAAGGGGGGAGCGAATTGAGATTACTCAACGAGGAGTGACGGCAGCCTGCGCTGTCTAATCATTCAGCCACGCCTACTTGAGCAGCGCCGCTTTCAGCCGCTTATAAACTTCCGTGCCCCTGAGCGCTGCGTTCTCTTTCGCATAGTCCCAGGGCGTCTTGCCGGATTTGTTTCTTGCCGCAGGGTTCGCGCCCGCATCGAGCAGCGCCGCCACGACCGCAGCTGCCTTGCTCTCCCGCGCCGCGGTGTGCAGAGGCGTTTGCTTGAACTTGTCCCGAATGTTCACTTTGGCGCCCGCCTTCACCAGCGCCTGGACTATCGCCGGCGTTCTGCCGAACGCAGCGGCCGCGTGCAGGGGCGTCGTTCTCTTGTAGAGATTCCGCGCGTTGGGATCCGCCCCCGCCTTCACGAGCGCCTCGATGACCGCCGGGTTCCTGCCGTAAGCCGCCGCATTGTGCAGGGGGGTGTCTCCGCTGAATACGCTCCGCGAGACCGGGTTCTCCCCGGCCTTGATGCACCGGGCGATATCCTTTGCGCCTGCGCGCTCGAAGAAGGCTTGCGTGTTCCAGTCGCCGCACGAAGCCCCCGCCGCCGTCGCGGGCGCCGCGCCCGTCCACGCCATGAGCCACAGGCACAGCATCACCAGGAGTGGCTTCATCTCCCCTGTCTCCTTCACTTCACGGAATCAAGCCGCCACGTTTCGCGGGTGGCGTCTTTGAGTTTGCCTGTCATTCCGGCATCCAAGCGGATGAGGAGCGAACTGTCAATCCCGGTTTGGAAAGGAGGGTGCAGGTGATTACCGAAAGGTGTCGACCAATGGGAGCAGGCGATTTTGCTTTTGATTGTCATTCCGGCGCATGCCGGAATCCAGAGCTGATAAGGATGCCGACATCACAGGACGACCCATATAAACGATAAAATGAAAAGACGAAACCAGAGGCAAAGTCCCTGGATTCCGGCATGCACCGGAATGACGGACAAAACCGCACCGCCTCATCCTGAGTAGCGGCGGAGCCGCGTATCGAAGGCCGAACGCGATTGATGAATGAGTGTTTGCTCTCGTCCCAGTGCGCCCCCTCGCCCTTCGATACAAACGCTCCTTTCTCAGTCGCGTTTTACCTTCGGCGGCTACTCAGGGTGAGGAAAGGGGGGTAGGGGGGTGCTTTTATCCCCTGACAAGGGCCGGCTTTTTCAACAACCCCTTGAGGGTCGAGCTTTCCCCCTCGGGAAGCTCGACGATGAAGCCGAGCGTTTTGTGCGAAGGCTGAATCGGTGGGAAGAGCTTTCGTAAGGGCGGACCCCTGTGTCCGCCCGGAACGTAAAGAGGGAGCCGGACAGGCACGGGGGCCTGTCCCTACGGGACTCTACAAGTGAATGATGTCGTCGTCAGAGATATATGTCCGCCACCCCTGTGGTCGTCCATAGCTCTACCGGACCGCGCGCACTTCGAGCCTGATCCCCTCGCGCTCCTGGAGCCGGGCGATGACGTCGAAGAGGTTCCGCGCCTGGGGATTGCCATCCGGCCCGAACATGCGCATGAGGCTCTTCGGCGATTTTCCGGTGAGTGCACCCAGGGTCTCGAAGCCGACCGTCGCGTTGATGAAATCGCGCAGGGCCGCCTTGGCCGTTTCCACCTCGCCCGAGAGGAGGCATTCGACGCCTTCTTTCAACAACTCCTCCCGGAAGGCCGGATCGCGCACGACCCTTGCCTGAATCGTTTCCCTGAAATCCCGCGTGAGTGGCATGGTTAGTTCTCCTCGTGTATGCGGTATCTGTATTCCCGCCAAAGACTGCGGGCCAATTCAATGTCGGCTTGCTGGCGGCTTTTGGTTCCTCCTCCCAGGAGAATGATGAGGGTATCCCCATCTTTTCCGAAATAGATCCGGTAGCCGGGGCCGAAGTTGATTCTGTATTCGAACACGCCGCCGCCTACGCCCTTGGTGTTCGAGAGGTTTCCCTGCGCCATCCGAACAGTCGCCATTGCGACCTTGGCTGCAGCCTGGGCATTCAGCCGATTGAACCATCTGGCGTATGGACTGCGGCCAACGGCGTCGATGTACTCCCTTACCTCGATCATTTGATAAAGGTAACTTATAAGTTACCATATGTCAATCCCTGGAGATGTGTTGCCGACCACGAAAGATATGGGAAGGCGTTTCTAATCTACGGCTTTGCTCGTCATTCCGGCATTTCCTCCTTCCTCAGTCGGAAATGATGCCGGAACGACGGGGGGGCTTCCGTGTCGGCGGCGCATCGGTGCCATGATTGCGGTTGTGATGGTGGATGATAGAATACACGATTAGAAAAACGCCGGATACGCGCGATGCGTTTGGCTCGTTCCAGCTTGTGGAACCCGAGGAGCAGCCCATGGCGAAAGAACAGAACCCGCCCCCGAGCAGAAGCGGAAAAGGCCCTGTCAGCAAGCCTCCTCCGCCTCCTCCGCCTCCGCCGAAAAAGAGGTAGGCGAGGATTGTGCGTTTGGTTTCCGAGCGAGCCATGCGGGCAAAGTAGAGAGCGTTTTTCTTGGTGCCGCGAGATCAGTTTGCTTCAAAGGTGCGTCAAGAATATAAAACATCTATGGTTTTCTGAAAAAGACAGCCTCTAACTTCTACAAGACCTGAAAAGATATCATCAGAGCATCGAGCGCCGCCGGAAGTCAGTGCTTAATCGGGATGAATGAACATGGAGAATCTTCAGGAACGCGCAGAGCGTTTGGCGGAACAATGTGCTGAACAGGCGCGCAAACCGTTGGTCATAGAGTTCGCGGGAGTTCCCAAAGCGGGTAAGACTACCACGCTGAGAAATGTGCAGACGTTTCTCAAACGGTGCGGATTTCATACCGATGTCGTCGTCGAGCGCGCTTCGGTTTGCCCGATTCGTGACAAGAAGCACGCGAATTTCAATATCTGGACCGCATGCACGACGCTCGCTCAGATTCTGGAAAAGACGCAAAATCCGCCGCGGCCTGGTGATCCTCATATCCTTTTTCTCGATAGAGGGCTTTTCGACTCCATCTGTTGGTTGACCATGATGGAGCGGCTCTCTCGTTTGCGTAAAGAAGAAAAAGAAATAATCCAAAAATTTCTGACAGTCGATGACTGGAAGAAGCGCATCTCGGCCGTGTTTGTGATGCTGGTTTCTCCGAAGGATGCGATGACGCGCGAGCAAGGAATCAGGCCTGCGAATGCGAAAGAAGGCTCCATTATGAATCTCGATATCCTTGGAAAAATCAGGGAAGTGAACAAAGATTGCGCCAAGGAACTCGAAGGGGATTTCCGGATTCATACCATCGATACGTCCAGCGGCGCCGCCGGTTTGGATCAGGAATCTACGGCGGAGACTGTCACCGATGTCATTCTAGGTCTGGTGGAAGAACAACTCGCGGAAAACATACTTTCATGCTCCAGGAAAACAGTAAAGGCATTGTTTGGAGACAAGAATTTCGTTGATGCTTCCAAAGCGGATGAGCTGGCGCGGCATTTCGAAGGCTCCGAGCATAGTTATTTCAGGACCAGGGATGAGGTGGAACAGGACGCTTCCCGCGTCCAGGCGCTTCCCGTGGTGGTCGTTCGGAATGCGGATGGGGACGTGCTTCGTCTGCGCCGGCGTGAAAAAAGAGGCGACAACCCCCTTCATGAGAAGATAGTAATCTGGGCCGGGGGACATGTCCGATGCGAGGATGCCGCCGACGGCGCTCCGCTCGTCAATTGCGCCATTCGGGAACTCGGAGAGGAATTGCGGCTCCAACTCGAGCCCTCATCGATGAAATTGATTGGAGCGGTGTATTTCGACGATGGCGAGAGAGCTTCGAAACACGTGGCAATCGTGTATGAATGGCGCGCGCCGAAAAACGACGTCTCGGTGGTGCTCAGCAGAACCGAATTCTTCGAGAGGCGCGGAACGTCTCTCAGCGGGAGTTTCGCGCCCGTCGATAAACTCGTGGCAGATATAAAGAAGAAGAATCTTGTAGAACCCTGGTCGGTGGAATTGGTTCGTGAATACCTGGCGAAAGATGAATTTGAGCCGCGTCTGTTCTGAACCGTTCATTTCTGATTCACGAAAACGGAGTTCGTGAATCAAGATCACGACGATTTTTCTGTTGTTATTCTCCCCCCTACCTCTTCCACTTCACGAAATCCAGCCACCAGGTCTCCCGCACCGCGTTCCCCAGATTCGGCCGCATGGCGGCGCTTCGGGGCGTGCCGTAGGCGGCTTCCTCCCAGGCGTCCGTGGTCGGGATGGCCGGGTCTTCCATGTCGTAGAGCGCGATGATGCGGCGCGCGCCCGTCCTGGTCTCCTGAATTTCCGCCTCCGCCGTCGCCCCGCCGGTGGCCTCGGATTCGAGCTGATACACGCGCCCGCGCGTCATGCCTTGGACCTCATACAAACGCTCCAGGTGTTCCTCGCGGTACCAGGAGAGCATCTCCTCTTTCATCTCCTCGCTCTCGGGATTGGGACTCACCATGTAGAGCCAGGGCGCATCGTAGCGGTGCGGCTCGCCGATAGTGGCTTGTAAGCTGTAGACGGCGCGCTCGGCATTGTTGATGAAGGCCATGCACTTCTTGGTCCACGGCGAGGGGTTGTCTCTGGATTCTTTGTAGTAATCGCTCGTAAACGCCGCGAGTGTATCCCCCTCGAAGGTGCAGAGGATGTTGTGGTTCGCGTTCTTGTCCACCGCGTTGTAGCGGTAGCCGACGCGGAAGCCGGGGCCGTCCATCCGGTCGGTCGAGTGCTCGCAGTTGTGCCACTTCCTGAATTCTTCGGTGTTCTCGGAAGCGACGTTCAGCCAGATGGCGACGAGCGCCTGGGTTGGGTTCATCCCGAAAGTCTCCTTATTCGATGCCCGCGAGGCGTTTTGCATAATCGATGGCGGGGGCGACCTCGTGTTCGCGCCAGATGGTCATCTTCTCGGCCTCGATGCTGCCCTCGGCGTGAATCGCGAGCACGGCCTGGTAGCCCGCGAAGTCGGACGCGGTGATCTCCGCGATCAGGTTCATGAGCCTGAGGCGCTCTTCGGTCGACGCGGCGGGCGAGGCGCCCAGGTATTTGTCGATGAGTTCGGCGAGCTTCGGGTCGTCCATGTCCTCCGCACTCGGCCCCGTGACGAGCAGCCCCCCGGCGATGTCCTGCACCCACGCGAGCGCCTGGTGGTAGCCGGTGGCGAAGTGGAGCTTCGCGATGTTGATGATCTCCGCATTCGGCACGGCGACGCCGTCCATGACCTTGCACTCCCTCGCGGCTTCTCGCGTCATGCCCCGGCAGATCTGCGCGTAGGAGATGAGCTTGGCGAGCTTGTCGCGCACGTGGCCCGCGCGCAGGATGCCGTTGTACTCCGCCATGAGGTGCGACGCGCCCACGAACAGGTCCACGAGCGGCAGCTTGTAGCTCACGGCGGTGAAGCGGTGGAACTCGACGAACGTCTTGGCCAGCGGCCCGGCCATCTCCACCTCGCCGTTTAAGAACACGCGCTCCCAGGGGACTTTCACGTCGTCGAAGACGGTGAGCGTTTCCATCATCTTGTGTTTGCTCGAAATCGGGTTTTCGAAATCCGTTCCCTTCCGGCCGCCGTAGCCGCTCGCCAGCATGGTGAGGCCCGGCGCGTTGGCGGGCACGGCGCAGGCCACCGCATACGCCTCGTCTCCCGCGCGCATGTTCCGCGTGGGCAGCACGATGATCTCGTGCGCGTTCGTGGAAACCGAGGTGTGCACCTTGGCCCCGCGCAGGGTGATCCCCTCCTCATCCTCGGCCGCCACGCGGACGTAGTAATCGGGGTGCGCCTGATCGCCGGGGCCTTTTCCCCTGTCTCCTTTCACGTCGGTCTGGGCGACGGCGACGGCGAGGTCGTTGTCGCGGCAGTGCTCGTGGAATTTCCGGACGCGCTCCAGGTAGCTCGTGCCCATATTCTTGTCCATGTAGGAGGCGAGCAGGCGGAGTGCGAACAGCGCGTCGGTCCCGATCTCCTTGATGAGGACGACGAGGGTGCCGCCAAGGGCCGTGGCGCGCTCGATCAAGGCGCTTCTTTTCAGGAGATCGTCCGCGTTCTCGGGGATGTGGTAGTAGCGCGAATAGGGGCCGCCTGCGCCGTCGACGAGAGCGAGTTCTTTATCCTTCTCGTCTTCGGCCATCTCGTAGTCGATGGCGGCGTGATCGACCGCGATGCCGATGACGGGGTGGGCGGCCACGTCCTCCACCCGCTCGCCCCGGTAGTAGACGACGCGGCCGTCATTCAGGCTTTGTTTGTATTCACTCGGACTCATGAGCGGCATGGCGCTTTCCTCCAGGCTCAAAGCCGCGCCCTCGGGTGCGGCGAAATGTGATTTTAGAGAGGGTATCTTCTTTCGCGATTCGGTGAAACGCCGCCCCGCCGGAATCAGGCGAAAAGAGGGCCGCTCTCGCTTTTATGGCGTGGACGGCTCGGGAGGGGAGTGTTGAAAAAGTCCTGATGAAGGAGGGTTTGACGCAACCGAGGAGGGGTGGTTTTGTAGGTAGCGCTCCCTTCTTGGGAGCGCTACAGACATGCGGCCCTTGTAGTGGGCAAAAAAATCAGGGTCGCATATATGCGACCCCTACACACAAACAAATTTTCCTCTCGGGGTTTATCAACAAGCCCCTTTGAGGGTGATTGCTGACCGGTGGGAGAAGAATTTCACTCCCCCCTTGAGAGGGCTGTTGAAAAACCTTCGTGATGGTTTTGTAGGGACAACCCTCCGTGGTTGTCCTTCTGTTAGGACAGGCACGGAGGCCTGTCCCTACGGGACAGTGGGGTTTTGTTCGTCATTCCGGCGAAAGCCGGAATCCATTTGCTTTGTCTTTGTTTTTTCTTTTCTGATCGATTCGCGCCGATGACGAGGAGATGAAAAGCCGGCGTATTGTCATTCTGCTTGAAAATGGATTCCGGCTTTCGCCGGAATGACGGCAAACCCGGCATTGCAGGCTTTTTCAACAGCCCCGGTCGGTTCCGCCTTTAAGCGAGTTCGCTCAGCTTTCCTTCCTTGTCGTAGGCCTGAAGCTGCGGGAAGCCGCCGATGACCTCGTCGTCGATGACGATCTGGGGCACCGACTTGCCGCCGGTGCGCGCCATCATGGCGTCCCATTCGGGCGTGCCGCCGAAGACGAGGTGCTCGGTCCATTCGAGACCGCGCTTTTTCAATAAATTCTTCGCGGCCAGGCAGAAGGTGCAGGGCTCGGTGGTGTAGACTTCGATGCTTGCCGCCATTTTTCTCTCCATGAAGACGGTATGGATGGGTGTAGCCGACTCGTCCATAAAATAGCAAAACGGGGATGAATCGTCATCCGGCGGGGTTGTTGAAAAAGCCCTGGTCGGCGACCTCGGACAGGCACAGGGGCCTGTCCCTACAAAACCGAACACAACAATACGAACCCGTAGGGGCGGCCCCCCGTGGCCGCCCTGCCCTAATGGCCGCATGTGGTCCGTTATTGGCCGTCATTCCGGCGAAAGCCGGAATCCATTTTTATGCCTTTTGCCTTTCGTCAGGGTTTCTGCGCATCGGTGGGGAATGAAACGCCGTCGTTGATTCACTCTCATCCGCAAATGGATTCCGGGCAATCCCTCCCTCCTTGGTCGGCATTGATTGCCGGAATGACGAACAAAGCCACACCGCCTCATCCTGAGTAGGCGCGTAAGCGCCGTATCGAAGGATGCCCTGTTGCCACGGCGCGAGCCCTTCGCCCTTCGATACGCCGCCTTCGGCGGCTACTCAGGGTGAGGTTGATATGGCGGTATGTAAGTCGATGGGAACGCCCCGCTCTTGGAACCGGGTTTTTCAACAACTCCCTCAGGGGGGGAATGAATCCTCCCTGCTGAATTGGAATAACCCTCAAGGGGGCGGGAGTGTCCGCCACATTCCAAAACAGGGCGTTCGCGGCGTCTTGCGCAACGGAAAACCGGCGTCTTCCGCCTCGGGAAATCGTTGACACGAAAGAGAAAAGAATATATATCTTTTCGCCCTGTTGTTTAGGAAACATATTTTTGCAGTCATTCTTTGCTAAACAACCGGATCGACCGCCCGGCTCCTCTAGACAACAGATGGAATCGCGCGGCCGGACCCCCCGAACGGGAGCGTTTTCCCGTTCCGAAGCGGAGCGAACCGGACAGATGGGTGATGAGGTGGAACACGGGGAAAAATCGAACAGGACCGGCATGAGCCGCTCCGTCGAGAGCCTGCTGCGCGTGGGCGCGCGCATCCGGGGCCTGCGCCGCTCCCACGGCCTGACGCAGGAGGAACTCGCCCATCGCTCGAACCTGACCAAGGGGTTCATCTCCCAGTTGGAGCGCGACCTGACCTCCCCCTCGCTCGAGAGCCTGCTGGAGATTCTCGAAGCGCTCGACACCGACATCGTCCGCTTCTTTCAGGGCCACGAGGAGGGGCGAATCGCGTTCGGTCCGATGGATTCGCGCCACGCGGCGACCTACGGGGAAGTGAGTGCCTTCGAGCTCATGGTGCCCGGAACGGCGAACCGCAACATGGAGCCCGCCCTCGTGACGATGGAGGCGGGCGAGTCGATTTACGAGGACGCCCACGCGGGCGAGGAGTTCGGCTACGTCCTGGAGGGCAAGGTTCAGATCACCTACGGGGAGAGGCGCGCCAAGGCGAAAAGGGGCGAGTGGTTTTATTTCGCCTCGGAAAGAAACCACCGGGTGGCGAACCCCTACAAGAAGCGCGCGAGGCTCCTTTGGGTCTCCACGCCGCCGAGTTTCTGATTTCAGGAGGTCTGAGGTTGGTTCGTCGATTCGTCTTTGGAGGAAGCCTGAGTTGAATTCCCTGGGCCGCCACCTGCTGGCGGAATTCTATGACTGCGAAACCGGGGCCCTGAACGATCCCGCGCAGATCGAGCGGTTGATGAACGAGGCCGCGCGCCTGAGCGGGGCCACCGTCGTCCAGAGCGTGTTCCACACCTTCAGCCCCCACGGGGTGAGCGGGGTGGTCGTGGTGGAGGAAAGCCACCTGGCCGTGCATACCTGGCCCGAGCACAACTACGCGGCGGTGGACTATTTCTCCTGCGGGGAAGTCGATTGCGACGCGGCGGTGCGCTATCTCGCGGAACACCTCGCGCCCGGGCGCGTGGAGACGAGAGAGGTCCCGCGCGGCGTCATCGAAGAACGCGAGGCGTCGCTCGACGCGCCGTTCGCATCGAACGGAGAGGGAGAGGCCTCCCGCGCCTTCAAGAACGGAGAGGGGCGCGAACGATGATCGTCGCGACGCCGACCAGGTATTTCCTGGCGCACGGGAGTGCCGAGGGCGTGACGGAGCTCAACGCCTTCGACGCGGCGCTTCTGCGCGCGGGCGTGGGCGACACGAACCTCGTGCGCGTGAGCAGCATCCTGCCGCCCGGATGCGAGGGGGTGGAGCCTCCCCCGCTGCCGCCGGGCGCGCTCGTGCCGGCGGCCTACGCGTCCGTGACTTCCTCGGTACCCGGCGAGGTGATCACCGCGGCGGTGGCGGTCGCCTTGCCCGAAGACGAGGCCCGCCCCGGCCTCATCATGGAGCATCACGGCCACGCCCCGCGCGCGCGTGTGGAAGAGGAGGCCCGGCGCATGGCGGAGGCGGGCATGGCGTATCGCGGAACGATGGTCCGGGAGATCCGGAGCGTCGCCGCCGAGCACGTCGTGATGAATACCGGCGCCGCCTTCGCGGGAGTCATCCTTTGGAACTGACGCGCGCCCCCTTCATGCCCGAAAGCCCTCCGCCCAAGCCGGCGACCTGGTTCACCGAGTACCACGGACCCGGCACCGGCCTCACGATGAAGGTGCTGCGGACGCTCTATTCGGAGAGGAGCGCGTTTCAGGAGATCACCCTCGTGGAGACCGAGGATTTCGGGCGCGTCCTCCTGCTCGACGGGATCATCCAGACCACCGAGCGCGACGAGTTCGTCTACCACGAGATGCTGGTCCACGTGCCCCTGTGTATGCATACCGATCCAAAGAACGTCCTCATCGTCGGCGGAGGCGACGGCGGCTGCGTACGCGAGGCGCTGCGCCACGAGACGGTGGAGAAAGTGACGCTCGTCGAGATCGACGGGATGGTGGTGGAGTGCTGCCGCGAGTTCCTGCCGTCCATCGCGGGAGGCCTGAACGACCCCCGCGTGGAGGTGCGGATAGAGGACGGGGTGAAGTTCATTGAGGGCAAAGAAGCAGCCTTCGACGTCATCCTGGTCGATTCCACGGATCCCGTCGCCATGGCGAATCCGCTCACGCAGGTCTCCTTTTTCCGCGCGGCCAAGCGCGCCCTCAGGCCCGGCGGCCTCTACGCCGCGCAGACGCAAGGCCCCGTGTTCGAGGGTCACAGGATGCGGCGCATCACGAGGCGCATCCGGCGGGTGTTCCCGGGCGCGGCGACGTATCTCGCGAACGTGCCGACCTATCCGGGGGGGATATGGTCTTTCGCGCTCGCGCCCGAATCGAGGAGAACGGACGTCCGCGCGAAGCCGAGGCCGATGCCGCAGGCTGAGAAGACCCATTACTACTCCCCGGAAGTCCATGAGGCCGCCTTCACGCATCCCCCCTACGTGGCGGAGATTCTCGGCTGATGGGCGGGGAGGCCCGCCCGCGTTTTCTCTGCGCCGAAACCCCTTTCGAATCAGCGCGCGTCGTTCTCCTGGGGTGCCCCTTCGATGAGACGGCGAGCTTCCGCCGGGGCGCGCGTTTTGGGCCTGACGCCATCCGCGAAGCGTCCGATTGCCTCGAAACCTACAGCCCGCATCTGGATAAGGATTTGAGCGACGCCGCCCTGTGCGATATGGGCGACGTTGATTTTGTGTCCGACGATACGGAATCCGTTCTCGATTCCATCCGCTCCGAAGCTTTAGGGGTATTCCGGGCGGGCAAGCGCCCCATATTCCTGGGCGGTGAGCATCTGGTGAGCCTGCCCGCCGTGGAGGCGGCGCTGGGCGTCTTCCCCGGTCTTGCCGTATTCCAGTGGGACGCCCACGCGGACTTGCGCGACGACTACCTCGGCGGGCGCCTCTCGCACGCCTGCGTGATGCGGCGCATCCTGGAGCTTGAGGGCGTCGGGCCGCTCCATCAGTTCGGCGTCCGCTCGGGTACGCGCGAGGAGTTCGAATGGATGCGCGCGAACGACACCATGCGGCTCTTGAGTCCTGAGGCCGTATCGGCGGCGCTTCAGGAGACGGGCGATAGCGCCGTATACCTCACCCTCGACGTGGACGTCGTGAACCCCGGCGAGATGCCCGGAACCGGCAGCCCCGAACCCGGCGGCCCGGGGCTTGATGCGCTCATCGATTGCATCCGTGTTCTCGACGCCTCGGGCGCGCGCATCATCGGCGCCGACGTGGTGGAACTCGCGCCGGAATGGGATCCCTCGGGTGCCAGCGCCGTCGCCGCCGCGAAGATAGTCCGAGAATTGACGCTCGTGCTGGGAGCGTGAGGGGGCAAATTTTTCCTGTTGACGAAGACTCGTAACAGTGGCATAGTTTTTTCACTACTCCCCCAGGGGTTTCGACCGCTGGGTGCGGGGCCTCGGACGAGGCCCTGCTTTTTTCAGGTAAGATATGCGGACTTATATCTACGTCGATGGATTCAATCTCTACTACCGCTCGCTGAAGCAAACGCCGTTCAAATGGCTCGATCTCTCCGGGCTTTTCCGTGACGTGTTGAAGCCCCACCACGATATCCGCAAAATCAAATTCTTCACGGCGCGCGTCTCGGCACGACCTAACAATCTATCTGCACCGCAACGCCAGGACACTTATTTGCGAGCGTTAAAACATTATTGCCCGGAGGTTGAAGCTTATTTCGGGCATTTTCTGACGCATAAGATTCAAGCGCCGCTTGCCGATACCGGCAACAGGCGAAGGCTGGTGAATGTCGTCAGGACCGAGGAGAAGGGATCGGATGTAAATCTTGCCGTACACCTCCTGAATGATGCGTGGCTGAATGACTATGACTGCGCGGTAGTAGTTACGAACGACAGCGATATCGCCGAGGGCATGCGTCTCGTGAAAAAGCACAAAAGAAAATGGATTGGACTGGTAACACCCGGAACGAGTCATCCCTCTCGAGAGTTAATGGCCCATGCCGATTTCTCCCGCCGGATTCAAAAGAGAGCGCTGCGAAAGAATCAGCTTCCGTCCCCGATTCCCGGAACCAACATCACCAAGCCGACCAACTGGTGAATTCGCTTGACTCCTGTTGCTGGAACACCCGCCCTGATCGCCGTCGCCGCATGGTCTTTGCTTTTTGTGCCCGGAGATGGGGATGTCTGGGCATCCACCACGGGTTACATGCGTATTCGTATTCAGGTCAGGTGAGGCATGGACAGGCAAGGACATACTGGCTTCTGGGCGCTGGCGCTCCTGTGGCTGCCGGCCGGGATGGTCGCGACCGTCATCGTGCGTTTCGGGGCCGAGCCGGCCATTTGGGCGCAGATGCCGATGGCGATGGTGTCGCTTATCCCGGTCGCGCCCTGCGGCCTTCCGCTGGCGCTGGGGTGCCGGCGGCTGTGGCGGCTGGGCTACCGCCGCGACGCCTGGGTGGCGGGAGTCTTGCTTGGCGTTTTCACTCTGGCGACGACGCTGGTGGGTGGACTGCTCGGCCCGATAGCCATCGCCCTCTTCGCGGTGGTCTTGAGCCTGCCGGTCTGGGCGGCGTCGTGGTGGCTCGCGCGGCGGGGTTGAGGGTGGGTACCTAAGAGGACAACAAAATACTGGGAAATGATCGAATGGAAAAACGCATAGCTTTGCTTGGTTGGGGTTCTCTCCTTTGGGATAACAATAAGCAATTCGACGACTGGCATGGGCCTTGGCAAAGTGATGGTCCTACACTCAAAATTGAATTTTCTAGAATTTCTTCGTCCCGATGTGGTGCCCTAACGCTAGTCATAGATCCAGACAATGGATTTGCCAATTCAGTATCTTGGGCCCTGAGCTATCGTTCAGAGCTTAGTGATGTCATTCAGGATCTGAAAAAACGAGAAAAAACCATTTACAAATACATCGGTAGATTTTCTTTTGGAGGATACGAACATAGTTTAGACAGCAGTTCGCTCTCGGCAATCCGCAGTTGGGCAAATGAGCGTGGGCTGTATGGAGTCGTGTGGACAGACCTACCTAGTAACTTTGTGAAAGAAACCGGCTATTCCTTCTCAATTCATAATGCTTTGCAACATCTGCAAAGCCTAGATGACTGTGCTAGGAAAAAGGCACTTGAATATATTCAAAAAGCTCCAGGTTCTATCCAAACACCGCTTCGTAACGCTATTGCACATCAACTGGAAAGTGGATTGACATGAATTAAGTTTCTAAGCTCCCCCCTAACCCCCCTCCGCCTCGACGGCTTCCGCCATCTCGCCCATCGAGAAGAAGATGAAGTCGGTCGTGGGCATGTTCTCGACCTTTTCCGTCGCTCCCCAGCTTCCGCCTTCGGAGAGCCTCTGCCGGTCGATCCAGGCGTTGGCGAGGCCGAAACGGTTCGCGGGCGCGTGGTCGTGGCGCAGGCTCTGCGCGGTGTGGAGGACGTCGGATTTCTCCAGCCCGAAGTCCGATTTCAGATGCGCGAGGAGGTACTCGAAGTTGGCGTCCGAAGGCTTGTAGGAGCCGATGTCCTCGGCGGTGTAGACCGCGTCGAACGCGACGCCGAGTTTCCTGTTCGAGGCGGCGAAGCCCTCGCGGTGGACGTTCGAGAGGATGACGAGCTTGTAGCGCCGCTTCAGGACGCGAAGCGCGTCCGCGGTATCGGGAAACGCCGGCCACAGCGGCACCGATGCGCCGAACGCTTGATCGAGCGCGCCGCTCGTCTCGAGGCCCAGGCTCTCCGCCATGCTCCGGTGGACTTTTGCGAGGAGGTCGGGATAGCGAAGCCCGGGCGAGGCGTGCTCGTGGTGGGCCTCCCACTTCGCGAAGGCCAGGAGTGTGGCCTCGCGCGTCACGCCTGAGTCGCCGCCTCCCATGATGAGCGGCTGCAGCGCGTCCCAGATGCCGGTCTCCCAGTCGATGAGGGTGCCGTAGCAGTCGAACGTCAGTACGCGGTAATCGGTCAGTCGGCCCATGGTTCCGGTTTCCTGTGCGGGGGGATTCGGGTCTGCACGATCAAAGTTTCTATGGCTGTGAGCGGGGGGTGTCAAGGGCCGCGCCACCAGCGTGAACGACACCCAAGCCGCAACGAAGCCGCGTACCGAAGCACACGCAACCCGTCATTCCGGCGAAAGCCGGAATCCATTCGCCTTTCGTTTTTATACTGTCGTTCCCGGCCCGATCATCGAGAAAAGAGAATGCCGTTATATGCGCGCCTCGTCTCTTTTTGGATTCCGGCTTTCGCCGGAATGACGGCGCGTATCGGGGTTTCATTCAAACCCGGTTTGCATGGCGGAAGGAAATGTTTGTATAGTATAAATATCTTTGTGATTGATAAGATTGTATACAGTATACTTTATGGACGGCGGTTTTCCTCCGCGAATCGTTGATGGGGTAACCCGCTGATAATCAAAGTATTTCTGGAGCCGATTCATCATCTTGCGCTTGGAGACGCCCATGGCAGAAGAAAAACCCCGCCAATTCGTTGGCAGCGTGGAATTCAAAAAGGGTCTCGAGGGGGCCATCACGAACGAGAGCGCCATCAGCTACGTGGATGGGGCGAACGGAAAGCTCATCTACCGCGGATACAGCATCGACGACCTCTGCGCCGGGGGCGGGGGATACGAGGAAACGGCCTACCTGCTGCTGAACGGGAAGCTGCCCACGCGGAGCGAACTCGACGTCTTCAACGCGGATCTGGCCTTGCGCCGGCCCATCCCCCAGCCGGTGAAAGACCTGATCGTGCAGATCGCAGGCACGTGCCACCCCATGAGCACGCTGCGCACCGCCGTCTCCATGCTCGGCTGCCTGAACCCGAAGGAGTTCGAGGTGACGGTGGAGAACAATTTCGACATCGCCCTCACGCTCACGGCGCAGTTCCCCACCCTCGTGGCCGCCATCCAGCGGGCGCGAAGGGGCGAGTTCCTCATCGAGCCCGACCCGGCGAAAGGCCTCTCCGAGGATTTCCTGCGCATGATGACGGGCGAGACGCCCGACGCCCGCACCGTGGAGGTGATGGACATGGCCCTCATCATCCACGCCGAACACGGCATGAACGCCTCCACCTTCTCCTCGATGGTCACGAACAGTTCCCTGACGGATTTCTACAGCTCCATCGTCGCGGGAATCGGCTCCCTCAAGGGGCCGCTGCACGGAGGTGCGAACGAGGCCACGCTGCGCACGTTCCAGGAGATCGGAGACCCCGCCACGACCGAGGACTGGTTCGCCGAGGCGAAGACGAAGAAGGTGAAGGTCATGGGCTTCGGCCACCGCGTCTACAAGGCCTACGACCCGAGGGCGCGCCTGTTCGACCCCATCGCCAGGGAGTTCTCCGAGCGCGCCGGCACGAGCCATCTCTACGAGATCGCGAAAAAGCTCGAAGCCCTCGTGGTGGCGGACCTGGGCGGCAAGGGCATCTTCCCCAACGTCGATTTCTTCTCGGGCGTCATCTACGACGCCATGGGCATCGACACGGACATGTTCACGCCCATCTTCGCCGTGCCGCGTATCGCCGGTTGGTCGGCGCGCATTCTGGAGTACCTGCCCGACAACCGGCTGTTCAGGCCCCGCGCGGTCTATATCGGCGACCTGGAATCGCAATACACGCCGATTGCCGAGCGCGGCTAGATTTAATAAGCAATCCGAAAAGCGGCCTCTCGAACGGGGGCCGCTTTTTTGTATGGGCTTCTTTGTCGAGACCGGTTTTTTCCGACGGACTTCTTGAGAAATCTCATATCGAGGAGGCATCCCTTTGGCGTTTGAAGACGGCTTCGTGATCGAGACGAAGGGGTTTGCGGATGTTCTGGACATCACCCCGCAGGTGGAACAAGTCGTTTCGGCGAGCGGGGTGCAGAGCGGGATCGTCCTCGTCTTCACGCCCGGCTCGACGGCGGGCTTGACGACGATAGAGTACGAGCCGGGCGCGGTTTCGGATTTGAAGGACGCTATCGCCCGCATCGCGCCCGAGGGCATCGCCTATGCGCACGATGCGCGCTGGGGGGACGGGAACGGCTTCTCCCACGTCCGCGCCGCCCTGCTGGGGCCGAGCCTCTCTCTTCCCGTTCGGGGAGGGGCGCTCATCACCGGAACGTGGCAGCAGGTCGTCCTGGTCGATTTCGACAACCGCCCGAGGAGCAGGCGGGTGGAAGTGCAGGTGCTGGGGGTCAATCGCGACTGATGAAGGAGCGATTGCATGCGGATCAGAAATCCAACGATTTGCAAAGCCTCTCTCCTCGGGGCTTGTTGAAAAAGTCCTTGTCGGGGGACAAAGGCAACCCCCCCTACCCCCCCTTGTCAGGGGGGCAAGAAAAAGCAAAACCCCCTCGGCCCAGAGGGGGCGCATCGCCTTTTTATACCCCCCTGACAAGGGCCTGTTGAAAAAGCCCTCGTCATGGGGGTTGGGGGTTCGGAGGGAATCATGGTTTTGTAGGGGCCGCATACATGCGGCCCGTCGCAGGGCGGCAAAAAATCAGGGTCGCATATATGCGACCCCTACACACAAACAAATTTCCTCTCTCCGGGTTCTTCAACTCCCCGCGTAGGGACAACCCTCCGTGGTTGTCCTTCGTTAGGACAGGCACGGAGGCCTGTCCCTACGGTGAATAATTCGATGATCGGGGTTCCTTCCCTCCCCAGGGGGGCTTTTTCAACATCCCCTTCAAGGAGGGAGTGATTCCGTCATATCCTTTTGCACGCGGCACATGGATGACGCGCGCCCGTCGGCGTAGCGACCGGAAATCGTAATTCTTCATCTAAAGCAACGAAGCATGAAAGCCTAGTCGTCGCCTTCGGCGAACTCCTCGAAGGTGTAGAACAGCCCGTCGAGCACGCGCGCGGCCTGCTCGTCGACGCCCGGCTTGTCGAGGGGCAGGTCGATGGCGTAGCGGAACACGCCGTCGTGGTAGTGCTCCACCTTGTGCTCTTCCTCCTCGCCCGCCTCCTCCATGCCGTCGTAGATGAAATCATCTATCGGGTCCTTGCTGTCGAGGATGGCGAGTTCGATGTCCTCGTTCATGTAGCGGTCTTTGGTGGCGAAGCTGATGCGGAGCTTGCCCTCGGCCTCGTTCTTTACGAACTCGAACCAGCAGACCTCGTTCATGACGAGCCGGATGGAGCGGCCCGAAGGGTCGGGTTCGGGCGTGAAGCGGTCATCGGTAGCGTAGCGTTTGATCATGCCTGTGATGATGTCGGCCAAAACAGGAGCCTCCCTGCGCGTGGGTTTTCGAGAGTTTGAGAATGCGGTCTTGCCTCGTTCGGGGGGAAATATAGCTTGGAGTCTTCGTTTCGCCAAGCGGCGCCGGATGTCGGGAAACGAGAGGCCGGCCTTGCCCCTGCGAGCGCTCGTTGTGGGAAGGTTCGACCCCACCGGCGCGGCAGCGGGCTTCGCGGAACCTCTAACGTCCTCAAGCCGAGCAAGTGCCCCAAACCCTCATCCTGAGTAGGCGCGCAAGCGCCGTATCGAAGGATGGGGGCGCATCTCTCCGGAAGGCGCGAACTTCGCCCTTCGACAGGCTCAGGACAGGCCCCTTCGATACGCGGCTTCGCCGCTACTCAGGGTGAGGCGGAGTGGCGGGCGGCGCGTGGTGAGGAACAGACAGGTTGCGCGGGACGATGCGGTGGAGGTTTAAACCTGACGGATGCGGGACTGCCGAAAAAGCCCCCTCCCCAGGGGATAAAGGCAACCCCCCCTACCCCCCTTGTCGGGACTGTTGAAAAAGACACCCTTGGTCGGAATTGACCACCGCCGTCATTCCGGCGAAAGCCGGAATCCATTTTGATTTTTTACCGGGCGGGGTGGTCACGACCTTGTTGTCGCGCGGCGTCGGGATGCGGAATTCAGAGAATTCGCCTTTTGTGTTCGGTTCCGCTCCCACCCGCCCGGGGGTAAAAACGCCCGAACGAGGAGGCGGAAAGGCAAAGGCGAAAATGGATTCCGGCTTTCGCCGGAATGACGAACAAAACCGCACAGCTTCTTGTAGGGACAGGTCGCGACCTTGTCCCTACGAACCCTTCTCACCGGTCGGCTCTATGCCCCGAATCACGAAGTCAGGAATTTTTCAACAACCCCGATATGAGAAGGATTTACTCCGCTTGTGGAAAAACAAAGGGGGTGAGCGGCGCGCGTTTCGGCCGCCGCCGCTCACCCCCGATAATGCCTGGTCCTGTAAACCTATTTCTTCATCGTCATGGCCTTGATGAGCTGCGTGTAGCCGTCGAAGTTCGGCTTTCTGGTTTTTTCATAATCCGCTCCGCTCATGAACACGACGTTCTCGCCGATGCTGCGCATGAAGCGCTTGAAGGACTTGTTCTTCGTGAGCTTCTCGAAAGCGCCCCGGAGCTTCTTCAGCCTGTCGGCGGGCGTCTTGGAGGGCGCCATGAAGATGCGGTCCATCGTGAAGCCCACGCCCTTGTAGCCGAGTTCCGTCGTGGTCGGGACCTCCTTGAAGTCCTTGTCCTTCGAGAGGCGCATATCGCCCGTGAGCGCGAGCACGGTGACCTTGCCTGCCTTCTTGTGGGGGCGAAGCTGGGTCGGGAAGGCGATGCCCACGTCGTCCTGTCCCGAGAGGACGGCGCGCAGCGCGGGGCCGCCGCCTTTATGCGGAATGAAGTTCACCTTGATGCCCGCCGCGCGGACGAACTGCATGGAGGGCACGTGGCCCGCGCCCCAGACGCCGCTGTGGCCCCAGTTGACCTTGCCGGGGTTTTTCTTGGCGTAGGCGACGAATTCCTTCATGTTCTTCCACGGCCTGTTCGAGAGCGAGAAGAACACCGGCTGTCCGTGGTTGATCTTGGCGACGGCCGAGAAATCGCGAAGCGTGTCGAAGGGCACCTTGCGGGTCTGCGGCACGAGCTGGTCGAAGCCGTTGTGGGTGAAGAGCAGGGTGTAGCCGTCCGGCTTGGCCTTGGCGACGAAGCCGGTGCCCTTCATGCCCGCGCCGCCGGGCACGAGCTTCACGACCATGGGCTGGCCGAGTATGTCGGCGATGATGCTGGTGATGCCGCGCGCGTGGAGGTCGTGGCTGCCGCCCGCGCCCACGGGCAGGACGAGCGTGATGGGCCTGTCCGGATAGGCCGCCGTGCTCGCGGAGGGGGCTCCCAGCGCGACGACGAGGGCCAGCGCGGCCAGGATGGCGAAGAAGCGTTTTTTCATGATGATCTCCCTTGATGAATGTGCCCTCAAGGGGCGGCGGACCCCCTGGTTCGCCGCCACATCGGGGCAAGAATGAGATATGCGATCCAGACCAGCGCCGCGATGAGAAAGGCGGACGCTATCGGACGTTGTACGAACAGGTACGAGAACGGAGCCCCCTTCGCGTAGAGCATCGACTGGCTCAAACGATACTCTATCGGCTCGGCCAGCACGAACGCGATAATCAGGGGCGCCAGGTCGAACTTGAACTTCCTTAAAATATAGGCGCAAACGCCGATGATGACCATCAGGATCACGTCGGTGTTCGCCCCGGTGGAGAGCGTGCCCACGAAGGCGAGCGCCACGATGACGGGGATGAGATACGCCTTTTTGAACTGGATGGCGCGCGCGAAGGGTTTCAGAAGAACGTAGCCCAGGAAGAAGAACAGCACGTTCGCCAGCACCATCGTGAGGATGAGGGCGTACATGAGCGCCCCTTGTTCCTGGAATATCTGGGGGCCGGGCCGCATGCCGTGCGCCACGAACGCGCCCAGCAGGATGGCCGTCACGTTGTCCCCGGGGATGCCCAGCGTCAGCAGGGGGACGAGCGTGGGGCCGTTCACGGCGTTGTTCGCCGCCTCGGGCGCCGCGACGCCGTCGAGTTCGCCCTTGCCGAAATTCTCCGGGTTCTTGGAGGCGCGCTTCGCCGCGCTGTAGCCGATGAAGGCGGCGACGACCTGCCCCACGCCCGGCACCATGCCGATGCCCGTCCCGATGGCGGTCGAGCGCAGGATGGAGCGGATAGACGCCTTGAACTCGCGCCAGCGCAGGCGCTCTCCCGCCTTGGCGAGGTCGACGTGCTCGCTGATGAAGCGCACGGTGCGCGTTTCGACTGCTTCGAGTACCTCGGGCATCGCGAAGATGCCGATGGCCAGCGGGATGAGGGGGATGCCGCCGCTCAGGGCTTCCAGGCCGAATGTCATTCGCGTGGCGCCGGTGGTGGCGTCGGTGCCGATGAAGCCCAGCCCCATGCCGATGCAGGCGGCGATGGCGCCCTTGAGTCCTGAGTCGCTCGATACGCTCGCGATGAGCACGAGCGAGAAGATGATGACGGCGAACACCTCGGGCGGGCCAATCAGGAGCGTGATGATGGCGATGGGGCCGATGAGCGCCAGGGTGAAGATGTCGGACAGCGTATCGGCGATGGTGGAGGAGAAAAGCGCCATCTCGAGCGCCTTTCGCCCCTCGCCCTTGCGCGTGAGCGCGGGGCCGTCGAACGTGGTGGCGATGGATGCGCCCGTGCCCGGAATGCCGACCAGGATCGCCGGGATGCTGCCCCCGTAGATGCCGCCCTTGTAGATGCCGATCAGGAACGGGATGCCGAGCATGGGTTCGAGCTTGAAGGAAATCGGAAGCAGGACCGACATGGCGAGGATGGTGGTGAGGCCCGGCATCGCGCCCACGAACATGCCGATGGTCAGCCCCGCGCAGATGTAGAGATAGGTGTCCACCCGCATCAGCAGGGCGAAGGCTTGAAGGAAGGCGTCGAGCAAGGCGGGGTCTCCCTATTTCCCGAGAAAAATGCCGGAGAGGAACTTCATGATGGCGTCCTCGACGACGGCGATGGTTTCGTAATCGCTCCTCGGCAGCGAGATGAGCAGCAGCCTCTCGAAGATGAAGCGCACGACGATGGGCATGAGAACGGCCACGGGCGCGACGACCCATATCTGCCGGATGCCCAGATACCAGATGACCGCCCCGGCCATCAGAAGCGTCGAGAGGCCGTAGCCCAGCGCCGACACGAGGAGGGAATAGGCGGCGATGATGACGATCATCGCCACCCCGCGCCGGAAGCGCGCCGCCTCGCCCGGGTTCGCGTCGGATTGGATGTGGCGCGCCCTTCGCCAGGCGTCCAGCAGGTAGAACGCGCACAGGGCGGCCAGCACGGCGAACGCGAGCCTCGGGAAGAAGACGGGCGTGAGGCGCAGGAAATCCTGCGCGGAGGAGATGCCGCCCGTCGCGATCAGGTAGGGCATGAAGACGGCGAACCCCACGGAGAGGAGCATCATCGCCGCGGCCAGGTAGATCTCCAGGCGCAGCATCGTGGGGCTTGGAGCGTTCGTAGATTCGTTGTCCGAAGCCATGGGTCGTCCTGTCTCATGGGGCCTTTCGTTCCTGCCGACCCCGAAGCGTTCCTCATCGCTTGATGAAGTGGTTTTGTTCTACGGGTTTGCGTATTATTCACCAATCGGCTGGCCGGAGCAAACTTTCATCCCATCCGTTCAAATGCGCGCGCCACAAGCGCAAACCGAGGATTCCAGGAGAGAAGATTCATGAAAATCATCAATTCCATGAGCGTGGACAAGGACAACGCCTACGAGCCTCCCTACTCCATCATGTGGGGGGTGAACGACGAGACGACGGACACCAGGGTCATGACCATGCAGCGCACCATCATCCCCCCCGGCGGGAAGAACAAGATGCACACCCACACGTGCGACGCGGTGTTTTACGTGAACAAGGGGCCCATTTACGTCTATTGCGGCGACCCGGAAAACCCCGAGAAAATCCTCGTCGAGTCCGGGCATTTCTGCTACGCGCCCGCGGGCGAGCCGCACGGGCAGGAGAACCCGAGCGAGACCGAGCCCGCCGAACTCATCGCCACCTACGGGAACTGCTCCCACCAGGACAAGGCGGGCACGACCTTCGTGCAGTAGCGTCTCACCAACCTTATGGATGGAGTCATGTAATGGATCGAGGAATCTGGGCGTCCTGGTACGACCTGCCCGAGGATAAGAAAGAAGACTACTGCGCCTGGCTGCACGGGCACCACCTGCCGTCGATGCTGCGGCGGGCGGGGTTCCTGTGGGCGGCGCATTACGAGGTGGCCGGCGAGGGGGCGCAGATGGAGCAGGTGAAGAACACGGCGCTCACCTACACCGCGCCCGGTGAACTGCCCGGCGGCACGGGGTACGTGCTGCTCTTCGGGGCGGTTTCGCCGCACGTCTTTTTTGACCCCACGCTCGCCGACGTCGCGAAAGAATACGACGATGAGACAAGGGCGATGCTGGGCCTTCGCGAGGGGTATCGAGAGTGCGTCTTCAGCGAAGAAGCCCGCGTCGACGGCCCCGACGTCGCCGCGAGAGGCCCCGGCATCACGCCCGGCCCCGCGATCCAGATGGGGCAGTTCATCTCCCGGGACGCGGAGGCCGAGCACGACCTCGGCGCGTGGTACGCGCAGTACCGCCTGAAGTTCATGGAGGGGATGCCCGGCTGCATCGGCGCGAGAAAGCTGCTCTCCGCCGCCGGCTGGGCCAAGCATTCGATCATGTACGAGTTCACCTCGCTCGAGGCGCGGGAGGCGGGCTTCCAGAAGCACGAGAGCCTCTCGCTCGATGAGAGCGGCTGGTCGGGCCGGGTGGTGAGGTCGCTCGTCCATGCCCCCGGCAGCCCGAGCGTGGGCCGCCGCCTGTGGCCGCCGGTGAACCGAGCCTTATAACCCGTATCGGGAGGAATGATTCATGGCGCAACTACCGATTCTGAGTGATGAAGAGGCAGGCCCCGAGGCCACCGTGGTGTTCGACGCGAGCCGCAAGATGTTCGGCCGCGTGGCGAACGCCATCCGCGTGAGTTCGGCCAGCCCGAGGATGCTCCAGCCGCTGTTCGGCTTTCTGATCTCGCTGTGCCGGGCGGAGATCACCGACGTGCTGGACGCGAAGACGAAGGCGCTCCTGATCCTCAAGACCTCGATGGAAAACGGGTGTAAGTACTGAACGGCCCACAACGTCACGTTCGGTCGAGCGTGCGGGCTGTCGGATGAGCAGATTGACGCCGTGAGGGACGACGCGTATCAGGATTCGGACCTGTTCTCAGACGCCGAGAAGGCGGCCATCGCCTGGGCGTATCACCTCACGAAATACACCTTCGCCCAAAACCCGGAAGCTCTCGAGAACATGAAGAAGCACTACGATCACGCCCAACTCGTCGAGGCGACGCTGGTGTCGGGCTATTTCAACATGTGGAACCGCTTCACCGACGCGCTCGAGACCGACCTCGAAGGCGATGACCAGATGACCCTGTTCACCAAATCCGCCGTGATCGACAAACAGGACCTGGCCGATTTCATGAACGAGTGCTGGTGGGCGAAAGAGGGCGCAACTGAAGAAAAACAAGCGCTCCCGGCGTCCGCCGGTTCTGAGGGGTGATTTTTTAGGTTCACGAACGGCGCAGAATGTCTTCCCGGGGAGGACACACCATGAGCACAGATGATATCTGCCGGCTGGAGCTTCACGAGATTTCTGAAGGAATCGGGAAGGGCGAGCTTTCTCCCGTGGAAGTGGTCGAGGCGTTCCTGCGCCGCATCGATTCGCTCAATCCCACCATCCTGGGCTTTCTCGAAGTGACGGCGGACGCCGCGCGGGCCGAGGCTGAGCGCGCGCAGGAGGAAATCGCCGCCGGCCGCAGGCTGGGTCCGCTGCACGGGGTTCCCTACGGGGTCAAGGACATCGTCGACACGGCGGGCGTGCGGACGACGCGCGGGTCGAGTTTCTTCCGCGACAACGTGCCCGAGGAGGACGCGGAGTGCGTCGCCCGCTTGAAGCGCGCCGGCGCGATTCTTCTCGGTAAATGCCATACCCAGGAGTTCGCCTCGGGGCCGCTGAGCAAAAACGCCCACTTCGGCACGGCGCGCAACCCGTGGGACACCGAGCGCATGACGGGAGGCTCGAGCACGGGGTCGGGCGCATCGGTCGCCGCCGGCCTTTGCCCCGCCGCCATCGGGACGGACACGGGCAGCTCCATCCGCGGGCCTTCGGCGCTTTGCGGGCTCGTGGGGCTCAAGCCCACCCACGGGCGGGTGAGCCTGCGCGGCGTGTGTCCCAACTGCCTGAGCTACGACCACGTGGGGCCGATAGCGCGCTCAGCGCGCGACGCCGCTCTCTTCTTGCAAGGGATGGCGGGCTACGACGCGAGGGACCCCTACAGCCGCGACGTGCCGGTCCCCGATTTCTCCGCCCGGCTCGGGGAGGGCGCAGCGGGTTTGAGGGTGGGCCTTTGTCCCGGTCTTTCGGGCGATTTCGAGGCGGACGCCGAAGTGACGCAGGCTTTCGAGCGGGCCGTCGGCGTGTTCCGGGAGTCGGGAGCGAGTGTCGAGACGCTGCCCTTCGACGACGCGGAGCGCCTGATGGCTGTGAACCGCGTCATCATCCAGTGCGAGTTCGCCGAGTTCCACAGGCCGCTCTATGAACAGGACCCCGACGGCTACGGCCCCTCCACGCGCGAGCGGGTGGAGGCGAGCCTCGCGGGCGCCGACCTGGACGAGTACATCCGCGCGGGGCGCGAGCGGGAAGTGCTGCGGCGCAAGGTGCTCAGTCTGTTCGAGGGGGTGGACGTCATTCTGACGCTCGCCCTGCCGTGCATCGCCCCGCGGCTCGACGACTTGATGGCCCACATCAACGGCGAGGAGGTGGATTACTCCCTCGGCCTCACCATGCCGTACCTCACCCACCAGAACCTGACGGGGTTCCCGGCGGCGGTGGTTCCCACCGGGTTTTCGGAAAAAGAGGGCATGCCCATGTCGCTTCAGGTGATAGGGCGGCCCTGGGAGGAGGCGGAGGTGCTGCGCGCGGTCCACGCCTACGAGACGGCGACGCCCGAACTGCGGAACCGGCGGCCCGAGTTGTAAGGGGTTGTTGAAGAAGTTCTTGTCGGGAGGCATCGCTTTTATATCCCCCTGTCAAGGGTTTGTTGAAAAAGCCGGTATGCGGGCCCTACGAAGATCGCTTACACAAATGAGAACACCAAAATCACTCCCCCCTTGAGGGGTTGTTGAAAACCCCTCCCGAGGAAGGGAGGGAATCCCGATCATCGAATTGTTTGCCGTAGGGACAGGCCTCCGTGCCTGTCCTGACGAAGGAGAACCACGGAGGGCAGGACAGGCACGGAGGCCAAGACAACCCTTTTGGGTTGTCCTGCTACAAAACCATCGTACCCCCCACCGCTTGAGAGGACTTTTTCAACAACCTCGTCAAGAGGGGTAGGGGGGGTGCCTTTCATGCAGGGGCTGTTTTCCGGCGTCCCTCGATACGGCCCTTGCGGGCCTACTCGGGATGAGGAAGTTTTTTTCCCTCACCCTGAGTAGCGGCGAAGCCGCGTATCGAAGGGCAATCGCGCCCAATGCAGAAGCGATGCGCCGCACGCCGGGGGAGGCCTTTTGACCCTCTCTCTTCGGTCGGGCCAAACCTTCGATACGGCTTTCGGACCTACCCGGGATGAGGTTTTGTGGCCGCCTGCGTGGTAGAAAGGGGAACCGCCGCGTAATCTGCCATACCATCCGCTCGCCCTCGACTCGAAAACCAACCCCCCCTACCCCCCCCCCTTGACAGGGGGGTAAAAAAAGGCCTCCCTGTAAGGGTCGTTTACCTGATGTTTGTATTCTCCCGCACAGGGCCGCCCGTAAGATTATCCGGTTCAGGCGGCCCGGCGCCGCCTTGGCAGAAGGAACCAGGTATGCAGATGAAAGCAGCTGTTTATCACGGACCGAGGGACATCCGGGTGGAGCAGGTGGATCGGCCGGGCGCCGGCGAACATGACGTTTTGGTGCGCGTCAGGGCGTGCGGCATTTGCGGGTCCGACCTGCACATGTACCGCCTCGGCATGTTCGAGGTGCTGGGGCGGCGGATAGACGAGCGCCGCCGCATCATGGGTCATGAACTGAGCGGTGAAATCGTCGAGGTGGGGGAGAAGGTAAGCGGCTTCCGGGTCGGGGACCGCGTCACCGGGCTGGGCCACGGCGGTTTTGCGGAGTACGTGCCGGTTCGCGCGACCGAGCGCAGCCCGCACATCCTGCCGGAGTCCGTCAGCTTCGAGGAGGGCGCGACGCTCGAGCCGCTGGCCACCTCCCTGCACGGCGTGTCCCTGGGGCAGCCCGCGGCCGGTGAGACGGTGGTCGTGCTGGGCGCAGGCATCATCGGCTTGGGCTGCATCCAGGCCATCCGGGCGAGCGTCGACTGCCGCGTCATCGCCGTGGACGCTTCCGAGCGCCGCCTGAGCATGGCCGAACGTCTCGGCGCCGACGCCGTCGTCAACCTGAGCGAAACCGACCCGGTGGAAGCCGTGATCGAACTCACGGGCGGCGCCAGGCCGGTGGAGCGTTTCGGCGTACGAGGCGGCAACGCCGATCTGGTGATCGACTGCGCCGGCGCGCCGTCTTCGCCGAACCAGGGCCTGCTCATGCTGAAGCAGGATTACGGCCGTCTGGTTCTGGTCGCCCTGTTCGAGCATTCTGCGGATCTGGACTTCAACCAGGTGGTGCGCAAACACGTCGCCATCCATGGGTCCTGGACCTGGACCGGGGACGACTACCGCCGCGCCGTCGAGCTGGTCGAAAGCGGGGTGGTCCGGCGCGGGCCACTGATTTCCCATGTTTTCGGACTGGATGAAGCTCCCGAGGCGTTCGCGGTTCAGGACAAGCCGGACGCGGCCATCAAGGTGATGCTGAAACCCTGATATCTGCAGCAATTCGCTCCGCTTGCTTAGTCGGCGTCCCGCGCTCCAGGGATTCGGCTGCCTAGTTTTCGTCTTTCCCCTTGCCGAGCAGTTCGTCTACCAGCTCTTTGCGCTTATAGAGCAGCATCGCGGCGATGATGACGGTGAGGACCATCAGGGGGACGTCTCCCTTGCCGACGAAGATGGCGACGCCCGGCATCAAGAGGATGGCGATGAGTTCCGCGTGGTCGCGCCTGCCGGTCAGCGCGGAGATGAGCAGGGCGACGGTGGCGCAGATCACCAGGGTGAGCGGCGATACGCCGAGAAGCGCGCCCGACGTGGTCGCCGTTCCGCGTCCGCCCCAAAACCCGTGGAACACGGGCAGTATCTCGCCGAGCACCACGCAGACGCAGGCCAGGGCGGCGATCCACGGGGAGTCGCTCATGTACCACGCGAAGGCCAGCGCCAGTTGCGCCTTCAGGAGGTCGGCGATGAAGACGAGCGCGCCCACGCCGTCACCCAGGACCATCCAGGCGTTCGCGAAGTCGAGGTTCCCGCTTCCGTATATGCGCAAATCGATCCCGCGCGCCTTGCCGGCGAACCAGGCCGCGGAAACCGAGCCGATGTCGTAAGTGATACACCCCACGATGATGACAGGGACGAGAATTTCCAAGAAAACCTCCGGCAAGAAAAATCACGGCTCCTTATTCTGCAGCATTCTCGCGCGCATGAAAAGCGGTGCGCGCCCAAAGAAGAGTGATCCAAGAGTGATGGGTGAGCGGATCGGTTATATCGGACCGGGCTTACCGGAGCTTCTGCTGGAAGACGGCCGCGAGGCCTGCGGCTTCGACGTGGACGAGGGCAAGGCCGGGGAGCAGGGAGGCCGTGTTTTTGCAGGGGCGTATCAAGCCTCTTCCCGGGTTTCGTCGGCTCTTTCGTCGGCGAGGAGGTTTCGAAAATTACTCCCCCTCGAGGGGTTGTTGAAAGGATCTTCCGCGAGGAGGGAGGGAATCCCGATCATCGAATTGTTTGCCGTAGCAGAGACAGGCCCCTGCGCCTGTCTCAGGCCTCCGTGCCTGTCCTGACGAGGGACAACCACGGAGGGTTGTCCCTACAACCTCCAACCCTCCTTTATCGGACTTTTTCAACAACCCCTTGAGGGGGTGTTGAAAAGGTCTTCACATCTCCCTCATCCTGAGTAGCGGCGGAGCCGCGTATCGAAGGATGCCCTCTCGCACGCCGGTAGACGCCTCCCATCCTTCGATACAGCGCTTTCGCGCCTACTCAGGATGAGGTTTTGTGGCCGTCTGCGCGGCAGGCAGGAGAACCATCGCGCAACCCCCGCTCCCGAATCAGGCTTTTTCAACAGGCCTTTATCCGGCGGGTCCGGCTATTTGTTGAGAATCTCTTTCTTGCGGCGCTGGAGGAAGACGCTGCGGATCAGGGCGTAGTAGTCCAGGGCGAGGGGATCTTTCCTGAGCATTTCGATGGGTTCGATGAGACGCTCGCGGGCGTCCACGCCCTCCAGGAGCCTCACCCCGAAAAGAAAGTCCGCCAGGTAGCGGGGGTGGCCGAAGAAGATTTTCTCCGCGTCTTTACCGGCGGCGCCCGCGTAGTTGAGCGGATTGAGAATGGCGTCTCCCACCTTGCCCAGGCCGTCGCGGACCGTCGATGGCCCCAGAATGGGCAGCACGAGGTATACACTTTCCTCTATGCCCCACACGCCGAGAGTCTGGCCGAAATCCTCGTCGTGATGTGGCACTCCGATACCCGTCGCCACGTCGAACAATCCCCCCACGCCCAGAGTGGTGTTGATCAAAAACCGGCTCAGGGTCATGCCGGCGCGGTCTCCTTCCCCCTGGAGGACGTCGTTCGCCAATACGAAGGGAGCGTTCAGGTTGCGCATGAAGTTGCGGAACGAATCGCGGATGGGTTTTGGGAAAATGGCCCGGTATATCTTCGCGAGCGGAAGGAATATGACGGCGTCGAGCGCCTCGTTGAAATCGAAGACCGCGCGGTTGAAGTCCTCGAACGGGTCTATGGATTCAGTCGCTTGTTCCTCTTCGCCAGGATCGTGGTCCGAACTCCAGGCGATAGAAGCCGGAGCGATCAAAAGCGCGAGGCTCAAGGCCAGGGCGAGCAGGACGCGCGGCCGCTCATATCGCTGTCTGGTTCCTCTCGTCGGGCGGGACAATGGAATTGGCTCCGTTTTCATGTCGTATCGCAACGCTGGAACATCGTGCACCCGGGGTTATCGAAAAAAAGCGCGAAAAACATCATAGCTTGATGAGCGGATGGAGACCAGAAAATTTCCCGGCGGTTTCGCTCTCTACGCCAGAGAACCTCCGCAGGAGGAGCCGGCCCCCGCCGTGCAGCCGAAGCAATGATCGCCCAGCAGAATTTCCCGGCCCAGCAGTTCGGCGGGTGCGACGTCCCAGAGTTTCAGGGGCGTCCCGTTACCGAGGGACATGTCGAGCATCTGGTTGAAGTCGCAATCATACAGGACGCCGTCCCATCCCACGCTGATGAGATTTCGGCACATCAGGTCGGGCAGCGTCCCGGGGTTGTAGGCTTCGCGCAAGGTGGTCATATAGGAATCCAGCTTGCCGCGCACCTTCAGGTAGCTGGCGAAGCGGGTGATGGGCATGTTGGTGATGGTGTAGAGATGGTGAAAGCGGATGCCGTAGCGCTTGAGGAGTTCGCGCTTGTAGTCCGCCTCGAGCGTTTCCTGGGGCGGCGGGAGATTATCGTCCACGGGGTTGTAGACGAGGTTCAAGGCCAGGTCTCCCGGAGGGCCGAACCCCGCCTCGTTCAAATCGCGGAGCGCACGGATGGATTTTTCAAAGACGCCGTCTCCGCGCTGGGTGTTCACGTTTTCCTCGAGATAACAGGGCAGCGAGCAGATGAGCTCCACGCGGTTCTCGCGGTAGAAGTCGATCAGGTCCTCCTGGCCCGGCTCGTAGACGACCGTGAGGTTGCAGCGGACCATCACGTGGCGGTCCTTGCGGCGGGCTCTGGTGACGATGCGCCGGAAATGGGCGTTGAGTTCGGGCGCGCCTCCCGTGATGTCGACGTTGGGGATCTGCGTGTCCTCGAGCCATTCGATAATGCGGCTCGCCGTCTCCCCGGTCATGATCTCCTTGCGATGCGGGCCCGCGCCCACGTGGCAGTGCGCGCATGTCTGGTTGCAGTATTTGCCCACGTTGATCTGCAGCGTGGAGAGTTCGGTGCGATCCAGGTGAGGAGCGTCCTCCCGGATGTGGTCCTGGAATTTTAATGCCCCGTTCGAGGACAGGGGCAGGGAAATGTGTGCGGGCATCGTTTCTCCCGAGGAAATGGAATCGCCGGGCGGCGGATTCGGCTCAGGCGGTTCGCACCAGTTTTCTGCGAAGCGATTTCATGCGTCTTCTCACGCGCTTGAGCTGAACGCCGTCTTTCGCCTCGATATGCTGATCCCGCATGCTCTTGAGATCCTTGATCTGTTGCTTGACGGCGCTCCTGTCGATTTTGGAGGTGCGCTTCGCCTCGACCAGCGGAATGTCGTTTATCTCCTTGAGCGCCCGGATCAAGTGGGTTTTGTCCATCCCGTGGACGCCCGAGATCTTGCCGCCGTAGGCCAGGGCGGCTTCCTTGAGCTTGGGCACGTTCATCTTGTCAATCTCTTTGGCCGTCAGAACGGGGCCCGCCTGTTCAGGCGCCTCGTCTTGTTCCGGCGCTTCAGCTTCGTTTTTTTCTTCTTCCGCCATTTTCCCTCTCCAGTGAAGAACGATTTCACCCAGATGCGCAACGATGCGCTTTCATGGGGGATGCTCCCGCAGAAACGGGCTGACCGCCAAACCTAGCAAAACGGGGTTCGATGATCAACGGCTTCGCGCGATAGCGGCCCGCCGGGAAACAGAACGGGGAAGCCTTGCCGCCTCCGGGCGGGGGGAGCCGCCTCCCGGACCGGGGCGGGGCAGATGTTCCGCCGATGCGCCGATAGTTCTTTTCGACTTGCCCGGCGGTGGCCGCAATGATAGAAGTTGATTATACGTTATCTTGCAGCGCGGGTTTTCACTGGACTGGAGAGGCGTGGCCGTGGCGGACAAACTACTCGAAGTAAAAGACATGGTGAAACACTTCCCGGTGCGCGGGGGCGTATTCTCCCGGGTCCGCAACTATGTGCGCGCCGTGGACGGGATAAGCTTCGATCTGGAGCCGAGGGAAACGCTCGGGCTCGTCGGGGAGAGCGGATGCGGGAAGTCCACGACCGGCCGGGCCCTCCTGCGCCTCATCGAGCCGACCTCGGGCGAGGTGAACTTCCAGGGCACCGACGTCTGCTCCCTGAACAGGGAGTCGATGCGCAGGCTGAGACGCGAGATGCAGATCATCTTCCAGGACCCGTATGCCTCCCTGAACCCGCGCATGACGGTGGGCAGCATCGTCGGCGAGCCGCTGACCATCCACGGCATCGCCAAGGGAAAGGAAAAAGAAGAGCAGGTCGCCTCGCTTCTCCACCGGGTGGGTTTGAGGCCCGAGCATATTCGCCGCTATCCGCACGAGTTCTCGGGCGGACAGCGCCAGCGCATCGGAATCGCCCGCGCCCTGGCGCTCAACCCGAAACTCATCATCGCGGACGAGCCCGTCAGCGCGCTCGACGTGTCGATTCAGGCGCAGGTGATCAACCTGCTCGAAGACCTGCAGAAAGAGTACGGCATCGCGTTCGTGCTCATCGCGCACGATCTGGCGGTCGTCCAGCACGTGAGCGATCGAATCGCCGTCATGTATCTGGGCAAGATCGTGGAGATGGCCTCGGCCGACAAGGTGGTCATGGAGCCGAAGCACCCCTATACCGAGGCCCTGCTCTCCGCCGTGCCGATCCCGGATCCGACGCTCAAGAAAAAACGCATGATCCTGACCGGCGACGTGCCCAGTCCCGTGAACCCCCCCTCGGGGTGCCGGTTCCATACGAGATGTCCCTACAAGGAAGACAGGTGCGTCGCGGAGGAGCCGCCGATGCGTGAGATCAACACGGGTCATTTCGCGGCGTGCCACTTCTCGGAAAAACTCTATGGCGTGGGGCCGAAAACGAACGGGGCGCCCGCGGGCTAGGCGGTTCTACGCGTTGCCCGGCGATATGAGGGCGTATCGCTTTTCTTCGAGCGGGGCGTATCGCCCGGCTGGGGCATCGGCCGACGTGTGATGGACGAGAATTCCAAAAAATCAATTTCCCCCATTCTGCTGTTTGCGCTCATCACGGCTCTGTTTGCGGCGGGTGCGACCTATTTCGCCCATCGAGCCGTCCGGGGCGTGCTCCAGAGCCGACACGCCGAGCGCGACGCGAGGCGCCTCGGGGACCTGAAAACCAGGATGCGGGGCCGCGTCGATTCTCTGCTCGGGAAGATTCAGGGAGCCGAGCTTCTGATGGCGGCGGTTCCGGGCGTCGCGAACAGGGAGGGGAAAGCGCTTTCGTTCCTCCTGGGCGGAGAATCGAGAGAATCCTTTGCCGCCTCGGTGCTGCTCGACGAACGGGGCGGAATACTGGACTCGCGCAGGGTGGGGAACATGCCGCCGCCCGGACCCGAGGAGAAGGGCCTCTGGTCGGGAGCGAGGCGTTCGCTTCTCTCCTTATGGAAGCGGGAAGGGAAGTCGGAACCGCCGAGGCGCAAGTTCGACGTTCAATCGAGCACGCTGGAAGGTGCGCCGGCGGTGCTGGTGCTGGCGCCCTCGTCGTCGACCAAGGGTTTTTGGGGCGTCATCGTTTCCGCGGAATCCCTGCTGCCTTTGCGCGAGGGCGATCTGGCTCCGGGCGAGAGCGTTTTTCTGCTGGCGGAACCCGAGCAGAAGGTTCTCTTCGCCAGTCGCGGGGGGGCGTTCCTCGCTGAGAGCGTCGACGGGAGTTTCAAAAGGGAACTCGCCTCGCTCCTCGACGTTCCGGTTTGCTGCGAACCCGCCGCCTTCAACGCCGCGAACGAGAACAAACGCTCGATGGCGCAGTCCATATTCCACCTCGGGGTGAGGCGAGTGCGCCTCGTCCACCTGGCGGAGCGGTCGGGCGCGGACTCCGGCTCGGCGCTGACGATATTGGCCGGCGTGATGCTGGCGGGGTGGCTCGCGTCGCTCGCCTTGTTTTCTTTTCTGAAGCCCCGGGAGGGGAGCGAAGCCACTGTTCCCCGGACGGGAGAAGCCGGCGCGGACGAGGAAGCATCCGGCCGTCGGCTCGGTTCGGACCAGCTCGCGACTATCTGCAAGGTGAGCGAATCGGTGGCGGCGGGCGCGCACTTCCGCGAGGTCATCCTCACCGTCGCGCAGGAGGCCTGCCGCTTTTTCTCGACCGACAGGTATTACGCCGCGTTGTACGACGAGGCGACGGAGCGGTTTCTCGAGATTTGCTCCTCGCGCCTGGGCCAGGCCTACCGGCGCGCCATCACTTCTCCCGATTCCGGCCTGCCGGAGAGAATCGCCCTGAGAGAAAAAGAGATCGTCGAGGTGCTCTATGCCGATGAATGGCACGGCGCGCCCGAGGTGCTCAAGGCCGAAAAGGTGGGCGGAGTCGTGGTTTTCCCCCTGGTCGCGATGGGAAAAGTGGTGGGGCTGGCTTCTGTTTATTTCGACTCCCCCCGGGAGATGCCGGATGACGAAGTCGACTATTGCGCCGCTCTCTTTCACCAGGCCGCCGTGGCCATATCGCGGACCTTGGCCGCCGCTCCGGGAACGCGCTCTACGGATTCGCCCGAAGAGGCAGGCGAAGATGAGGCGTAGCGGGAAAAGATGAGTGCGGCGAGGCTGCGGCCGGAAGATTTCGAGGCGCTCTACGCGGGCTTCGCGAGTCCGCCGGCGCGGTTCGACTGCGGAAAGAAGTGCGCGCCCTTCAACGAGGGGGTTCCTTTCTGCTGCGATTCGGGCTGGGTGGTTCCCGTCGCCTGTCGCGAGGAATGGAAGTTTCTCGAATCGCGCACGCGGCTCTGGCACGAGTTCAGGCCGCGCACACTCCCCGAACTCGCGATGGTCGAGGAAGTCGACGCGGAGCAGAGCGTTTTCATCGAATGCCGCGGCGCCTTGCATTGCGAGCGGGAAAACCGCTCCGTCTCGTGCCGCACGTTTCCCTATGAACCCTATTTCGACGGCGACGAGAATCTCCTGGGACTGGTCTACAACCGGGTGCTGGAGGACAAATGCTACCTCGTGGATCGCCACCGCGTGGCGACGAAGAAGTATGTGGGTGAATTCCTGCGCTTTTTCGACCGGCTGTTCGAGCTGCTGCCCGCCGAGCGCGAACTCTACATCGCGCAAAGCAGGCGTTACCGCCGGACGATGAGCCGAAGAAAAAGGCCCCTCGTGGTCCTGACGCCGGACGGCCCCTACGAGGCCGCCTGCCGGGGCGGAAAGCTCCTCCGCCGGTGGAACAGGCCCGACCCTCCCGAGAGCGCGTACCGGCCCGGGGGGTGATCACCGTCATTCCGGCGAAGGCCGGAATCCATTTTCGCCTTTGCCTTTTCACCTCCTCGTTCGGACGTCTTTACGCCCGGGCGGGGAGGGTCGGAATCGAACACAAAAACGAAAGACGAATTCCTTGGATTCCGCATTCGAACGCCGCGCAACAACAAGGTCGTGGCCGCCCCGCCCGGTGAAAAGTCAAAATGGATTCCGGGCAATCCCTCCCTCCTCGGTCGGCATTGATTGCCGGAATGACGGCGGCGGGGCCGGTCTCGATAACGGCGGGAGGGTTTGCGGTTTTCGTAGGGCTCGGACATATATGTCCGACTGTGTGTTCTCCCGTTTTACCGTGTTTTCGTCCGAGCGTTTGGGGCGATGGGGTGGACGCCTCCTTCCGGCGGATTAGAATGTGGCGAGACGACGTCACACACCGCCCGGAAGGAGACGACCATGGGAGGAGTCTACATCATCGGGGTCGACTTGGCGAAACACAGTTTTCAACTCCACGGCGCGTGGGCGGACGGGCGGGTCGCGTTCCGCAAGAAGCTGACGCGGGCGAAGGTGCTGGAGTTTCTGTCGTCGCAGCCTCGATGCGTGGTGGCGATGGAGGCGTGCGCGAGCGCGCACTACTGGGGGCGCGAGGTCGGCAAGCTCGGCCATGAGGTTCGGCTCATGCCGCCGGTCTACGTGAAGCCCTACGTGAAGCGCCACAAGAACGACGCGGCGGATGCGGAGGCGATATGCGAGGCGGCCACCCGGGCGACGATGCGCTTCGTGGCGGTGAAGAGCGAAGCGCAGCAGGGGTGTGGGATGGAGTACCGCACGCGGGATTTGCTGGTGCATCAGCGCACGCAGGCGCGCAACGCGCTGCGCAGCCACCTGGCGGAGTTCGGGGTCGTCGAGCGGCAAGGGCCCGTGGGCCTCACACGGCTGGCGGCGGCGGTTCGGGGAGCGGAATCGGGCCTGCCCGAGGAGGTCCGGGAGCTGGGCGAAGTTCTGCTCGCCCAGATTGTCGGCCTCGATGCGAAGGTCCGGGAGTTGACCGGACGGCTCCGGGCGAGCGCATACGCGGACGAGGAGGCGCGGCGTCTGATGAGCATCCCGGGTGTTGGTCCGATTACGGCGTCGGCGATCCGGGCGTTCGCGCCGCCGGTGGAGAACTTCCGTCGGGGCCGTGACTTCTCGGCCTGGCTGGGTCTGGTTCCCCGGCAGCACTCCACGGGGGGCAAGCCCCGTCTGGGGGGCATGTCGAAGATGGGCCAGCGCGACGTGAGGCGTCTGTTGATATCGGGCGCGATGTCGGAGATACGCTGGGCGGGGCGTCGCCGGAAGCCGCCGTGTCCGTGGCTGGCGCGGATGCTGGCGCGCAAGCCGAGGAAGGTGGTGGCGGTGGCGCTGGCGAACCGGATGGCGCGCATCGCGTGGGCGCTGATGCGGAACAAGGATGTCTACAGGGAGCCGGCGCCCCTCGCCTGAGCGGCGGGCGCACGGATAGAGCCGGGAGGAATGTGAGCAGGCCGGAGGAAGGGTAAGGGCAAACGGTCATCGAGACGGGACCGGGAAAACCAGATGCGTGTCCAGAGCCACCGAGCTCACCAGGTCGATTTGGACCCGGTCCACCTATCTCCATACGGGCCCGCGGCCAGAGTAAAGCGCCGCAACGAAGAGGCCGGATATACGACTGAGCCGAACCGCTTTGCGCCGAACCCTCCCCAAAAACCGCTTGCATTCTCGTGGGCGTCCATATACGACTGAGCCGAACCGCTTTGCGCCGAACCCTCCCCAAAAACCGCTTGCATTCTCGTGGGCGTCCATATACGGACACGCAGGTCCGCCCCTACACATCGAACCCGATGGAGCAGGACTTTTTCAACAACCCCGCATTGGTCGGCGTGCCCCCCGTAGGGACAGGCCTCCGTGCCTGTCCTGACGAAGGACAACCACGGAGGGTTGTCCCTGCAAAAAACGCAACATCTATTTTATCGGTCGCGATTGCCGCCGCCGGCTCAGCCCGTCATCTCCTCGGCCATGTCGGCGATGGCGCGGCCTATCATCAGCGAGGCCGTCGCGCCCGGCGAGGGGGCGTTGCACACGTGGACGGCGCCCTCGGTCCGGATGATGGAAAAATCATCCAGCAGGCCGCCTTCGCGGTCCACCGCCTGCGCGCGGACGCCCGCGCCCGCGGGAGCGAGGTCCGATTCGCGGATCTCGGGCATGAGCTTTTGCAGCGCGCGCGTGAAGGCGGACTTGCTGACCGAGCGGACCATCTCACCGAGTCCCGTCTTCCAGTATTTGAGCGCCAGCCTCAGGAAGCCGGGATACGTCAGGGTTTCGAGCAGATCGTAGGGGTCGACCCGCGTTTTCGTATACCCCTCTCTCATGTAGGCCAAAACGGCGTTCGGCCCCGCCTCGACGCTCCCGTCCACGCGGCGGGTGAAGTGGACCCCCAGGAAAGGAAACGCCGGGTCGGGGACCGGGTAGATCAGGCTCTTCACGAGCGAGCGGCTCCCGGGCGTGAGTTCGTAATACTCGCCCCGGAAGGGCACGATCTTCATCGGCGGCGCCCCGCCTGCGAGTTTGGCGATCCTGTCGGCGTAAAGCCCCGCGCAGTTGACGATGAGCTTTCCCCCGAAATCCCCCGCCGTCGTTTCGACGCGCCTTTCTCTTCCCGAGACGGCGATGCCGGTGACTTCGGCGGACGTCCGGATGCTCTGCCCCGCCCCGGTGACGATGCGGGCGTAGGCGCGCACGACGGCGCCGTAGTCGATGATGCCCGTGGAGGGCACCCGCAGGGCCTTGACGCCCCGGGCGTGGGGTTCGAACTCGCGGAGTTCCTCCGGCCCCAGAACCGCGATGTTCTCGATGCCGTTCGCCTCGCCACGGCGGCGTAATTCCTCGAGCCGGGGGATTTCCGCCTCCTCCGTGGCGACGACCACCTTGCCGCAGATTTCGTGGGCTATCCCGTGTTCCCGTGCGAAGCGCACCATGGCGGCCGCGCCCTCCACGCAGGTCCTGGCCTTGAGCGAGCCGGGGCGGTAGTAGAGTCCCGCATGGATCACGCCGCTGTTGTGGAGCGATTGGTGGCGGCCGACGCCGGTTTCTTTCTCGAGGACGAGGACGCGTTTTTCGGGTCGGCGGCGGGTGATCTCCATGGCGGTGGAAAGGCCGAGAATGCCGCCTCCGATGACGATGACGTCCCACGTTGTCTGATTCATCCCCCAACCTCGAAAATAACAGCAATAAGAAAAAACGAAAGATTTTTCAGGCGATGAGAATACCCCAAAGAGCTGAAAATAACCCGCTGGAATTTAGTTTCCTGTTGACATCGGGTTTTTCGCTCATTATCCTTGAATCGGGCAATCATACCGAGAACAAAGAATCGGCAAGAGCCGGTTTTTAGAGGTTTTCCCTGGAATTCGTCATCCACGAGGAGGATGTATGGATGTCGATTATAAAGAGGAAACGCTCATAAGGAATGCTCGGCAAGTCTATTTTTCCCCTCACTTCACTCAAGGAGAATATGCGATGAAAAGGACAATGAAATTCATACTCGCTTCCGTCGTGGCGATTTCACTGGCGGGAGCGGCGGTCCCTGCGAGCGCCGCGAAATTTCTCGTGGTCGGCGGCGGCTCCACCACGGGCGTGTACTACCAGGTCGCTCTCAACGTCTGCAAGCTGGTGAACAAGACGTTGAAAAGCAAGGGTTATAACTGCATCGGCCGTCCCGCGCTGGGTTCGGTGTTCAACATCAACGCCATCAAGCGCGGCCTCCTGAACTTCGGCGTCGCCCAGTCCGACAGGAACTTTCAGGCGTACAACGGCACGGCCGACTGGAAGGGCAAAGCCTTCAAGGGTCTCAGGAGCGTCTTCAGCGTTCATCCCGAAACCGTCATGCTCGTCGCTCGCGCGGATTCGGGCATCATGAAGGTATCGGACATCAAGGGGCGCCGGGTGAACATCGGCAACCCCGGCTCCGGCCAGCGCGGTAACGCGACGGACATCCTGAAAATCTACGGCATCGGCATGAAGGACATCAAGGCCGAGGGCCTGCAGCAGGGCGGGGCGAGCCGCGCGCTGGTGGACAAGAAGATCGACGCGTTCTTCTACACCGTCGGCAACCCCTGGGGCGGCGGTCTCGAGATCTCCAACAGCACAGCGATCCGCATGATCCCCATCAACGCCAAGGGCATCATGGATCTGGTGTCCGGCAAGCCCTACTACGTGATGACGAACATCCCGGGCGGCATTTACAAGGGCGTCAATAAGGACGTGCCGACCTACGCGGTGAAGGCCACTTTCGTGACCGGCGCGAATCAGCCCAACGACGTGGTCTACAACGTCGTGAAGACCATCTTCGATAATCTCGACCAGTTCCGCGCCACGCACGCGGCGTTCAAGTACCTGACGAAGAAAGACATGCTCGGTGGTCTCTCGGCTCCCTTCCATCCGGGCGCCACGCGTTACTACAAGGAAAAAGGCTTGATGAAGTAGTGTAATTCCGGACGAACGTCTACCACATGGGCCGGGGGCCGCACGCCCCCGGCTTCGTGTGGTGATTCGAGTTTCATTCTTTCATGAAGTGGGGTAAACGTTTGAGGGGCGAATAAATGAGCGAGCCGGGTGATTCCGCTGACGTTTTGGGCGCAGGGATCGACGAAGAATCGAAGCGGGCGGCGGAGGAAATCGCCGCCGAAGCGGAATCCGGCGGGCGGCAGCCCAAGAACCTCACGGCCTGGCTGGTCTCCGTCCTCGCGATCTCCTGGTCCTGTTTCCAGCTCTACATCGCCTACACCCCCCTGAACTCCATCATCGCCAGAAGCATCCACCTCACCTTCGCCATCACGATGGTCTACCTGGCCTTCCCGGGGACGAAAAAGCCCGGCGAGACCTGGATTCAGCGCATGTCGCTCCAGCTTTTCCCCTACTTCATGCGGTCCCAGCGCTCCACGCGGGAGGTCATCCCCTGGTACGACTATGCGCTCGCGATCATAGCGGGGCTGGGCGCGTTCTACATGGCCTGGGACTACGCGAACATCATCCAGCGCTCGGGCCTCCCCATCCAGCGCGACGTCATCGTGGGGGCGATCCTCGTCGTTCTTCTTCTGGAAGCCGCGCGGCGCGCGCTCGGACCCGCGCTGCCGATCCTCGCCATCCTGTTCCTGCTCTATTGCTTCGTGGGTCCCTACATGCCCTCGTTCATCGCGCATCCGGGCGTTCCGCTCGAATTCGTCGTGGACCACATGTATCTGAGCGACAGCGGCATCTGGGGCGTGCCCATCGGGGTGTCGACGAGCTTCGTGTTCCTCTTCGTGCTGTTCGGCTCGCTGCTCGACAAGGCGGGCGCGGCGAACTACTTCGTGCAGGTGGCCTTCGCGGCGCTGGGCCGCTTCCGGGGCGGACCCGCCAAGGCGGCCGTGGTCGCCTCGGGTATGACGGGTCTCGTCTCGGGCTCATCCATCGCGAACGTGGCGACGACGGGAACCTTCACGATCCCGCTGATGAAAAAAGTGGGCCTGCCCGCCTACAAGGCGGGCGCCGTGGAAGTGGGCGCGAGCACGAACGGACAGCTCATGCCGCCGGTCATGGGCGCCGCCGCGTTCATCATGGCGGAATTCCTGGGATTGGCGTATCTCGACGTGGTGCGCGCCGCCATACTGCCGGCCCTGCTGTCTTATATCGCCCTGTTCTACGTCGTTCATTTGGAAGCGCTCAAGCTGGACTTAAGACCGCTGAGGGAGGATGAACTGCCCTCGTTCTGGCACACGCTCATCAGCGGCATCCACTACGTCGTTCCCATCCTGGCGCTCATCTACACGCTCGTCATCCTGCGCATGTCGGCCGTGGCGTCGGCGTTCAACGCGATCCTGCTGACGATGGCGATCATCGTCGTCCAGCGTCCCATGCAGAACACCATCGCCGTCCTGGGCGGCATGAAGCGCGAGAAGGGCGTCGCCCATCTGCGGGAGTTGTTCGGCGAGGCGCATTTCAAGGAACTCGAAGAGCGCCTGTGGGACGGGGTGCTCGCCGGTTTCGGCCAGAGCTTCGGCGACGTCTGGCAGGGGTTGATGGCCGGGGCCAAGAACATGATGGGCATCGGCGTCGCGACCGCGGCGGCGGGCATCATCGTGGGCACCGTCACGCTTACCGGCTTGAGCGGACGCTTCATCGAGCTTATCGAGATCGTCTCCCTGGGCAACGTGGTGCTCATGCTCCTGCTCACCGCGATCTGCTCCCTCATCCTGGGGATGGGGCTTCCCACGACGGCGAACTACATCGTCATGGCGACGCTCACCGCGCCCGTCATCGTGAGCCTGGGCGGCAAGGCGGGCCTCGTGGTGCCGCTGCTCGCGGCCCATCTGTTCGTCTTTTATTTCGGCATCCTGGCCGACGACACGCCGCCCGTGGGTCTGGCCGCGTTCGCCGCCTCGGCGATAGCCAAGTCCGACCCCATCCAGACGGGCGTGCAGGGCTTCGTCTACGACCTGCGGACCGCCGTGCTGCCGTTCGTCTTCATCTACAACCTGGAGCTCCTGATGATGCAGGGCGTCGGTCCCAAGGGCGAGATCATCTGGATCAACGATATTCTCAAAATCGCCTGGGTGTGTTTCGTCTCTCTGGCGGCGATTTTCGCCTTCGCCTCCGCGCTTCAGGGCTATTTCGCCGATAACTGCAACTGGGGCGAGCGGGCGATCCTGATGGTGGTGTGCGTCTCGGCGTTCAGGCCCTCGCTCATAACGGATTTCACCGGCGGCCCGCGGCCCGTGGTGCAGCTCGTCGCGGTGGCGATTTTCGCCGCCTTGTACTGGTATCAGCACAGCAGGCGAAAAGGGCAAACGCCTCAGCCGGCGCCCGCCTGACCCGCGCGGGCCGCTCGGCCCGGCTTTACTTCTGTTTCTCCCCCAGGTTCCGGTGCGCGAATGGGTTGTGATAGGCTTGCGGCCCATCGGGGCGTGGCGCAGCCTGGTAGCGCGCCTGCTTTGGGAGCAGGAAGTCGGAGGTTCAAATCCTCTCGCCCCGACCAGGAAAAAATATCATCGCCATACTCCTTTCGCGTCGGAGGAGAATCGCGTCCCCGGAACCGTGAAATTCACCCCCTCCGGCACTGCGCAAACGCGCTCGATTCTGCTACCTTATGGGCGGATGAATCTCCCTTGTTCTTGAGTCGCTGCATTTTCTTCACAGGAGCGCGTTCGTGCAGAATCACTCTCTACCCCTGTCCCGTTTCAAGGTCCTGGATCTCACCCGCGCGCGGGCCGGCCCCACGGCGGTTCGCCAGTTCGCGGACTGGGGGGCGGACGTCATCAAGATAGAGGCGCCGCCCACGAGCGGCTTTTCGGACAACATGGCCCAGCCCCGGAGCGGGTATGAGGCGCAGAACCTGCACCGCAACAAGAGGGGCATGACCCTCAACCTGCGCGAGGAAAAGGGCCGCGAGATATTCTTCCGCATGGTGAAAGACGCCGACGTGGTGATCGAGAACTACCGGCCCGACGTGAAGCACCGCCTGGGCGTGGATTACGAGGCCTGTCGCGCCGTGAACCCGCGCATCGTCTACGGGAGCATCTCCGGCTTCGGGCAGGAGGGACCCTACAGCAAGCGACCGGGGCTGGACATGACGGCCCAGGGGCTGAGCGGCCTCATGTCCGTCACCGGCAAGCCTGGCGAGGGGCCCATGCGTGTGGGCATTCCGCTCGCCGATCTGTCTGCCGGCTTCATGCTCGCGCAGGGGATTATGATCGCCCTGCTCGAGCGCGAAGTCTCGGGTGAGGGGCAATGGGTGCACACCTCGCTTCTCGAAGCCCAGATTCAGATGATGGACTTCCAGGCCGCGAGATACCTGCTTTTCGAGGACGTGCCCACCCAGCAGGGGAACAACCACCCCACCTTTTTGCCGGCGGGCGTTTTCGAGACCGCGGACGGGCGGATCATCATCCAGTCCGGTCCCCAGCATCTCTGGGAGCGCCTCGTGAACGCGCTGGAATTGCCCGAGCTGCTCGAGAATCCCGATTACGGGAGCGTGCCGAAGCGCTTCGAGAACAAAGAGGCCCTGCACGAGACCATCACCCGCCGCACGCGGGCGAAGCCGGGTGCGGAGTGGATCGAGATACTGAACGAGGCGGGAATCCCCTGCGGGCCCATCTACACGGTGGACAAGACGTTCGCCGATCCCCAGGTGAAGGGGCTGAACATGTCGCCCGAGGTCGAGCACCCCGAGATGGGGCCGATAAAGATCGTGGGCCAGGCGGTCAAGCTCGCCCGCACGCCGCAGAAGATGCGCAACTCGACGCCCGAGGTGGGCGAGCATACGGAAGAGATTTTGAAGAATTTGGGCTACGATGCGGACGCGATAAGTCGATTGCGCGATGCGGGCATCGTCTAGGAACTATCCTGCCCCGTTGGGGCGCAGCGTATGGAGCATGGAATGCAGTTATCGACGGAGAAGATGGCTTTCGAGGTGGACGGCGGCATCGGCTGGATGATCTTCAACAACCCCGAGCGGAGGAACGCGCTCTCGCTCGAGATGTGGGGAGCCATCGCCGAGATACTCGAGAATTACGAGGCGGACGACGCGGTCCGCGTCGTGGTGATGAAGGGCGCAGGGGACAGGGCGTTCGTATCGGGCGCGGACATCTCGCAGTTCGCGAAGAACAGGAGCAACGCCGAGCAGGCCGCCGAGTACACCCGGATATCCGAAGAAGCCAAGCAGATCATGATGGGCATGAAAAAGCCCCTCATCGCCATGATCCGGGGCTACTGCCTGGGCGGCGGGCTGGGGATCGCGCTGAACGCCGACATCCGGATCGCGGCGGACGATTCGCAGTTCGGCATCCCCGCCGGGCGGCTGGGCATCGCCTACGGCTTCGACAACCTGAAGCAGCTCGTCGACCTCGTGGGACCCGCGAAGGCGAAGGAGATCCTCTTCACGGCCAGGCGCATCCCGGCGGCGAAAGCGCTCGAAATCGGACTGGTGAACGAAGTGGTGCCCGTGGATGAACTCGAAGACTTCGTGGTGGGCATGGCCTCCACCATCGCGAACAACGCACCGCTGTCGATCAAGGCGTCCAAGCTCACCATCGGCGAGGTGGTGAAAGACGGCGCCGATCGCGATTTCGACATGATCGCCCGCCTCTCGAAAGAATGCTTCGACAGCGCCGATTACAAAGAGGGCCGCACCGCGTTCATGGAGAAGAGAAAACCCGTATTCACGGGCAGGTAGCGCGGGCCGCGAGAATCCGATGAATGACGAGACATTCGCCGAGGTCATCTCTCCCGCCGGCATCCCCAGGATACCGGATGAGGCCTTGAAGCCCAGACCCGACACGCTGGAGGGCGCTACTCTCGGGATTTTGGAGAACAACAAGGAATTCTCCGACTGGGTGCTGGACAGGGTGCTTGAGAGGCTTCGAGAGTCGGTCGGCGTCAGGGAAGTCGTCCAGCGCAGGAAGCATCACCTCGCCCAACCGGCATCCCCTGAAATTCTCGAGGAGTTGAACGCGCGCTGCGACGCCGTGTTGGTCGGCGTCGGGCACTGAGGCTCATCCACCTCGTGGAGTGTCCGCGACGCGGTCCGGCTCGAGCGGCTGGGAAGCCCCGCCTGCGTCATCGTGAGCCGGGGCTTCAGCCACAGCGGCCGCGCGATAGCGAGGAGGCAGGGCTACGGCGGACTGCCCGTCGTCGAGATGGACCATCCCCTGGCCGCTCCCGAAAGGGAAGCGCTTCATCCCAAGGCGGACGCCATCGTGAATGAGGTCGTCCACGCGCTCACGGGCGACGCGGGGGAGCTCCGGGCCGAGTATGCCGAGAAGAAGTTCCGGGGTCCTCGGAATCTCTGCCCGAAATAGGGGAGGCGGAGCTTGGCCGGTAACGTCGAAAACCCCTCTCTGGAGGCGGGCAGGCGGGTTTTGTCGGTCACGGGCTCGCTCGATGAGGTGAACGCCTGTTTCTATGAGCGCGGCTGGACGGACGGGCTGCCCATCGTCCCGCCCACGCGCGGGCGCGTGGAGAGCATGCTCACCGGCTGGCCGGGGGAGCCGGATGAGGAGATCGCGGAGGTTCCTCCCCTGATGGGGGTGGCGACGGTCCGCGCGGTTGCGGTGAACGCCGTGATGGCCGGCTGCTTGCCCGAATACCTGCCCGTCGTCGTAGCGGCCGTCTCCGCAATCACGAAGCCGCGCTATGGCCTCAGCCACCGCCAGACGACGACCCACCCCGCCACCGCGCTCATCATCGTGAACGGCCCTATGGCCAAGCGCCTTAAAGTGAACTCCGGCTCCGGCCTTTTCGGCCCCGGCTGGCGAGCGAACGCGACGATAGGCCGCGCGCTCAGGCTTTGCCTCATCAACCTGGGGGGCGCCGCGCCCGGCGAGGTGGACCGCGCCCAGCACGCGCATCCGGGGAAATACACCTACTGCATCGCAGAGAACGAGGACGCGAACCCCTGGGAGCCTTATCACGTCGAGCGCGGCTTTCAGCCTGGGGAGAGCACGGTGACGCTCACCTGCGGGGAGGCGCCGCACTGCATCACGGACAACTACAACACCGAGCCCCACGCGCTGCTCTTCGGCTACGCGGACTCGATGGCGACGCTGGGCGGGAACAATCTCTCCTCCCAGGGAGAACCCGCCCTCGTCATGGCGCCCGAGCACGCCGCCTACGTCGCGCGGGCGGGCTGGAGCAAGGCGGACGTGAAGCGCTATCTGTTCGAGAAGGCGAGGAAACCCTGGAAGCACGTGGGCGTCCGGGGAAAATCGAAAGGCCCAACCTTTCCCGTCTGGGTGGACAGGACGGACCCCGAAGCCTCCGTGCCCATCCTCACCCACGCCGACGCCCTCATCCTCATCGTCGGGGGCGGCGAGGGCCAGAAATCCATGTGGATACCCACCCCCGGCGCGCAGACGCTCAGCGTCACCGAGAAGATCAGGGAGTAGGGAGGGGATGGTGATATCACCGTCTGATTGCAATATACTGCGTTGCACTTCCATAGTTGTAAAGGGTTGTATATAGCCGCTTGCCTGAATGTATCTTTTGGGATACAATTAGATGTTGATCGAGGTTCGTCAAACCGATCAATATGCCCGATGGTTCGAGAAACTTCGGGATAAGCGGGCGAAGGCGCGCATCAACGCTCGCATCAGACGTTTGTCGTTGGGCAATCCCGGAGATGTACGGGCGGTCGGACAAGGGGTTTCGGAACTTCGGATCGACTACGGACCCGGCTATCGCATTTACTATGTACAGCAAGGGCAATCATTGGTGGTCCTGCTGGCCGGAGGAGATAAAAGCACTCAGGCTCGGGATATCTTTAGAGCGCGGAATCTGGCACTAGAGTTATAGGAGTTCGTGATGGCGAAGACGAAAACCAGACCGTGGGACGCGGCGGATCACCTCAAGACGAAAGAGGATATCGCCCTCTACCTCGAAGCGGCTTTCGAGGACGGCGACCCGGCGCTCATCGCGGCGGCGTTGGGGGACGCCGCGCGGGCCAGGGGGATGACGAAGGTCGCCGCCGAGACCGGCCTGGGCAGGGAGAGCCTCTACAAGGCGCTCTCGCCCGGGGGAAATCCCGGGTTCGCCACCGTTCTCAAGGTCATGCGCGCCCTGGGCCTTCGGCTTCGCCCATCTGCTTGAAAGCCCGTCAACGATGCCTGATGTCCTCATGAAGCTCCGCCGGTGTGCTTCTCGATCATCTTTCCCTGCTTTTTCTGAAAACTCCCCCGCTTCCAACTCCTGAGATTTGGAAAAAAAGTTGTGAGAACGTCCCCATCGTGGTATTTTTGGCTTATGCAGCGCCATGCAAACACATCCAGGGAAGTTTCTTTATTTTCTTGATGCCCGCGAGGGCCCATGAGGGAGACAATCACGATGAAAAAACACTTGCTCACCGTACTTTGCGCGTTTGCCGCCGTGGCGGTAATCGCAAGCGCCGCGTTCGCCGCCAGCCCGACGCTGGAGACGGTGAAGAAACGCGGCAATCTCATTTGCGGCGTCAACACCGGCCTCACGGGCTTCTCCGCCCCTGACGACAAGGGCGTCTGGAGAGGGTTCGACGTCGATTACTGCCGCGGCATCAGCGCAGCGATTTTCGGGGATCCCGACAAGGTGACCTACAAGCCGCTGACGGGCAAGACGCGCTTCCCGGCGCTTCAATCCGGCGAGATCGACGTCCTCTCGCGCAACACGACCTGGACTTTCAAGCGCGACGTGAACCTGGGCTTCGAGTTCGTGGGCGTGCTGTACTACGACGGGCAGGGCTTCATCACCCGCAAGTCCCTGAACGTCAAGAGCGCCAAGGAACTCGGCGGCGCTTCGGTCTGCATCCAGACGGGCACGACGACCGAACTCAACCTGGCCGACTTCTTCCGCAGCAACAACATGAAGTTCAAATCGGTCGTCGTCGAGGACGCGGCCGAGGCGCGCCAGAACTACGCCGCCAACCGCTGCGACGCCTACACGACGGACCGCTCCGGCCTCGCCGCCCAGCGCTCCGTGCTCAAGAACCCGGCCGACCACGTGATTCTGCCTGAAATCATCTCCAAGGAGCCCCTCGGCCCCGTCGTTCGCCACGGCGACAACGTGTGGGGCGACATCGCCCGCTGGGTGCGCAACGCGCTCATCGTGGCCGAGGAACTCGGCATCACTTCCAAGAACGTCGACGCCATGAAGAAATCGAGCAACCCCGAGATCAAGCGCATGCTCGGCCAGGAGGGCGACTTCGGCAGCATGCTCGGCCTCCCGAAGGACTGGGCCTACAACGTCATCAAGGGCGTGGGCAACTACTCGGAGATCTACGAGCGCCACATCGGCCCCAAGACGGCCATTGGCCTCGCGCGCGGCTACAACCAGCTCTGGACGAAGGGCGGCATTCTCTACTCGCCTCCGTTCCGCTAGGCTGACCCGAGCAATAACGTGAACCCGCTCCGGCTCCGGGGGTTTCCCCGGGGCCGGGCGGCGCGTTCTCGAAGCGAAGATACCGCGCAGGCGATGTCGCACCCCGGGGGCTCGATATGGCGGTAGACTCTCAAGCAGGCGGCGGACGGCCAAGCGCCGCCCGTTGGTGGTACGATCCGAAATTCCGGTCGATCGCGTTCCAGGTCGCTTTTGTGCTGGCGCTCGTCGGCCTGGGCGTCTACCTCGTCCACAACACGCTCATCAACCTCGAAAAACGCAACATCAAGACCGGGTTCGATTTCCTCTTCAACCCGGCGGGCTTCGAGATTCCGCTCACGCTCATTCCCTACTCCGTCGAGGCGGGCTCGACCCACGGCGCCGTCTTCATCGTCGGACTGCTCAATACGTTCCTCATCTCGGCTTTGGGGATCGTGCTGGCGACGATTCTCGGCTTCATTCTCGGCGTGCTCAGGCTCTCGAACAACTGGCTGGTCTCGCGCCTGGTGGGGTTCTACATTGAGACGGTGCGCAACGTGCCGCTGCTGCTGCAGTTCCTGTTCTGGCACTTCGCCGTCTTTCAGTCGCTCCCCCTGGTCCGCCAGGCGATACCGATTTTCGATACGGTTTACATCCACAACCGCGGCCTCACGATTCCCAGGCCCATCCCGCAGCCGGGCTTCCTGGTGGTCGTGATATCGGTTTTCGTCGCTGTCGCGGCGATCGTCTGGCTCAAGAAATGGGCGCGCAGGCGCCAGGACGCGACCGGGGAGCAGTTCCCCGTCTTCTGGACGTCGCTGGGCATCTTCATCGGCGCGCCGCTGCTCGCCTCGGCCGCGTCCGGCTTTCCGCTCACCTGGGAATACGCGGAACTCGGCCGGTTCCGCTTCACGGGCGGCCTGGGAATCCAGATAGAGCTCTTCTCCGCCCTGGCCGCGCTCACGGTCTACACCTCATCGTTCATCGCCGAGATCGTGCGCGCGGGCATCCTCGCCGTCTCGAAGGGTCAGCAGGAGGCCTCCTATTCCCTGGGGGTGCGGCCGGCGCCGACGTTGAGGCTCGTCATCATCCCGCAGGCGCTCCGGGTCATCGTGCCGCCGCTGGTGAGCCAGTACCTGAACCTGACGAAAAACTCCTCGCTCGGCATCGCCATCGGCTACCCCGATCTGTTCAACGTCTTCGGCGGCATCTCGCTGAACCAGAGCGGCCAGGCCATCGAGATCGTCGCCATGTGCATGGTGGTGTATCTCACCTTCAGCCTGCTGATATCGCTCTACATGAACTGGTACAACAGGCGCATATCGCTGGTGGAGAGGTGATGCCATGAGCGATACCGCAAGCAATCCGGACAGGAGCTTCTTCCGCACGGAGAATGTCCCGCAGTCTCCGCCGCCCGTCTCGACGGTGGGCGTCCTGGGCTGGATGCGGCAGAACCTCTTCTCCTCGCCGTTCAACACGGCGCTCACGCTGCTGACGCTCTATCTCCTCTATACCATCGTGCCGCCGCTGTTCCAGTGGGCCTTCATCGACTCGCTCTGGATCGGGGAGTCGAACAAGGATTGCCGGGGCATCGAGGGCGCCTGCTGGGTCCTGGTGCCGAAACGCTTCGGGCAGTACGTCTACGGCTTCTATCCCGAGCCGGAGCGCTGGCGGGTGAACCTGACCTTCATCCTGTTCTGCCTGAACCTCTTGCCGGTGCTCTCCGACAGGGTGCCGGGCCGCACCTTCGCGGCGCTCTTCCTCGTCTTCGGTTTTCCCGTCATCGCCTTCATCCTGCTCCACGGCGCTTTCGGCCTGGAGAGCGTGCCGACGAACAAGTGGGGCGGCCTGACGCTCACGCTGGTGTTCGCCTCGGTCGCCATCCTGTTCTCCCTGCCGATAGGCATTCTGCTGGCGCTCGGGCGGCGCTCCGAGATGCCCGTCATCCGCACGATCTGCGTCGCCTTCATCGAGTTGTGGCGCGCCGTGCCGCTCATCACCGTGCTCTTCATGGCGTCTTTCGTGCTGCCGCTCTTCACACCGGAGGGGGTGAACGCGAACGAACTTCTGCGCGCGCTCATCGGCTTCACCATGTTCTCATCCGCCTATATGGCCGAGGTCGTGCGCGGGGGCCTTCAGGCGCTGCCCAAGGGCCAGACGGAAGCCGCCCAGGCGCTGGGGCTCAACTACTGGAAGTCGATGCAGTTGATCATCCTGCCCCAGGCGCTCAAAATCGTGATCCCGGGCATCGTCAACACCTTCATCGCCCTGTTCAAGGATACGGCGCTGGTGTCGATCATCGGGCTGTTCGATCTCTTGCTCGTGGCCCGCTCGGCGGTGACGGACCCGAAATGGCTGGGCCTGGAGCATGAATCCTACATCTTCGCGGCCGTCATCTATTTCGTCTTCTGTTTCAGCATGTCGCGCTACAGCCTGTGGTTAGAGCGCAAGCTCGACACGGGCCACAGAACCTGAGGAGGGAGAACGCGCCCATGAGTGAGCCGATTATCCGCATCGAGGGCATGAACAAGTGGTTCGGCGAGTTCCACGTCCTGCGCGACATCGACCTGACGGTGAACCGGGCCGAGCGCATCGTCATCTGCGGGCCTTCGGGCTCGGGCAAATCCACCCTCATCCGCTGCATCAATCGCCTGGAGGAGCACCAGCAGGGCACCATCGTAGTGGAGGGCATCGAGTTGACGGGGGACTTGAAGCAAATCGACAACGTGCGCCGCGAAGTCGGCATGGTGTTCCAGCAGTTCAACCTTTTCCCCCACCTGACGGTTCTGGAGAACTGCACGCTCGCGCCCATCTGGGTGCGCAAGACGCCGAGGGCCGAGGCCGAAGAGCTCGCGATGGAGTATTTAACGCGCGTCAAGATTCCCGAGCAGGCCCTGAAATACCCCGGCCAGCTGTCGGGCGGCCAGCAGCAGCGCGTGGCGATTGCGCGCTCGCTCTGCATGCGGCCCAAGATCATGCTCTTCGACGAGCCCACCTCCGCGCTGGACCCCGAGATGATCAAGGAGGTGCTCGACGTGATGGTCGAACTCGCCGAGACCGAGATGACGATGCTCGTCGTGACGCACGAGATGGGCTTCGCGCGCCAGGTCGCCCACCGGGTCATCTTCATGGACGAGGGCCAGATCGTCGAGCAGAACGAACCCGAGGAATTCTTCTACAACCCCAAATCCGACCGCACGAAACTCTTCCTGAGCCAGATACTTTCGCATTAGGGTCAAACGCGATTGATGAATGAGTGTTTGACGTGACTGAGAGGGAGTGATCGCTAGCGAGCGAGATTAGAATCGGCTCGCAATTCTTCGCTCCTCGAAGTTGTTGAAAAACCTCTCCTCGTGCAGCATTGGCCACCGCCGTCATTCCGGCGAAAGCCGGAATCCATTTTCGCCTTTGCCTTTTTGCCTCCTCGCTCGGACGTCTTTGCTCTCGGGCGGGGAGGAGGGAGTCGAACACAAAAGCGAAAGGCGAATTCTCCGGGTTCCGCATCCGGACAGCGCGCGACAAGAAAGTCGTGACCGCCCCGTCCAGCGGAAAGTCAAAATGGATTCCGGCTTTCGCCGGAATGACGAACAAAACCGCAGCGTCTTATCCTGTGCGACGGTCTTCTCATCCGCCTCATCCTGAGTAGGCGCGAAAGCGCCGTATCGAAGGATGCCCTCTCGTTCCGGTACGAGCCCCTCGCCCTTCGATACGCCGCCTTCGGCGGCTACTCAGGGTGAGGAAAGAGGGGTTGGCGGTTTCATAGTGGACACATACGGGGCTTTTCAGAGGTCCCATTAGGGGAACTCGCGTTCAGGCCAAATCATTGGTTATACTCATGCGCCTTTCCGTTTAACCGCCCTTAACTCAAGAGATAGAAAACATGAACGAAAATTCAGTTTGTCCAATATGGGGAACGTTGGCTTCAGTAAGAGGAGTTAGCAGTAGAATTAATCTGGAAGTGATTGATTCACCGCGCGCTGGCGGACAATATGTTATTTCTCACAGAGCAGAAAACCTCCTGAGACATAAAGATGAACACTTCAAAGCGCGGTTGACTTCGTGGTTAGTCGATCAACGGAGATTTGGAGATGAGTACCCGAAAATTACGGAACATACGTTCAGAGAGATAGAGCAACGACAAAAATTATCAGTTCACGAACGTGCGGACAGACTTCTTCAGGGTATTCAAAAAGCAACTCCGAGTATCGGGGAATACGTGGATGTGTTCGTTAATATGAGCGCTGTTTTAGCGATGTCGGAATCCATCAATGATCATGAAGTGGAATATCTGTTGGAGTATTTAGAGCGACGGGGTTGGTTGGAAAAATATGGTTCAGAGAATCGTATACTAACAGTCGAAGGTTACGCTCGACTTGCTGAACTTGAGAATGTGGCCACCGATTTGTCGCAAGCCTTCGTGGCCATGTGGTTCGATGAGTCAATGGACAATGCTTATGAAAACGGCATCAAGCCGGGTATAGAAGATGCCGGATATGAACCACTCCCCATCAATCGAAAAGAACACATCAATAAGATAGACGATGAGATTATCGCAGAGATCAGGCGTTCACGTTTTGTCGTCGCGGACTTTACGCACGGGGAGTCTGGAGCGCGCGGAGGCGTTTATTACGAGGCGGGCTTCGCGCACGGTCTGAACATTCCGGTGATATTCACTTGTCGGGAAGATATATTAGAGGATATCCACTTTGACACGCGCCAGTACAATCACATTCCCTGGGAGTCGGGAAAACTTGAGGAATTTCGAAAAAACTTGGCAGATCGAATTTCCGCTGTCATCGGAGACGGCCCGAACAAGACGCAAGACGCCTGATACTTCTACCTAATTAGCCCCTAATCCGGCGGCCCATACGCCCCCGGCGCCAAGGCCTCGATGTCCGTGACGACGTCGAGGACCACGGGGCCTCCCTTCATGCTGAAGGCCTGATCGAGCGCGCTTCCGAGTTCGCCCGGTTTTTCGACGCGGATGCTCGCGGCGCCCATGGATTTGGCTATGTCGGTGAAATTCGTCTGGTTGAAGTGCCAGAGCTCGTGCGCCTTGCCGCGCTGCTCGCCGCCGTAGGCGTCGTCGAAAATCTTGGTCTCCTGGTTCTGGGAGCCGTTGTTGTTGACGAGGATGACGGCGTGGATGCCCCAGCGCACGGCGGTCTCGACTTCGCCGATGTGGTACCAGAATCCCGCGTCGCCCGTGAAGAGGATGACGGGCCGCTCGGGCGCGCCGCACTTGGCCCCCAGCGCGGCCGGGAATCCCCAGCCCAGGTGGCCCGCCGCGCGCATGAAGCTGACGTCGGGGCTTTTAAGGTCCAGATATCCCCCCGTCCACATGCCCGAATGCCCGGTGTCGGCGAGGACGATGGCGTCGGACGGCAGATGCTCGCCCAGCGTCTTGCAAACCCTTTCGGGCCGCATGGGAGCGGCGTCCGAGTTCAGGAGCGGCGCGAATTCCGCCCGCCACGCAGCGCCCACTTGCTCCACGCGGGATAGCCACGCCCCGCGTTCGGGGACTTCTCCCGCGGCTTGGGTCAGTTTTCCGAGGGCGATTTTCGCATCGCCGATTATGGAGGCCTTAAGCGGGTAGTTGCGCCCGAGTTCCTCGGGGTCGATGTCGAGCTGAACCGCGGGAACGCCGATTTTGGGCACGCGCCAGAAGTGGGTGGTCATGCCGCCCGTCTGGGTGCCGATGAAGAAGACGAGGTCGGCTTCCGATACCAGTTCGTTCGCGCTCCTCCTCGAATACGTCCCCACCACGCCGACCGAGAGGGGGTGGTCGCCCGGAATCGATTCCTTGCCGTTCATGGAGGTGGCGACGGGGATTTGCAGCTTCTCGGCGAAGGCGACGAGTTCCGCGTTGGCGCCCGAGGTCCGCACGCCGCCGCCCGCGACGATGATGGGCCGCTCGGCTTTCGCGATCACTTCCAGCGCACGGGAGATGCTCGCCGGCTCAGGCTCGGGCCGATAGGCGGGGACCTGTTTGAAATTCTCCTCGACGATGAGTTCGAGATCGGCCACGTCCTGTTCCACCTGCCCCAAGTTCCCGCTGAAGCGCAGGTGCACCGGGCCGGGCGTGCCCGAGGTGGCGACGCGGAAGGCCTGTCGGAGCAGATCGGGGAAGCGCGAGACGTCATCCACCGTGGCGTTGAACTTGGTGACCGGGTCGAACGCGCTGATGTCTTCGGTCTCCTGGTAGGCGTTCCGGTAGCGGATCTGCGGCGTCGTGCCGCCCGTGAAGGCGATCATGGGCGCGCAGGCCAGGTGGGCGTCGCGAAGGCCCGCCGCCAGGTTCACGCCGCCCACGATCTGCGCCATGCAGACGCCCGGACGCCCCGAGGCGCGCGCGTAGCCGTCCGCCATGTAGGCCGCCGCCTTCTCCCCGTGGGTGAGGACGCGGGCGATGCCGGTGCCGCGCTCGTCCATCTGGGCGAGGGAGTGGCTCAGAATCGTCGGCACGAAGAAAATGTGGGTGACGCCGTAGGCGTGGAGGGCGTCAGCCATGAACTGCGCCCCGCTCATCTTGGGCATGTTGTTATCCTTGAAAGAGAAGGTGTTCACCGTCATTCCGGCGAAAGCCGGAATTCATTTTTACGCCTGTTGCCTTTTGTCAGGGTTCCCGCACATCGGCAGGGAACGAAAAGCCGCCGTTCATTCATCCGCATCCGGCGCATGGAGTCCCACTGTCGGGTCATGTATATCACTGGGACCGACCAGGCAAAATTGACAAGATTCGCTTGTCATAAATATCATGATGGAAACATTACTTTCATTCCGAATTCCTTTATAAAATCGGACGAAACGTCTTGAGTAAGGCTATAAACTATACCGGCCCTTTGGAAAATATTCAAAAAACAAGTCAATTTGACAGGGGATATAATCGTGGATTTCGCCAGAAAGCATCGCGCATCCATAGAAACACTGAAAACGGAAGAAGACAGAAAGGGATTTTTAATTTTGGCCCAAAAAGAAGATCGGGAGTTTTTCGCCCTTGCAAAGAAAATCGTAGCCGCTTCAAGAAAATTTTATGGTGTTGAAAAACCGGTCAAAACAAAAAAGAGCGATGTGACGACGGCTGCATAAACCGGGCGCCGTCAACTTTGCCTGATTGGTCCCATGTAATTCTCCCTGAATTTCAATCGTGTTTTTCTGCCTCACGCTGCGCCCAATATCCAGCCTTATATACACGCAGGGCTTTTAAGCAGGCAGTCGGCGTTTTCGCACCGGAATAGTCGATGCCGATATACCGGGAAAACTTCGGCTTGCTCATGCGCAGCGTTCCTTGCGACTAAGAATCAAATCCCTATCATCGCTTTCGCCTCGTCCACGCTCGCGATCTCGCGGCCCATCTCGCCCGCGATTCTCGCGATGCGCGCGACGTGGTCGGCGTTGTCGCCGAGTTCGCCGGGGTGCAAGTATGGCTCGTCTTCCGTTCCCACGCGCACGTGGCCGCCGTGCATGACCGCCATCGTCTGCATGTGGATATGGGTGGGGCCGGTGGCGCTCGCGATGTAGACCGAATCCGCCGGCAGGTTCGAGACGCGGTGTAAGAACTCGCTCAGCGAGGGCGGCGACCACGCTCCGCCCGGACGCCCGAAGAAGCACGTCATGAGGATCGGCGGCTCCACGAGGCCCTTCTGGAGGAGGTCGTCGATCATCCAGGTCTCGCCAAGTGCGAAGACCTCGAACTCGGGCTTGACGTTGTAGTCCTTGCACAGCCGCATCATCTCGGCGAGTTCCTCGCGGGGGTGGAGCATCATCACGTCGCGCGCGATGAAGGCCATGTTGTGCGCCCCCACGGCGACGGACATCATCTCGGGATGGTTCTTCACCACCTCTTTACGCTGCTCGACCGTCTGGGTGGAGATGCCGTACTGGAGCATGATGCCGCACTTGTCGCGTATGGCCTTGGAGTGCGACGCCCAGGCCTCGTAGTTCGTGGGCGGCGCGTGGATGTGGGCGGTGGATGCGCCCGCCTCGTAGGCCTTTTCCACCGAGTCGGCGAGGACTTCGGAATCCGCGAAGCGCTGGGGAACGCCCTCGTGCATCGAGGTGTCCGCCGCGCAGTTGATGATCATCATCTTTTCCATTTGGTGTTCCTCTCTCGATGCCGCGCTAATGTACGGGAATGATATGCTTCAGTTGAGGACTCCTTTTTCCTGCTCGGGCTTTTCTCATTCCACTCTTGAGACCAAACCCAAACAGAACGGAGGAGGCGACCCGTAGGGACAACCCTCTGTGGTTGTCCTGCTTCGGACAGGCACGGAGGCCTGTCCCTGCGGCTCCCTCATCGGATTTTTTCAACAACCCCGACAAGGGGGAAGCCGGTCAAGGTCATGTCCCCTCTCAAGTCTAGGCCATGCCGAGTATTTTCTTCGCCTCGTCCACCGTGGCCGGGTCGCGGCCGAGTTCGTGGCCGATGCGCGCGATGCGCGCGACCAATTGCGCGTTGTTCTCGCACAGGACGCCCTCGGTGTAGTAGGGCTCATCCTCGGTGCCCACGCGCACGTGCCCGCCCTCGATGATGGTGACGGTCTCCAGCGCGTTCGAGGTCGGCCCCGCCGAACTGCACGAGAAAACACAGCCCTCGGGCAGGTGATCGATGCGGTGGAGAAGCTCTTTCAGCGTGGCGGGAGCGTAGAAGCCGCCCGGCCAGCCGAAGAAGATCGTGATGACGACAGGATCCTCCACCAGCCCCTTGTCCAGCAGCCATTCGAGGTTCCAAAGATGCCCCAGGTTGAAGCACTCGAACTCGGGCTTCACGCCGTGGTCGTTGAACAGGCGCACCTGGTCCTCTATCTCCTGGCGGGAGTGCTCGACGAGGAGGTCGGCGTCCACGAAGGCGAAATCATGCGACCCTAAGGCGATGGAGGCCATGTCGGGCTTCAAATGAATGATCTTCTGCCTGCCCGGCAGGCCCATCGCGGCGATTCCGAACTGGATGAGCACCTCGGGGCAGGCATCGCGGATGGCGTTCGTGAGCGGCTCCCAGCTTTCGAGCTTCATCGGAATGCCGTGGATGTGGGCGATGGCGGCCCCCGCCTCGTAGCTTTCCCTGACTTCTTTCGCGACGGCGCCGGGCGTCTGGAGCCGCTTGGGGACGCCCGCGTGCTTCCGGCTGTCCGCCGCGCAGTTGGTGATGATGAGTTTCTCCATACGGTGCACTCCCAGGGCTATTCTTGCGGTGGTTTCTCTAATCCAGGGAACCTTCCACGTAGAGGAGGTTTCGGATTCTCTGCGTGAGTTCGACGAACATCTCGTCGCCCATGGTGTCGAGCGAGCGCGGGCGCGGGATGTCGACGGTGATGATCTCCGATATCCGGCCCGGCCTCGGCGTCATGACGATCACCCGGTCGCCCAGGAACACGGCCTCGGGGATGGAGTGGGTGATGAAGAAGACGGTCTTCTTGCTCTCCAGCCAGATTCGCTGGAGTTCGAGGTTCATCTGTTCGCGCGTCATGGCGTCGAGCGCGCCGAAGGGCTCGTCCATCAGCAGGACGTTCGGGTCGTGGATGAGGGCGCGGATGATGGCGTTTCGCTGGCGCATGCCGCCCGAGAGTTCGTGGGGGTACTTGTCCTCGAAGCCGTCCAGGCCCACGAGCTTGATGAGGTCGTGCGCGCGCGGGAGCGTCTTCTTCGCGTCCAGCCCGAGAATTTCGGCGGGCAGCATGGTGTTCTGGAGCACGTTCCGCCACAGGAGCAGAACCGGGTCCTGAAACACGATGCCGACGTCGTTGCGCGGGCCGTCGATGGGCGTGTTCTTGAGCGAGCACGTGCCGGACGTCTTGGCGAGCAGGCCGCCCAGGATCTTGAGCAGCGTGCTCTTGCCGCAGCCGCTCGGCCCGACGACGGAGATGAACTCGCCCTCCGCGATCTCGAAGTTGATCTCCGTCAGGGCGTGCACGATCTCGCGGCTCGCGGTGACGTATTCCTTCTCCAGGTTCGATACCGAAATATATCCGTTCATCTTTCCCCGAAACCCCCGGAGGAGCGGGTTGCTCCGCCGGGGGCCGTTTCCTTGAGATATTCGCCTCTAGGCGCCCATCGTCTTGTCCGTCTCGGGCGCCCAGAAGAGCACTTTTTTCTTCACGAAGCGCACCACCTGGTGCATCCCCAGACCCATGCACGAGAGGATCACCAGGATGGCGAACGTGCCCGTCGTGTCGCTGCTGAAGCTCATCTGCATGAGCAGAATCCCCAGGCCGCACTGGCCGCGGCCGCCCCACATGCACTGGCCCGCGCCCACGAACTCGCCCAGAATCGCGCCGAGCAGACTGAACACCACCGCGATCTCAAAGCCCGCGAAGATGAAGGGCAGGGCGTTCGGGAACTGCATCTTCCAGAACATCTGCCAGCGCGAGGCGGAGAGCGAGCGCATGAGGTCTATCTGGTCCGTCGCGGCGGACTTGAGCCCCACCATGGTGTTCACCAGAAGCGGGAAGAACGCCACGAGGCCGGCCAGGAATATCTTCGACTTCACCTCGTAGCCGAACCAGATGATGAACAGGGGCGCGATGGCAAGCTTGGGCAGGGTCTGGAACGCCACCACGTAGGGCATGATGATCGCCTCGACCCATTTCGACTGCATGAAGGCCAAGCCTAAGCCCAGCCCGATGAAGCTGCCCATGAAAAAGCCCATGACGGCCTCGAACAGCGTGTGGCTGATGTGGTTGTAAAAGCTCGTCTTCATGAGTCCCATGAAGTCCGCGGCCCCTCCCACGCCGCTGCCCACGTCATAGAAGAACAGCCCGCGCATGAGCGCCATCGCCACGCCCGAGGGCGCCGGGAAGATGAAGTCGTCCACCTCGAAGTAGTTCACCGTCCACTCCCAGACGATCAGCAGTATCACGAAGGATATGCCGAACAGGAGATACGGCCTCTGGAGCAGCGTCTCCGAAAGCGAGGGGCCGCCCGCGCTCCTCGGGGTTTCGTTGTTCTGGTCGGTGGTCGCCATGTCGCCCGCCTCTTACTTCTGCATCTTCATCATCGCCTTGAATTTCTTCAATTCCTTGGCGAAGTCGAAGTTCTTGGCGCGGTTGATGACCTCGTTGCGGTCGAAGTTGTTGACCTCGTCGATCAACTCGTTCGTGTAGAGCGATTTCACCTGCGCGTCCGTGAGCTTCTTGTCCAGCCCCACGAACTTCACGTACTCGGCCCACTCGCCGTCGTGGTGCGCGCCGAACTTCTTGATCTTCTCGTCATCGAGCTTCAGCTTGGGCGCGCGCGCCTTGAGCACCTTGATCATCAAGGCGGTGGCCTTCTCGTCGCTCATGCCCTTGGGCTTCGATTCGGGGTAGAGCACCCAGTGGATCTTCAGAGCGGCTTCGGGGTTCGTATAGAAGAAGAGGCTCCCCTTGGCCAGGCCGCGCAGGAAGCCCACCACGGTGGCGCGGTTGTCCGCCAGGAACTTCTTGTTGATCCACACGACGTTGCCGAAGAGGTTCTGCGTCCAGTCCTTCTGGTAGGGGATCATGTCGAACTTGAACCCGCGCGCCTTCGCGAGCGTGTACTGGATGTCCACGTTGGCCCAGGCGTCCACGCGGCCGAGCTTCATCGCCGTGGCGGCTTTGGAGACCGGCCCGACGGGAAGGTAGGTCACTTCCTGCTTGTCGGCGGGGATGCCGCAGGTCTCGAGCGCCTTCCTCACGAAGATGGGGCCGGAATCGCGCTGGCTCATGACGCCGACTTTCTTGCCCTGCAAATCGCAGACGGACTTGATGCTGCTGCCCGGGGGCACGGCCACGCCGTCGGCGTAGATGGCGTCTCTGTTCAGGATGTAGACGCCCTTGACGGGGGGCATCTTCTTGCCGCGCGCGGCGCGGAAGAGGATGGGGATGGGCCTCGGCAGGCCGACGTGCGTGCGGCCCGAGAGCACCCAGCCCATCGCCTGCGCGCCGCCCTGGGCGGCGACGAACTGCGCGTCCACGCCGCTTTCCTGGTAGTAGCCCAGGAAATTCCCTATCCAGAGAAACGATATGCCCGGGTTGAACAGCGGGTTCGCCATCGTCACCTTGATGTTCTTGAGTTTCATGGCGTCGGATGGCGCCGGCGCCGCAATGATGAGCGCGAACAGGGCCGCGACGGCGATGATGAGCCTGAATTTCTTCATGATGGTTCTCCTTCCTGGGAGTTATGAGTCAGCAAGAATCCTCTTCCTATTCCTCCACTATCGCGACCGGGCGCACCCACGCGCCGCTCGCGTCCTTCACGTTGATCGGGAAACAGCATATCTTGAAGCCGTGCGGCTTGGGGATCGCCCCGATGTTGGTGATCTGCTCGATCTGGAAATACTCGCGCTGCCTGCCGAGAATGTGGTGGCAGGGCATGAGCGATTCGCGCTTGCCCGCCTTGAACTCGGGAACCTGGAAGCTGAAGGGCCTGTCGAAGCCGAAAGCGTCGATGCCGATGACGCGCACGCCGCGGTCGAGCAGGTACTCCGTCGCCGGGATGCTCATGCCCGGGTGGAGTTCTGGGTAATCGGGGCTGTCGCGGTGCTCGTCCGTGCCCGTCCAGAGGAGCACGATGTCGCCTTCTTTTACCTCGTAGTCGATCCTGGCGAGGCACGCCTTGATGTCCTCCTCGCTAATCCAGTCCCCCGTGTTCTTGTGCCGCAAATCCAGCACCACGCCGTCGCCGTAGCACCACTCGAGCGGGACCTTGTCGATCTTGCGCGAGGGCTCGCCCGCCACGGTGGGGCCGTAGTGCCAGGGGGCGTCCATGTGGGTGGCCGAGTGGGTGGAGACGGTGACGAACTCCGCCGCTCCGCCCACGCCGTCGTGTAGTTCTTCTATCGGGATGCCCCAGCCCTTGGCCGAGCGCGCGCCGAACTCTTCATGACCGAGGTAGGTGACCTCGGGCGGGCGCGGCTCGTTCGAGCCGTTCATGATGGGGGTGCTGAGATCGATGAATCGCGTGGCGCACATGGTCAATCCTTTGCTGGTTGAAAATCTGATGATCCGGGCCGCCTAGACGACCCAGAGTTTTCTCTCCTGCGGGTAGACGGGTTCATACCCGGTTTCGGTGACGACGACGGTCTTCTCTATCTGGGTTCCGCCCATGCCGAATATCTGGCAGGGGTTTTCGACGCATATCGTGGTGCCCGCCTCGAGCGGGAAATCGCTCGAATCCGGCAGGAAGGGGCTGCCCTGCGGCGCGGGTTCGGCGAGAACGTAGGGCACTTCGCGCTGCTCGAGACCTATGGCGTGGCCGGCGAAGTTGCCGTTGTGCTCGGGCAGTCCCGCCGCGCGGGTGGCCGCGAGCAGGGTGCGGTGGATGGTGGAGCCGAGCACGCCCGCCCTGACCTTCGACATCGCGGCCTCGAAACCCTCCTCAGTCGCCTTCCACAAGTCGAGCTGCGCCCGGGTCGGCTCGCCGAGTACGCCGCCCCAGCCGGTGTCTCCCTGGTAGTTGTTCAAAACGACGCCGGCGTCGAACTTCCACATCTCGCCCTTGGCGATCTTCTTGTCCGTGGGCGGGAAGATGCCCGTCGCCCGGCGGCCCGAGCAGAAGTGGAACCACTGCCACTTGCCGCCCATGCGCCCGACTTCCGCCGCGAAGACGGAAGCCACCTCGCGTTCGGTCGCCCCCTCGGCCACCGCGTTCGAGGCGGCGATCCCCGCCTTCTCGTTCACCTCGGCGGCGGCGGCGAGCGCCGCGATCTCGTCGGGCGTCTTGACCATGCGGATGAGCCGGAAGAAATCCGCCGCGTCGACGATCTCCGCATCGGGCAGGGCCGCCTCTATCTGCGCGCGCACGTTCGGCATCACGCGCTCCTGATCGAGCGCGAGCCGCGCCTTGGTGAGGCCGCGGTTTTTGAGCGCGAGCGCAAGAGCCTCTCCCGGGTTCTTGCCGCGTTTTCCGTCGTCGTTGTAGAGGCCGAGGTAGGTTTCTTCTTCGGGCGTCTGCGCCTGTTCTCCGGGCGGCTGGATGAGCGCGCTCTTGCCGCCGAAGGTGTAGAGGTCCTTGATCCAGGACTGCTGGGCCGAGACGTAGGTGACCTCCTGGCCCGGCACGATGAGTGCGGGGGCCGCCCCCTCGTCGCGCGCGAAGACGGCGAGCATGTGGACGGAGTAGGCGTAGACCTTGTTCGACCAGCCCACGGTGCCCGCCAGATAGGTGACGTTCTCGGGCGTGGAGGCGATGATGGCGTCGAAGTCGAAATCGGCCATCAGCCCCCGCGCGCGCTCTGCGTTCAGATACATTTTGCGTTCCTCAAAGCTGGGGGATCCGGACAGGGCCGAAATGCCCCATCCGGCCTCGGCGCTCCTGAGCGATCCGCGTTATGTCGATTGCAAGAAGCGTATCAAATCGTCCCGAGCCTGAAAAGCGAAGCGGGGGTTCGAATGGCGATAATCCGTTCCACATGGTGGGACGGGGAGGGTGTTTGAGAAATTGGAGAGAGAGGTCGAGGCCCGTCCCCTGCGCCCCTCACCCTGGGTAGCGGCCGGAGGTAAAACGCGACTGAGAAGGGGCTGTTGAAAAAGCCTGTTTCGGGATCGGCGGCAAGGAGGTTCATGCGGCGCAGACGTGATGGTTTTGTAGGGACAGGCCTCCGTGCCTGTCCTGCTCTTCGTGGTTGTCCTTCGTCAGGACAGGCACGGAGGCCTGTCCCTACGGCGAACAATCTCGAAGGTCGGACAGGACTTTTTTAACAAGCCCGAGAAAGAAGTGTTTGTATCGAAGGGGCGCGTCCATCCCTCGATATGGCCCTTCGGGCTTACTCGGGATGAGGGGGAGGGCGCTCGGCGGCCCCGGTTCGTCATTCCGGCGAAAGCCGGAATCCATTTTCGCCTTCGTCTTTTCGCCTCCTCGTTCAGAAGTCTTCACGCCCGATCGAGGAGGATCGGAATCGAACACTAAAACGAAAGGCAAAAGATCATTCAATGGATTCCGGCTTTCGCCGGAATGACGGTGAAAATTCCGGGAAGGGGGTACAGAAAACCGCTACGCGGCTCCCACAAGGGTAGGGACAGGTCGCGGCCTGTCCCTACTATTGAGCGTGCTTATTTTCTGTGCCGAACCCTACACCGGCTGCGCGCCCTGGATCTGGGTGCGGTGCATCAGGCGCGGATGCGTGCCCGCGTGGGGTTCGCGGTAGTGCATGGTGCAGCGGTTGTCCCACAGCAGCACGTCGCCGAGCCGCCAGACGTGCGCCCAGACGAGCTCATCCCTACAGGCGTGCTCCCAGAGGAAATCGAGAAGCTCCTCGCTCTCCTGCTCTTCCATGTCGTCGATGTATTGCGACGGATAGGCCCGCCTGCGGCCCAGGTAGAGCGCGCGCCTTCCGGATTCAGGATGCGTGCAGACGAGGGGATGGTGCGGTCCGGGCACTTCCGAGGGCTTGGTGGGCAGCTTGACGCCGGGCCTGAGCGTGCCCGCGGAGTTCCGGCTCGCGTCGTGGACGGCGGTCTTGCCCTCGATTTTCTGTTTCACGTCCTCGGGCAGGGTCTCGTAGGCGGTGTACTGGTTGCTGAAACAGGTGTTCCCGCCCGAGGGGGGCAGCCTCCGTCCGTAGAGCATGCTGCCCGCTGGCGGTTTCTCGGCGTAGGAATTGTCGTTGTGCCAGACGACCTCGCCTGATCCCAGGCTCTCGTTCTGCTGCACGGGATTGCCGTCATCATCCAGGTTGTGGACGACGGTGATCTCGGCGTACTTGGCCGCCCAGGTCTGTTCTTTCCCGGCCTTGTCGTAATAGGCCTTGGCGGCGGGCACGACGGCCTCGCCGAAGATGCGCGTGGCGTCCAGGTGCTGCTCCTCGGTCATCTCCTGATCCCGGAACAACAAGACGAGGTGCTCCGTCCAGGCGTCGCGCAGGGCGTCCTTCACCTCATCGGACATGGGCTGCGCCAGGTCGATTCCCCTGATCTCCGCACCCAGGGCGGCGCCCGTCGGCACTACTTCCAGACTGTCGAGTGTGTTTTTCGTGCTCATTGCGTTGAACTCCTGTCGTTGTAGGTTTCTCTTCTCCGGTAGAGACTCCCCGGAAGATGTGATTGGCCGTTTGCTCCAGTCTAGTAAAACGGCGCTCCCCTGTAAAGATTTCAAGCGGCGGCGCTCACGCGCGCGCGTCTTTTCTGCTCCGCGTGAATCAGCCAGGCGAGGCTCGTGGCGACGAGGCAGAGCAGGGAGTAGAAGAGAAACGATTGCCTGAGTCCCACCGCCTGGGCGATGAGTCCTCCCAGGAAGGGCGACGCCACGGACGCCGCCTCGTTCGCCGTATACATGAGGCCGATGGCGCTCGTGCGGTTTTTCTCGCGAACCACGCCGGTGGTCAGCGTGAGCATGAGGCTTTGTGAGGGGTTCAAGCACGCGCCCAAAAGCGCCAGCAGGCCGAAGAAGACGACCGCGGATTCGGCTTGCGACAGGAAAGCCAGGGAGGCGGCGCTCGTCGCCATCATGAAGAGGATGATGCGCGTCTCGTTCTTCGGGTCGGAGTATTTCCCCCATATCACGGCGAAGACGGTGCCGACGAGGAAATAGCCCGTGATCGCCCAGCCCACCTCGATGGTGCCCAGCCCCAGCCCCTCGGCCAGCAGAAGCGGCAGAAAGGTCATGATGCCGCGCAGGCCCATCACCCGGCAGGAGGAGAGCAGCGTCATCAGGATCATGAACTTGTCGCCGAGCAATTCACTGAATGTGGAGCGGGCTTCTTTCGCCATCGATTTCCGCCTGCCGGGCGCGTCCTGAAACCGCATCCAGATGATGAGCGCGCACGCGACCCCCGGCAGCACGAAATACTGCGCCGCCGCCCGCCAGCTCGCGAGATAAACCGTGAGCCAGCCCATGGCCACCGGCGTCAGGATGCTGCCGAAATCACCGCCCGCCTTGAAAAGGCCCATGGCGAGGCCGCGGTTCCTGGGGCTTTCCGCGGCGATCATCGAGACGGCCGCGGGGTGATAGGCCGAACAGCCCAGGCCGCTTAAGAACACGAAGGTGAGCAGGGCCGCGTAGGTATCCGAATAGCCGTAGAACCAGGCGGGCAGGGCGTTGAACAGGAGAGACAGCCCCAGGATGAGGCGGGTTTTTCCGGTGAAATCGCCCAGAAAGGAGATGGGCAACTGAAACAGGCTGCTCGATAAGGCGTAGACCGAGGCGATGAGGCCCGTTTGCGCGTAGTTCAGGCCGAAATCCGCCATGATGAGCGGGAGGATGGGCGTCAGAATCCGGTTGTAGAGCGAGTTCACCGAATGGCTCGACGCGATGATCAGGATGTTGGCGCGTGTGCTCATGCGGATTCCAGGGTGGGAAAATACTCGAACGAATGAAGCCGCGCCATACATACCACTAAACGGCGCGCGCGGGGAAGCGGGCGCGATGGGGCTTCCCGCGCGGGGTCGTTGGAAAAGCCTTTGCCAAAGGAGCAACCCCCCCTGCCCCCCTTGTCGGAGTTGTTGAAAAACCCTGAGGAGAGAGGAATCACTCCCCCCTTGAGGGTCGGCCTTTCCTCCTCGGGAAGGCCGACGAAGAGCTAAGGGCATAAGCCCGCAAGCGAATCGGTGAGGGGGATAATTCGGAATGGCGATAAAACGCGATTCACCCCCCACCGCATCAGCCTTCGCAAAAATCGCTCGGCTTCACTGACTCCCCCTCCAGGGGCTGTTGAAAAAGTCCGATAAAGGAGGAAGGGCGGTTGTAGGGACAACCCTCCGTGGTTGTCCTTTGCGGGATGGTTGCCGTCAGGACAGGCACGGAGGCCTGTCCCTACAAAACCCCCGTATGCGACACCCGCAAACCGCCAACGCCTTTTTCCTCACCCTGAGTAGCCGCCGAAGGTAAAACGCGACTGAGAAAGGAGCGTTTGTATCGAAGGGCGGAGGCTCGCGCCGTGGCGAGAGCAAACGCTCATTCATCAATCACGTTTGACCTTCGATGCGCGGCTCCGCCGCTACTCAGGATGAGGCGGATAGGCTTTTTCAACAATCCCGAGCGCGCTCACGATTCACCGGGGGTATGATATGTTGTGGGCGGAAGCCCGCACGCATTCTCGGCGATGAAATATGCGAGAGGACTCAGCGCTTGAAATACGATGTCGATACGCTTCGCGGGGACCTGTTCGGCGGCGTCACCGCCATGGTGGTGGCCCTGCCGCTTTCGCTGGCCTACGGCGTGGCGGCGGGCATGGGCGCGGCGGCGGGCCTGTACGGCGCGATAGCGGTGGGCTTTTTCACGGCGGTATTCGGCGGCACGCCGACCCAGATATCCGGCCCCACCGCGCCGATGACCGTCGTCATGGCGGTCATCATCACCACGTACGCGGAAAATCTCACCGAAGCCTTGACGATAGTCGTTCTGGGCGGCCTGATGCAGGTGCTTCTGGGCGTGTTGAAGTTCGGCCGCTTCGTGGCCTACACGCCCTACCTGGTCGTTTCGGGCTTCCTGTCGGGAATTGGTATCATCATCATAGCGATTCAGGTGTTGCCCTTTTTGGGATCCGACCCCGTGCCCGGCGGGGCCGTGGGCATGATTCTCGCGCTACCCGAGGCGCTGGCAGAAGCCAACTCGAGCGCTTTCGGGGTGGGCGCCGTCACGCTCGGCGCCGTGGTCTTCTGGCCGGCCCGGTTCAGGAAAATCCTCCCCACGCCACTCGTGGGGCTTTTCGCCGGAACGATCGTGGGCGTCTTGTGGCTGGGTGATGCGCCCGTCCTCGGGAAGATTCCGAGCGGGTTGCCGGGACTGCAACTGGGGCTGCCTTCTCTGGCCTTGCTGGCGCGCGCGGTGGAGCCCGCGCTCATTTTCGCCCTGGTCGGCTCGGTGGTCAGCCTCCTCACCAGCCTCGTGGCTGATTCGCTGACCCGCACGAGCCACGATCCGGACCGCGAACTCATCGGCCAGGGCGTGGGCAACGCGGCCGCGGGCCTCATCGGCGGTCTGCCCGGTTGCGGGACGCCCGTATACACGGTGATCAACATACGCGCCGGCGGGCGGACCCGGGCGGCGGGTGTGATATTCGCGCTCCTCCTGCTGACGACCCTGCTGGGCCTCGGGCCGTTCGTCGAGTCGGTTCCGTTCGCCGCCCTCTCGGGCGTTCTGATGAAGGTGGGCTGGGACCTCATCGACTGGCGTCTGCTCTGCCATCTTCACCGCATCCGGCGCGAACATCTCTTCATTATGTTGACGACGCTCGGCCTCACGGTGTTTGTCGACCTGATCAGCGCCGTGGCGATAGGCCTTATCGTGTCGGGCCTGGCCCACGCGGGGCAGTTCGAAAGATTCGAACTCGACAGCGTGGTCTCCGTGCCCCTGCTGGACCGGATGTTCCTCTACCGGGGAGAGAAAGTGGAGGGAGTCGACCCGTTCGAGGCGCGCGTCGGCATGGTGGCGCTCCGGGGGAGCTTCACCGTCGCGTCGTCCAAGAAGCTGGTGCGGACGATTAGTCTCGACATCAAGGATCACGAGGTCGTCATCTTTAATTTCACGGAAGCCACCTACATCGACGACAGCGCCGCCATGGTCATCAAGCAGCTCATCGACGTCGCCGCTGAAGAAGACACCGAGTCCATCATCCTCGGGCTTTCGGGCGACGTGAAGCACACTCTTGAAACGCTCAATATCCTGTGGAGCGTGCCGGAGGGGCGTATCGTCGAAACACTGGGCGAGGCGCGAGAGACGGCGAGAACTCTCCTGAGAGATTGAGGCGGGAGGCGTTGTCGTCCTCCGAGGGATTCATTCCGGCGGCGCGGGTGTTTTCACGTCCGCCGTCACTGCTCTTTCCGGCGCGCGCCCACGATTCATCGAGGGTGTGATATGCTGTCTAAGAACATGCGATCATCACGACCATCGCCCGGAGACGAAGCGCGAAGGGGCATAATCGCGTGAAATTGAAATACGATTTCGATACGCTTCGCGGAGACCTTTTCGGCGGCGTCACCGCCATGGTGGTGGCCCTGCCGCTTTCGCTGGCCTACGGCGTGGCGTCGGGCATGGGGGCCGCGGCGGGACTCTACGGCGCGATAGCGGTGGGATTTTTCGCGGCCGTCTTCGGCGGCACGGCGACCCAGATATCCGGCCCCACCGCGCCGATGGCCATCGTGATGGCGGTCATCATCACCACGTATGCGAAAGACCTCACCGAAGCCCTGACGGTGGTCGTGATGGGCGGTCTCCTGCAAGTCCTCCTTGGCGTCTTGAAGCTCGGCCGTTTCGTGGCCTACACGCCCTACGTGGTCGTATCGGGCTTCATGTCCGGCATCGGCGTCCTCGTGATGGCGATTCAGGTGCTGCCCTTTTTCGGCTCGGACCCCGTGCCGGGCGGCGCCGTGGGCATGATTCTCGCGCTGCCCGAGACGCTGGCCAAGATCAACTGGAGCGCTTTGGGCGTCGGGCTCGTCACGCTCGGCGTCGCGGTCTTCTGGCCGTCGAGGTTCCGGAAAATCCTGCCCACGCCCCTCGTGGGGCTGATCGCCGGCACGCTCATCGGCGTCTTGTGGCTCCATGATGCGCCCGTCATCGGGGAGGTGCCGACCGGCCTGCCGGGGCTCAAGATAGGGCTCCCGTCGCTCGGCTTTCTGGCGCGCGCCGTGGAGCCCGCGCTCATTCTCGCCCTCATCGGTTCGGTGGTGAGCCTCCTCACCTGCCTCGTGGCCGACTCGCTCACCCGTACGAGCCACGACCCGGACCGCGAGCTCATCGGCCAGGGCGTGGGCAACGCGGCCGCGGGCCTGATCGGCGGACTGCCCGGTGCGGGCACACCCGTGTATACCGTGCCCAACATCCGCTCCGGCGGGCGGACCCGGGCGGCGGGGGCGATATTCGCGGTGTTTCTGCTGGCGATCCTGCTGGGTCTGGGACCCTACGTCGAGTCGATTCCGCTCGCCGCACTGGCGGGCGTCCTGATCAAGGTCGGCTGGGACATCATCGACTGGCGGCTCCTCACCCGCCTGCACCGCATCAAGCGCGAGCACCTCTTCGTCCTGCTGACGACGCTCTGCCTCACGGTGTTCGTCGATCTCATCAGCGCCGTGGCGATAGGCCTCATCGTCGCAGGTCTGGCCCACGCGGGACAGCTCGAGAACCTGGAGCTCGACAGCGTGGTCTCCGTGCCCCTGCTGGACCAGATGTTCCTCTACGAGGGGGAAGAGGTGGAAGGGGTCGACCCGTTCGAGGCGCGCGTCGGCATGGTGGCGCTCCGGGGGAGCTTCACCGTCGCGTCGTCCAAGAAACTGGTGCGGACGATAAGCCTCGACATCAAGGATCACGAGGTCGTCATCTTCAATTTCACCGAAGCCACCTACATCGACGACAGCGCCGCCATGGTCATCAAGCAACTCATCGAAGTCGCCACCGAGGAAGACACCGAGTCCATCGTCATCGGCCTTACGGGCGACGTCGCCGAGACGCTCGACGCGCTCGACGTCCTGCGCGAGGTGCCGCCCGAGCGGGTCGTCGAAGACCTGGACGAGGCGCGCGAGATCGCGAAGCCCCTCGTGGGGGCCTGAGGCGGGGGATGTATTTCGAGACGGCGGAGGGCTTCCACCCGTGAACTACGATCTCCGGACGCTTCGCGGCGACGTCTCCGGCGGCCTCACCGCTACGGTGGTCGCGCTTCCATTCGCGCTTTCTTTCGGCGTGGCCTCCGGCCTGGGGGCTGCGGCGGGGCTTTACGGCGCGATAGCGGTGGGTTTTTTCGCGGCGCTATTCGGCGGTACGCGGACGGTTATTTCAGGCCCTGCGCCTTCCATGACGGTCGCCATGGCGGTCATCGTCACCACCCACGCGGCGAATCTCGCAGAAGCCCTGAGCATCGTCGTGCTGGGCGGCCTGCTGCAAGTGCTTCTGGGCGCGCTGGGGGCCGGGCGCTTCGTGGTCTACACGCCCTATGTGGTCGTCTCGGGCTTCATGTCCGGCATCGGCGTCATCATCATGATGATCGAGGTGCTGCCCTTTCTCGGCGCGCCGCCTGCGCCCGGCGGATTCATGGGCGCGATTCGCGCGCTGCCCGAGGCGATGAGCGGGCTCAACGCAGACGCCCTGGGCGTCGGCGCCGCCACGCTCGCCGCCTTCGCCTTCTGGCCGCGCCGCTACGCGAGGATTCTGCCTCCTCCCCTGATGGCGCTTCTCGTCGGGTCGCTTCTGGGCGTCTTGTGGCTTCATGAGGCGCCCGCCATCGGGCGGATTCCGGCGGGCCTGCCGGGGCTGCAACTGGGACTGCCCTCCGCCGGCTTCCTGCTGGGCGCCCTCCAGCCGGCGATCGTTCTCGCCCTGCTGGGCTCCATCGACAGCCTCCTCGCCGCCCTGGTGGCCGACTCGCTGACCGGCTCGCGCCACAACCCGAACCGCGAGCTGGTGGGGCAGGGGATCGGCAACGTAGCCGCGGGCCTCATCGGCGGACTGCCCGGCGCGGGGGCCACCGTGAGCACGGTGACGAACATCCGCGCGGGGGGGCAGACCCCGGTCTCGGGCGTACTGCGCGCCGTGTTGCTGCTGGCGCTCCTGCTGGGTTTCGGGCCATACGTCGAGTCGGTTCCGCTCGCCGCCCTCGCGGGCGTGCTGATGAAGGTGGGCTGGGACATCGTCGACTGGCGGCTCCTCGCGCGGTTCCGCCACATCCGGCGCGAGCACCTCTTCGTCATGCTGATGACGCTCGGCCTCACGGTGTTCGTCGACCTGCTGACCGCCGTGGCGATAGGCCTCATCGCCGCCGGGATGGCCCACGCGCGGCACCTCGAGCGCCTCGAGATCGACAACGTGGTCTCCGTGCCGATGCTGGACCACATATTCCTTGGTGAACTTCAGGACGCGGCCTCGGTGAACCCCTACACGGCGCGCGTCGGCCTGGTGTCGCTCCGGGGGAGCTTCACCGTCGCCTCATCGCACGAGCTGGTCGCGGCCATCAGCGCGGACATCAAGGACCACGAGGTCGTCATCTTCGATTTCTCGAGTGCGACCCATCTCGACGACAGCGCCGCCATGCTCATCAGGCGGCTCATGGACGTCGCCGCGCAGGAGCGCACCGCGTTCATCGTGATGGGCCTGGCGGGCGACGCCGCGCGCACCCTCCGCGCGTTCGACGTTCTGCGCGACGCGCCCGGGGAGCGGGTCGTCGAGACCCTGGAGGAGGCGCGGGAGTGCGCGAAGAAGATCCTGGGCGTGTAGGGGGGTGTGTGTTGATTCAGCCCCTGGAATTTTCAGGCGGAGACGGCGCCTTTGGGCGGACTCGCCGGCTCGATCCCGGGAAGAACCTCGGCGAGTTCGACTTTGGCCGCCTCAATGTCATAGGTCATCTGCATACGCAGCCATAGTTTTGCCGACTCGTCGCCCTTGCCGCACAGCCGGGTGAAACGAAGCGCCAGGTTGGGCGTAACGCGCTCCGGCTTGTTTTCACGTATGACCGCGTGTAGCCGCTGGCGGGATATCCCCATCCGCTTTGCGGCATCGGTGACGCTCAGATGGAGACCCTCATTCAGGATGATGCCCCAGGCCTCACCCGGATGGGAGGCGCGCATGCTACGCTCGCCCGCGGGGAGTTCTTTCTTTCGCATCAGTGATAGTCCTCCAAATCGACGCGGATGGCCGCGTTGTTGTCTTTGCTCCATTGCAATTTGTCGCTTTCCGACGAGCCAAGAGTTTATCAGAAAATTGGGGTATAGAGCGTGGCCTCTTCGTGATTGATCAAACGAGAACGCCTCTAACGTGTTGATAACCGATTCGAGGAAGGCAAGGATACCAGATACATGTTTTCACTCGAATGAATCATGAGTATATCTGGATTAGTCACTTGAAGCCATTCTTCGACAGAGCAAGCACTGCTGAGAGATTAGGGGTGGGGGTTTCTTACAAGTTCATTAAATTGAAGTCTTGTTTTCCCATGCGTTTTGATTCTCAACTTATTTTCGGGGGTGTTGTGTAAAACAGATTTAGGTGGTATTCGCGTCGGCGTTTTGCCCATACTTGTTTTGATATCTGTAATGCAGACAAAGCATTGTTGATAGTTCTTCTCTTCCAGAAATTTTGGCTCTTGCCAGAATTCCCGACCTATAGCGCGGCAATAGGCGACGAGACACTGCGCTCCTTTTAATTGTTGTACAATTTCTTTATTATTTAAATTACCGCCTGCGCTACTTTTCATCTCAATATGAAGAATCCAGTTTTTGTTGCCAGCCTGAGCGACAACAATATAATCGGCCCGTTTTCGTTCTCCTTTGTTACCCATGAAGAAATTATTTGGAGATGGGAACTTATCGGCTTTGATTATTACGATTTCATCTGGAATTTTTGTTATCTTAAGCGAATAATTATTCTTCGTAGTGTTTCTAGGTTCTTCGAGTGTAACTTCTGCCTTGCCATAAGGATTCTTCCCAGGGAGCACGGTAGCTTCTTTTTTTATCAATGCTCGCAGGATATCCAAGTCGTACTTATTACTCATCATCTCCCCAAATTATGGCATCCTGAATTTCATTCATTTCGTTAATCGTTGTGTCGAAACTCCGCGCCTCGATACCCAACTCCGGGTCTATTTTGGCTTCCACCAGGGTTTGGCATCTGGTCCTGCGCTGGTTCCCGTCGAGTTTTATGAGGTCCTCTTCAGCGATATACATTTTGATTCTTTGTGAGTTCAAAAGTTCGGCTCTGTCGTACCCTTCTCGCTTGGCGATTTTTTTCAGGTGGGTTTTATCCTGGTTCAGCATGATCAGGGTGTTGAGTTCCTTGACGATGTAATCGCTGTGCGTGGTGATGAATACCTTGACGCCCAGGTTCACAAGCCGCGCAAAAAGCCGCGCGATGCGGCGCTGGTTCTCGGGGTGCAGGCTCAACTCCGGCTCATCGACCATCAACAAGTCGCCTGGCTTTGCTTCGTGCCGCAAATAAAAACCGATGTCGAGCATGGAGCGCACCCCGCTGGCGCTTTCATCCATGCCCAGTTTGATGCGCTTGCCCCTGGGGATGAAATACAACTCGTCGTTGCGCGTCACCCTGTATTCACCACCGATGATGTCGGTGAACCGCTTCAGTACTTCGGGATGTTTGTCGACGAGAAAACTTTTTTGCTTGGCAACGTCCTCTAGCTGACGTGTGAAATCCACGTTTTTCTCTACAGGCGATGGATAGTCCTGGTAAGATTTGTGCAACATTTCCCGCGGATCGGTTTTCTCATCCGCCTGACTCATTTCTTTCAGCAAGCGGTTACGGGCGAAGTTAAGTTCCTTTCGAAAAATCGCTGCGCCGGTGCGTTCTGCACTGGCGATAAAAGGATTGGGGAAAAGAGGACCGAAAATGATCTCGAAAATAATTTCACTTACTGCTACGTTTATCCTTCGTTCGAGGAAGCCAGGGGGAATTCCCACTTTATCCATATCCATAAGCAGGGAAACTTCCAACTCTTCACTTTCTTCTTCCATGGAAAGAGAAAAAATTTGGCGATTCAAAGCACCCATTCTGTGCTTAAATTGTGGCGGTTTGTTGTGGTCGGACAATGAGCCATTTTCTAAGGATACTTGAAACTGGGTGTGTTGAAATTTCTCCTTTGGTGCGGCAAACACACGGGATAAACTCGAAGAGTAGTGAATACATATAGCATCCAGAGTTTTGTGTGCTTCTTGCATGTATTCTAGGGGCTTAATCCGCACGACGCCATTTTTGTGCAAATCGTTCATTATTTCGTCGGGTATGAAGCTGGCTTCCATATAGTCGAGTTGCTCATGCCATGTATTCAAAAAACCATACAGGGCGTAGGTCGCATAGGTTTTTCCGGTATTGTTTTCACCACAGATGATGGTGAAATCGCCCAGGCTGAACTCCGCCTGTTTCAGAACACCGAGATTTTTGACTTTTATTTTCATATCGTCACCTCCACGACCTCACAGTATCGTTGTCGAAGGTGTTTTGAAGCAACTTGCACGAATTACATCAATCCCACATTTGTTTTTTCTGCGTATGGATTCCTGCGCCGCACTATAAGTGCGCATACGTCCGAAAGGCAAGATTGCCTTGTAATGTCTTAACCATGTGCGGCGTAGAAAGATGAGAGAGCAGTCGGCTCATCATCAGAGCGATTGAATCATAGCCGCTTAATCCCCTCGCGCACGATTCAGGCAGGCGGGGTTTCGTCGCCCGCGCCCAGGGCGCGCTGCATGAGCACGCAGTCGAGCCACCTGCCGTGCTTGAAGCCGATCGACGGCAATACGCCGACGAGCCTGAAGCCGGCGCGCTCGTGCAGCCTGATGGAGGCCGCATTCGCGCTGTCGCCGATGACCGCGACCATCCGGCGCAAGCCCTTTTGCGTGCAGGAGTCGATCAGCCTGTCGAGCAGCGCAGCACCCAGCCCCCGGCGCATGACGCGATGATCGACGTAGACGGAATTTTCGACGGCGAAGCGGTAGGCCGGCCTGTGGTGGTAGGGCGCCGCATAGGCGTAGCCGCAGACGGCGCCTTCGACCTCGGCCACGAACCAGGGGAGGCCTTTCTCTTTTACGGCGCGGAAGCGTCGGCGCATCTCTTCTGAATCGGGCGGCTCCTCCTCGAACGAGGCCAGCCCGCGCAGCACGTGGTGGGCGTATATCTCCCGGATCGCGGGCAGGTCGGCTTCTGCGGCGTCGCGGACGAGCGGCTCCGTTCTGGTATCGGCCTTCATGGATGTTCCCCGCTCTCGTCAATGCATGGATTCAGCGCACCGGGCGCTCCCGGCGCGCGGTGATGCGTGATGTCGAACTATATAACGGGTCGTTGCCATTGGCGATGAAAGCCGCGCCGGATGTGCTCGAGGGAGCGGTCGTCGAGAAGTTTGTGCCTGATTTCGAAGTCATGTATAATTCTCCTATCCTGTGCTGTTCATACGATGTTGTGGGTCTTGCGGTTCATGCCGGGGGCCGGCAACTCACGCCAGCGGGAATGCCCAATCTACAGAGGAGATTGGAGCCATGTCCTCACGCCGAGCCCTGATCGATGTTGCCCTTGGCAATGAACCGGCCGACCTCGCGATAACGAACGGCCGTCTCGTCAATGTACATACCCGTGAAATCTACAGCGCCGGGGTCGCTGTCAAGGGCGACCGGATAGCGGCGGTCGGCGACATCGATTACGCGATCGGTGAGAACACGGAAGTCATCGACGCGGAGAACCGCTACGTGACACCCGGCCTGATCGACGGCCACCTCCACATGTATCACTCCTACCTGGGCGTGAACGAGTTCGTCGAGGGAATGCTGCGCCATGGCGTCACCGCCTACGCAGACGGCTTCTACGGCCAGGGGATCGTCGGCGGCCGGGAGGCGATCCGGTTTTTCAAGGATGCGCTCGAGGCCACCCCGCTCAGGCTCATATTCCTGGTCCCCACGCTCGCGCACCTGCAGAACCGTGAACTCGGCCTCGAGCCCACCCCGGGCGTCAGCGTCGAAGAGATGAACGAGATGCTCGACTGGGAAAACTGCGTGGGCCTGGAGGAGCCGCCGTTCCTGCCGGTCTGCGAGAAGTGGGACGATTATCTGGACCTCTTCGACCGCTGCCTGGAGCAGCGAAAAACGATTACGGGGCATGCCGCCGGCGCGAGCTGGCGCCAGATGCAGGCATACGCCGCGGTCGGAACCAGCACCGACCACGAGTCCATCGCGACCGACGAGGCGGTCGACAAGACCCGGGCCGGCTTTCGCCTGCTCATGCGGCTCGGGTCGGGCGCGATTGACGTGCCCGAACTCGTCAAGGCGTATCTTGAGCACAAGATCGACCCGAGAGCGCTCGCCATGTGCGCCGATCTCGCGTCGCCGGAGAAACTGCTGCGCGAGGGCGGGGTCGACGATAATATCCGCGTGGCCGTTCGAAACGGGGTGCCGCCCGTCATCGCGGTCCAGATGGCGACCATCAATGTCGCCGAGGCCTTCTACCTGCAGAGGGATATGGGGGCGGTTGCTCCGGGCCGCTACGCCGACATCCTGCTCGTCGACGACCTGGTCGCATTCGATATCGCCCGCGTATTCGTCGGTGGGGAGACCATCGTCCGGGACGGCGAGTTCCTGGCGGACCTGGCCCCCATCGAGTATCCAAGAAACTTCCGTGGAACCGTGAAGATCGAGCGTGAGATCACCGCCGGTTATCTCGAACCACGGACCGATGCCGAGGGCCCGGTGACCGTTCGGGTGATCGGCGTGACGGACGGCAGCCTCGTCACCGACGACGGAAGGGCTGTCCTCGCGGTCAATGACGGCGTGATACAGCCGGATCTTGCTAACGACGTCCTGCCGCTGACGATGGCCGATCGGTTCGGCAAGGGAGGGGGGCGCATCGGCAACGGTTTCGTGCGCGGCTTCGGTCTCAAGCGCGGGGCGATTGCGTCGACCGTCAACGCCGTCTGCGAGAATCTGGTTGCGGTCGGCGCGGACACGTCCGATATGGCGTTCGCCATGAACAAGCTCGCCGAGATCGGCGGCGGGAAGATCGTCGTTGCCGATGGCGAGATCCTCGCATTGGTGGAGTTGCCCCTTCTCGGGCTCTTGTCCGAAGAACCGACGGAGGCGGTCACGGCGAAGTTCGATAAGGCGTTCGAAGCCATACGCGAACTCGGGTGCGATCTCGCGAGCCCGTTCTCGCAGCTCGAGTTCAGCTTCGCCTGCGGCGAAATCGGCGACCTGAGGCTTTCCGACGAAGGGTTGTTGCGGGTTGACCCGCCGGAGATGGTGTCGCTGGTCGTGGAATGACGCAAACCGGAAACAAGAGGGAGAGATCATGAGCAACGGAAAGCTGGCGGGCCGCGTCGCAATCGTGACCGGCGGATCAAGGGGGCTTGGACAGGCGATTGCATGGGAATTCGCGAACGAGGGCGCCGACGTGGCCGTGGTCGGGCGAGACGAAAGCGCCCTCACCGAAACGGTTGACGGCATCGAGCAGCGCGGCGGAAAGGCCGTCGCGATCGCGGCGGAACTCCGTGAAGTCTCCTCGATTCCAGGAGTTTTCGACAAAGCCGAGGAGGCGCTCGGCGAGTCGACGATCCTCGTCAACAGTGCGGGCGTACAGGGGGATCGTCCTGCGCTCGACGTCACCGAGGAGCAGTATGACGAGGTGGCCGACACCAACATGAAGGCGCTGTTCTTCTGCTGCCAGGAGGCCGGCAAGCGGTGGATCGATCGGGAGAGCGGCGGGCGCATCATCAACCTCGGTTCTATTTTCGCCGTCGTCGGGATGCCCAATTTCTCGGTCTATTGTTCGACAAAAGGCGGCGTGCTGCTGCTTTCCAAGGCTCTCGCGATCGAGTGGGGGCCACACGGAATCAACGTCAACCTGATCGGCCCCTGCGCCACGATGACGGACATGGTAAGGCCGCTGTTCGACGACCCCGATTTCAAAGCGGCTTACATGCCGAGGGTGCCCGCCGGCGCCCTGCCCGATCCCCTGGACATCGGCAGAGCAGCCGTCTTCCTGGCCTCGGACGACGCTCGGATGATTCATGGACACCATCTACTGGTAGACTCCGGCTATACGACCAACTAATCGAGGTTCGGGGGGCTGAGACCCTGGTGACTGACCAGAGCGAAACATCAAGCGGTCCTGTCGCAGGCGACCACTCCGGGAACGGTTCCCCACAGGAAACGACCAGGACCGGCGGCGCTTTGGAGCGAACGCGCGGTCTGCTGCGCCTCGAGGTGCAGTTGCTGTTCGTCCTCGTCTTCCTCTACCTCGGGTTTTCGGCCATAGAACCCGACATCTTCATTTCCGTCAGGACCATCGAGAATCTCGCCAGACAGGCGGGGGTGCTGCTGGTCGCCAGCGTCGGGCAGATGCTGGTGCTCGTCGTAGGCGGTTTCGACATCTCGGTCGGCGCGACCGCGGGATTCGCCTCCACGGCGCTCGCGCTGCTCGTTGACGATTTCGGGTTGTACGGGGCCGTCACGGCGGCTTTGGCGCTTGGGGCCCTCGTCGGATCCGTCAACGGTTTCGTTATCGCGTACCTGGGGGTCAACCCCTTCGTGGCCACCCTGGCGATGCTGACGTTCCTGACCGGGTTGTCGAACGAACTGAGCAGCGGCGCTTCGGTTCCGATCACCGACCGGGGTGTGAGCGCGTTCGGCGCGGACGAGTGGGGGCCGCTGCCGGGGACAATGGGCATTGGACTGGTTGTCGTGTTCATTGCGTACCTGCTCCTCAACCGCGTCAGGGCGGGTCTCTACATCTATGCGATCGGGGGCGGACGCGAGACGGCGCGGCTGTCGGGAATTTCGGTCGCCCGCTACGAGGTTCTCGCCTATGCGATGTGCGGTCTTTTCGCGGCCGTCGCCGGGGTCATGCTCGCCTCCAGGGTCACGCTCGGACAGGCAAGCCTCGGGGCCGGGCTGGAGCTTGAATCCATCGCCGCGGCGGTCATCGGGGGCGCCGCGATCGGCGGCGGGGTCGGCCGGCTGCTCGGCGCTGCAATGGGGGTGGGGATCCTGACTGTACTCACCAGCGGTCTCGAGATCGTCGGTGTTTCGGAGTTCGCGCGCCAGATGGTTACCGGCGTCGTGCTGGTCGTAGCGGTCGCCTTCAACCAACGGGGACGGATAGGTGAATGGGCGATCTTCCAGTGGGCCAAATCACTGCTTCGCGGCAACGGTGCGCGGTTAAGCGGTTCTTGACGCAACATTTCGTTTTCACTGCCAAAGGAGAACACCATGCGTATCAAATCCATGATTGCCATGCTGAGTCTCGTCACGTTTGCGCTTATGTTCTGGGGAGGGAGCGAGGTCAGCGCCCAGAAAATCAAAATCAGTCCCAAAGATGCGGCCTATGCGAAGTATCAGGCGCTTTCGACGGCGAAGAAGTTGCATTCGAATCTTCCCTGCACGGTTTCTCCCACCCCGGATGAAGCCGCGGCGTACCGCGCGCCGAAGGCGAAGCGCAGATACACAATCGGCTTCATGGAGCCCACGCTGGCGGGACACTATTACCAGGCTGGTTCGAGCGGCGCGTTCAAGGCTGCCAAAGAGGCGGGCGTGAAACTCGAGTTCGTTTCCGCCGGTACCGGATACGCGTCGCCCGAGCAGCAGCTCAAACAGGCCGAGCGTCTCCTGCTGAAAGGCGTGGACGCGGTTGCGGTCATCCCGACCGACATCCAGGGCGGCGTCGCAATCACCAACCTTTTCCTCCGCGAGAAAATTCCGGTCGTGATCGTGGCCACCGAGTCCAGCTCGCCGGACGCCTACATGGTAATGCAGGACGACTACCAGATGGGGCGTGATTCGGCTGACCTCCTGGTGAAAGAGACCGGCCCGAATGCCGGGAAGGGCATCGTGATCGCCGGGCCGGCCAACGCCACCTGGTCGGCCAAACGGGCAGCCGGCTTCGCGGATCGGGTGAAAGAAAAGTACCCGGGCGTCAAGATCGCCGTCTCGGCGACGCAGAACGTCGATCCCGCCCAGGGGCTGAAATCGTTCGAGAACGCGGTTCAGGCCCATCCCGATATCAAATGGGTGTATTCGGTCTTCAACCTGCTGCTCGATCCCGACTCGCTGCCGGCGCGGTACAAGAACGTGGCTTTCGTCACGAACGGTCTGGACCCCGCTTCCATCCAGGATTTGAAAGAGGGCCAATACTCGACGATCATAGGCATCACGCCGACCCCGATGGGGTATCAGGGGGTCGGTCACGCCGTGGCGATCCTCAATGGCGATCAAAACGTGCCCGCCCTGGTTTGCATCCCGCTGACGCGGTACACCGCCAAAGACATGCCGCCCAACAAGACCGCGGTGACGCTGGAGCTTATCCAGAAAGGGTTCGAGGTCTCGGCTCAGAAATGACCGGCAGGCAGCGCTTCGCTCACGAGCCTGGTGGTCAGAGAGGACGGAATTGCTGAATTCCCCGGTCGAAGAACGCCGCGTTCCCGCCGTCAGGATGGAGAACGTCACCAAAACGTTCCCCGGCGTAAAGGCCCTGGATCGCGTCAGCTTTGATGTCGACCACGGCGAGATACACGCGCTGGTCGGGGAGAACGGGTCGGGGAAGTCCACACTTTTGAAGCTGATGGTGGGCGCTTTCCCGATGGACTCCGGGCTGATCCGCATTAACGGGGACGAGGTGCGGCTGCGCTCGCCGCGTGAGGCCAGGAAGCGGTACGGCATCAAGATAATGCCGCAGGACGTCGAGTTGTGCGGACAACTGATTACCGGCCGCAACATCATGCTGGGCCTCGAGGGGGCGCTGGTCGACCGGAACAGGCTGTCGCGCCGCGAGCGGGCGATGACGACGGAAGTGCTCCGCCTGATCGGCGCCCACGTGGATCCCCAGGTCCTGGGGGAGGATTTAAGCACACCGGAGGCTCGATTCATCCAGATCGCTCACGCGCTCCTGCCTCCGGTGAACGTGGTCCTTTGCGACGAGCCGACGGCGGTGCTCTCCACAGTGGATGCCGAGGCGCTTCTGGCCACCCTGACCAGGATTCGGAGCGAGGCGGGTACGGCCATCGTATACGTCAGCCACCGGATCGGCGAGGTTCTCCAGATAGCCGACCGCATCACGATCCTCCGTGACGGCCTCAGCGTCGGCACGTTTCGACGCGACGAGATCGACCGGCAACAAATGATCGAGCTGATGACCAAGTCCGCGAGCGACGGCAGGCAAGGGACGCCGTCTCAGGACGCCCCCCGGGACGCGGCGAAAGGAGGCAGGCTTGCGGTAAAGGAACTTGGCTTCGGTCGAAGCTTTTCGGACGTCTCGCTCGAAGTAGCGGCGGGGCAAATCGTGGGAATCGCCGGCGCGCAAGGCGCGGGGTTTGGCCCGCTGCTCGCCGCAATTGCGGGCCGCATGAAGTACGACGCCGGCTCCGTCGAGCTGGACGGGGTCTCCATTCCGCCCGGCTCGACCACGAAAGCGTACAGGTTCGGGATCGCGCTGGTCCCGGCCGACCGGCGGCAGGCGGGTATCGTCCCGTCGCTCACGGTTCGGGAGAACATCGCCTTGCCCATTACAGGATCGCTTGGACGGAACGGCTTCCGGCTTCGGCGGGCCGAGCGCGAGAAGAGCCGGAAATTCGCTGAGGTATTCGATATCAGGGGAGCCGGGCTCAACACCATGGCCGGAAACCTGAGCGGCGGCAACCAGCAGAAACTGGCGATTGCCCGATCCCTTCAGGGAGAGCCGAAGTTTCTTCTGCTCGAAGAACCCACGCAGGGGATCGACATCGGCGCGAAGTCCGAGATCCGCCATCACATCGGCCAACTCGTTCGCAACGAAGGAATGGGCGCGCTGGTCGCGAGTTCCGAGTTTGAAGATCTCATCGGCTTCTCGGATGTCCTCCACGTGATGCGCCTGGGCCGGATCGTCGCGACATTCGACGGGAAGACGGCGACCTACTCGGACATCCTCCACGCGGCGCTCCCGTAGGGGCCGGGGCCTCCGCCCGCCCGATCCGGCCTCCTCGCTCGAAGCCGGAAGTCGCACTACCCCCCCTCTTCGGGGTTGTTGAAAAGCCCCTGTCCGACCTCCGAAATCGTTCGCCGTAGCAGAGACAGGCCCCTGCGCCTGTCTCAGGCCTCCGTGCCTGTCCGATGAAACTACCACCGTCATTCCGGCGAAAGCCGGAATCCATTTTGACTTTTCACCGGGCGGGGTGGCCACGACCTTGTTGTCGCGCGGCGTCCGGATGCGGAATCCAGAGAATTCGCCTTTCGTTTTCGTGTTCGATTCCGATCCTCCCCGCCCGGGCGTAAAGACGTCCGAACGAAGAGGCGAAAAGGCAAAGGCGAAAATGGATTCCGGGCAATCCCTCCCTCTCCGGTCGGCATTGATTGCCGGAATGACGGCCAAAACCCGAAACAGGGCGGAGGCGCAGGCATCTCTTCCTCCCCGATGAGGTTTATCAACAGCCCCCTCAAGGGGCTGTTGATAAAGTCCGTGCGCATCCCCTCGAATGGAGGCCGTAGGGGCGGCCCTCCGTGGCCGCCCGTCGGTCGTATTCACCCCGATACAAGAAGGGCGCGAGGGTCTCGGACAGGCACGGAGGCCTGTCCCTACCCCTGCCTCCCCGGTCGGCTCCATACGCCGAATCACGAAATGAGACCTTTTTCAACAACCCCCTCAAGGGGGGAGTGAAGTCTTCTCCCTTCCCGGTCGGTTTCGTTCGCCGAATCATGAAATCAGGGCTTTTTCAACAGCCCCTCTTCAGTCGCATTTCCCCGCAATTGCAATGATGGGATGAAGAGAGAGAGCGCGTATGATAACGGAGCCGGCCGGTTTGTCTGGAGAAAAATGAATTTCCGTAAATTTCGATAAAATCAGATAAATTCACGGGGTTTTTCGATAAATTGACGGGGTATTTCCGGGAATTATTTTCTTGAGGAATGACGCCGCGGAATCGGGGCGCAGGGGAATTCTGCCATGGTCTGCGAGTTCCGCGATGACGGCAAATGCGGGCAAATGCGGGGGTGAAATTCTCCCGGCGCGCTTTTCATGGGCGCACAGGTATTGTAAGAATGCAGGCGGGCGGAAGGGCCTGATTTCACTGGGGTTTTCCTGGGAGAGGCGGACATGGCGCGGCGCATGATTTTCGTATTGACCCTGGGCGTTCTCGTCGGCCTGGCGGGCGCGCCCGCGTGGCGCTGGCTTGAGAGAAGCCTTTTCGAGAGCCTGCCCGTCTATTCGCAACTGCCTGATTTTGCACTGGTTGACGCTTCGGGCCGGGCGTTTGCGAGAGATCGCCTGCGCGGCAAAGTCTGGGTGGCGGACTTCATCTACACGCGGTGTGAGGATACCTGCCCCCTCCAGACTTCCGAGATGCGCCGCCTTCAGCGAGCGTTTTCGGGCTCAGAGGACTTCCGGCAGATCTCCATCACCACCGACCCCGCGCACGACAAGAAAGAACGCCTCGCGGCCTATGCGCAAAAGTTCGGCGCGGACAGGGCGCGGTGGTTTTTTCTCACGGGCAAGGAAAAAGAAATCAAGGACTTGGCGCTCAAGGGCTTTCGCCTGAGCTATGCGACGAAACAAGCCGCGCTCCCCCCCGGTTCGGTCGCCGGGCGGGCCTTCCGGCTTCTCCTGCCCGCCGCGCACGCGCATCACCCGGGGCATCAGGAGGGGGAAAAGACGCCGGGAATCCTGATTTCCCACAGCTCGCGTTTCGTGCTCATCGACAGGAATTTCACCATCCGGGGCTATTACCACAGCAACGACGCGGAATCTCTCGAGAAGTTGAGGAAGGATTTGAGAGCCCTGCTAAACAGTTGATTTGTTTGCTGATTACGTGGTTTCCATATCTGCGATCATCTCGGCGTAACCCTCCCGATAGGACGGATAGAGAAAGCGATAGCCTGTCACCTTGAGCCTGGCGTTCGAGCATCGCTTGTTCGCCGCCACGCGCGCGGAGGGGGCTTCGCCGCCCGCGGCTACACGCGGTTGCGGGACGCCCAGCCGCTCCGCCAGCCAATTCAATACCTTGCGGCGATCCGCGGGCTCATCGTCGACGCCGACGTATATCGCATCGGGCGCGTCCATCTTCATGAGGTGGGCGAGTACGCCCGCGCAGTCATCGCGGTGGATGCGGTTCGTAAAGCGGGGCGGCCCCTCAGGGACTTCGGCCTTGCCCGCGCGGACGGCGTCTATCAGGCGCGTGCGGCCGGGGCCGTAAATGCCTGAAAGTCTCAGGATTGTGGCGGGATGGCCGCTCTCCAGCAATGCGCGCTCGCCTTCGAGCAGGATGCGGCCCGCGTAATGGGTCGGCAGCGTGGGGGATTCCTCGTCCACCCGGCCGCCGTCTGTCTGCGCGTAGACGGCCGTGCTCGATGTGAAGAAGATGCGCCCGGGTTTTTCTCCTTTCTTATCAATGGCTTTAAGGAGGTTTTTCGGGCCGTCGGCATACGCCGCCCGGTAGCCGGCCTCGCCGCCACCGCCCGAGGAGAGGGTGTAGAAGATGAAATCGAGGCCCTCGGGGAGGAGATCGCCCAGGTCCTTGTCGTGAACGTCCGCGCTCAGCGGTTTGATGGATCCGGGCAGGTTATCGGGATTCCGGCGCATCCCCCGGACGAGATGGCCCTCGGCGGCGAGCTTCGTCCCGAGCGCTGCACCGACATAGCCGCAACCTATGATGAGCACGTTCGCCATGACGGGCCTTAATCCTTGAAATCGCTCGACTTAGGGCGCTTCGAGGGAAGGGATTTGCCCGCGGAATATGCTCTTCAAATGGTGCGGCATGACGCGCAGACCGGCGTAGAAGGGGCCGAACTCGCCGTACCAGACGCTGGCCTCATCGAAGCGCATCTCGTAGACGAGGCGCTTGAAGACGAGCGGATCTTCCGAGAATAGATACACCCCCCATTCCCAGTCGTCGAAGCCGATGCTGCCCGTGATGATCTGCTGGACGCGGCCGGCGTAGCGCCTGCCGACGAAGCCGTGCTCGCGCATCATTTGCTGGCGTTCTTCGATGGGGAGGCCGTACCAGTTCTTCTCCTCACCCCGGCGCTTGTTCATCGGGTAGAAACACAGATATCTCGTCTTTGGGATATCCATGTAGAGGCGCTCTTTCATGCGCTCTCGCTGGTTGTCCATCTCTGCGGACCATTTGGACTTCCAGTCGTCGCTTCCGGGTTCCAGACCCTCATCCACGAACTGGCCGTGGAGCTTCACGGTCATTTCGTAGAGGCCGAGTTCCAGGAATGAGAGGTAGGAGGTGGTCTCGTCCATGTATTCCGCCAGCGCCAGCCGCCGCAGCCCCAGTTCGACCTCATTCAGCGCATCGAGCGTGGGCCTGAAATGAAGAAACAGCAAATCTCCCTTGTGGCCCAGCAGGCTGAAAAGGGCGCTCTCGCCGGATTCGGGCTGGGCGACAGAAGCGAAGTATTCCGTCGCTTCATCCAGGATGCGGTGCTGCCGGGCGTTCTCCAGGCGGTTCCAGGCGGGCCAGTTCACCCGGAAAACATGGTGCAGAATGGCCCAGCCATCGAGCGTTTCGGGCATTTTGGCGTCTTTCAGGTTCGGATTCACAGTTTGCTCCCGCAGGATGACGTGTATCGGCCAAGCGCCGCTTTTGCAAAGAGATACCCCAGAGTCCGCCGTGTTGCAAACATCGCGGCTTTTGGCGTCGTTCCGGCTATCGGGCCGGTGATGGAGCGGGCAGCCTGACGGGTTTGCCGGTGGAATCCGCTTCCTGGAAGATCCGGTGGCATTCCGAGCACAGCGTTCTTGCGGCGGCGAGATTTCCGGCGAGGCGGTCGTAATCGGGTTTTCGGGCGTTTATCTCGATAGTTTCAGCCAAGTCGAGCAGTTTCCGGGTCAGGTCATCATACAGCTCTTGCGCCTCGCCCTCTCTGAGGTTCGATATCCAGGGAACGAAAAATTTGAACTTTTCCGATAATTGCTTGATTTGGCGTTCCTTTTGCCGGGGGATGAACTTGCCATTTAGACCTAAAGTGAGCGTTTCCCGGCCCAGGTTCGCCAGGATTTTTTCGAGATCTTTCATCACGTCCTTGACCGATTCGGGGTCGAAATCGAAAGAAAAACGCGTCCGTACGGGATGAGGCGCAAGACCGGATATGACGGCCGTGATGGCATACGGGCCCTTTTCGCCCAGTTGGACGTTTGCGCCATAAATTTTTTGTTTATCTTTCCGGAACCTTTTGAGCGTGAAGGTTTTTTCCCATTCGTTCTGGGTGAATTTCAGTTGCACCTCCAGTTTTTTCGACAGGGGATTCCTGTCTTTCGTATCCTTTATTCTCATCTCGAAACGATGCGTGAAACGAGATAGCAGCCGATGTGCGTGTTCCATAGATTTGGGCGTGTTTTCTTGTTTGATCAACCTTGGAGGCATGGCGTTCAGCTCTATCTCCATGTTCTCAATTTTCTTCTTGCCGACCTCCTGGAAGATATACGATATGGAACTGGTGTGGTGCGCAGGAGTGTTACGAGGTGCGAAAGGTGTAAAGATGAGAAAGAAGAACAGGAGGCTGATTGCCGGGTAGCGGAATTTTCTCATCGCCTGCATCTCACTGAAAATGTTTGGAAATCTGCCTCGGTCGGCTTTCTTTGACGGCAGGACTTATGCTCTCTTTCATAACAGGATTCGGCCCGGTGGCGCAATGAATCCAGGGGAATTGACAGGCCGACCACCCAGAGGGTTGACTTAAAGTGAAAGGTGCATTACTTGAATGGAGCAGGTTTGAATTTCTGGCTGTTCCGTTTTGATTAGAAGTCAATTTTAGAGGTTCTGCATCTGAAGTCACCGATATCGTGAGCGAATGATTGCGCGCACGCTTTTTGAAACCAATAGCTGCCAATCTGAAAAATTCTTTGAGAGGAGTAGGCATGATTCCCAAACGCTTTCAATTTTGCTGGATGTTTGCGGTGCTGTTGAGCATCGCATTGGCCGGCTCCGCGGACGCTTACAAGGAAGGAAAAGTGAGCGGCGGCGGTTCGATTACCGGAGCTATCAAGTTCGACGGCGCGGCCCCGAAACTGAAAACATTATCCGTGAATAAAGACAAAAAAGTTTGCGCAAAAAAACCGATCAAGGATGAGAGTCTGGTCGTGAAAGACGGCGGCGTGGTACGGGCCGTCGTGTCCCTGAAGGGTGTGAAATCCGGCAAGAAGTGGTCGAAGAGCCAGAAAAAAGCGACTATGGACCAAAAAGGGTGTGTCTACCTGCCTCGAGTCGTGGTGATGAAGCAAAAGACGAAGCTGTTGATGAAGAACAGCGACAAAATTCTCCACAACGTCCACACCCATCCTGGAAAAACGGGCAACCCGGTAGCCAACATCGCGCAGCCCAAGTTCAAGAAAAAACTGAGAATGTCGACCCGCTACTTCAAGAAGCCCGGCATCCTGAAAGTGACCTGTGACGTTCATGACTGGATGAAGGGCTATATCGTCGTTGCGGATAATCCCTATGTCGGCGTCACGGGCGACGGGGGGAAATTCGAGATAAAAGATGTTCCCGCAGGTTCCTATACCCTCGAGATTTGGCACGAGGTTCTGGGCAAGAAATCCATGAAAGTGTCGGTGAAGGGCGGCGCTGCCACGGCGGTGAACGTAACGCTGAAAAAATAATCACGCACCAAACGCGAAAAAAGCGGCGGTCATATGGCCGCCGCTTTTTTGTGTTTGGTTATTGAACGGTTATCCTTTTTTCCTGCCTGCCGCGATTGCGTCTATCGCATTTGCAATCGAGTCCATTTCGTCTTCCGTGTTCAAATAATGAATGGAAACCCTCACGGCGGGAGGCTCCGTGACCACTGTCCGGAGGATGATCTGGTGTTTCCTGTAGAGCCTGTCCACCACGTTTTGAGATTCGACGTTCCTGATCCGGAAAGAAACCAGACCAGATTGAGCCTCACCTTCAGGCGTAATGACTTCAACATTCTTGAGCCCGCGGATTTGCGACATCAGGCGATTCGCGAGTGCCAGAATTCTTTTTTCGATGGATACGGGTCCTGTTCTCTTGAAGTGTTCGACCGCAGCCCGGAATCCCAGAAAACCAGTTGTATTGAGAGTGCCGACTTCATAGCGCATCGCACTCGGCTCAGGGGTAAACGACAGGGTTTTTAATCTCTTTTTTTGAGCTGAACGAAAGCTTGCGGATGAGAGCTGAATCTTTTTGCCTGCGCCACGCCTGATATACACGGCGCCCGTGCCATCCGGACCCATCAGCCATTTCTGGCCTGATATGGTGTAGACATCTACACCGGTGTCTTTGATTTTGACTGGTATATGTCCTATGGACTGGGCGCCATCTACGATGAGGAGGGCGCCTGCGGAGACGCATATTTGGCCGATTGCTTCAAGAGGAAGTCTCCTGCCATTCAGCCACGAAATATGGCTCACGCAAACCACTCTTGTTTTTGGCGTGATAGCCTTTTCCAGGTTTCGGAGGAGCTGCTCATCATTTTGACCGGTTTTGAATAGTTTCACCTTGATGGGATATCTCTTCCGCCAGACCAACCAGGGCAGGTAGCCGCCAGGATGCTCCAAATCCGAGACGATTACCTCGTCTCCTGCATTCCATACCAACCCGGCAGCCGCGATGTTGATTCCGACCGTTGTATTGTTGGTCAACGCTATTTCCGAGGTTTCTGCGCCGATGAGTCTCGCGCAACTCTCTCGGGTACGTGTTAAGGCCTTGGTGGTTTCATTCCTGATTTTCGGGTGAAACGAGCCGAGTTCCAAATCGCGTTTCGTGAATTTGTCCATTTCACGAAGAATTGATTTTGACGATGGTCCCCCGCCACCCCAATTCACGTAAATCTGATTCTTCAGGGCCGGGACATCCGCCCGCAACTGTTGGATTTTGTTCTTATCGAGAGGCATTTTTCATTCCTTATAAAGGGATCTTATCTAGCGTCTGGCCGAAGCACTCTTTTATCTCCCACCCTTAGCGTAATTCGTGCGGTATCAAAATATTCAAGCAGAGGTATGGCGTGTTTTCTTGTAATGCCCAACAGATCTCGAAATTCCGCCGCCGTAATTTCGTTGTTGTGTGACAGATGCTCTCTTAGATGGTTTTCTGCTTCGCTCAATGCGCGTTGATGATAGATAATGTTGTCCTTCAGGCGCAATAAAGCACCTTCATCGATGAGGATTTGCAGAGCATTTTGATTTGTATTGCCTTTGCCGCCACATTGTGAGAATGCATCTTCGACGGATGGCGGTTGAAAGTGGGCATTTTTGAAAACCGACTCCAGTTTCGTTTTCACTTCTCCGAGCGCTTCGTCAATTTCCACTGAATGGGAAGCGAGTCTTAGGATGGCTCCATTTTCGACGATGTTGTTTGATTCGCTTAAATGCTTGAGTGCAGCAGCGAAGATTTTTTCATTCATGTCGCCCGCCTTGCCGCGAACTTCTTCCCTGGGCGCCCCTGTGCGAAGAGGGTTCTCAGCATGATAGTCACTCAAAAAAGAAAGAATATTATTTTGGGCTGTTTTGAAATGCGCTCTGGTCATGGAGAAGAAATTGGCTGGGTCGATAATTTGCACTTCTCCATGGGCTGATAATTCTTGAATGGTTTTTTTTATATCACTCGGCTTTAGTGTGAGACGGCCTGTGATGTCTTCGAGTTCAACCCCGTTCAACCGTGAGTCCCGAAGCAATATGAGCAGTCTTTCCGTCTCATCCCCTTGATAAAGTGATTTCAGGTGGTCGATGGATGAACTTCGTAATCGTCTATGCTTGCGAGGCATGATATCCAGGATTTCCCCACCACCTATTGTGATGATTGGCGAATAACTCCTGATGACGAATCGGTCTCTGGGCAGGACGACGATAGGTTCTTCGAGTCGTATTTGAGCAAAAGTGCTATCTCCCGGTTCGAGTACATCTCGTCCGATGAGAGATATCCTGCCCATGATTTCAGCGGTCCCTGCATGGAACCGAATGCGGTTCCGGGTTTTCAATGGGCGGGGCGCGTCGGCCAGATGCTCCAGGTGAACGTCGAGCATATACGTTGACTTCAGTTCATCTCGATGACCGATGATGTCTCCTCTGAACACTTCGGTGCGTTCGAGCCCCTGGAGGTTCACGGCGGTTCTGAGGCCGGCGGTCGATTTATCCACGGGCTCCCCATGAACTTGCAAGCCACGAACGCGCGCCTGAAGAGCCTTGGGGTAAACTTCAACCTGCTCGCCAACAGCCACACTCCCGCTGAACAAGGTTCCCGTAATCACGACACCGAAGCCCCGCATCGTGAAGACGCGGTCAATCGGAATTCGAAAGATACCCGTTTCGTTTTTTGCGGGCGTTTGATTAGCGATTTCGCTTACAGTTTTTTTGAGATTTTCCAGACCTTCCCCGGTGTGAGCCGAAACCGGCACGATGGGTTTTTCTTCCAGGAATGTATCTTTTACGAAGTCCCGTATATCGTCCGTCACAAGTTCGACCCATTCCGGTTCGACCAGATCCGTTTTGGTGAGCACGATGAGTCCGGTTTTAACACCGAGAAGTCGACAAATGGACAAATGTTCCCTCGTTTGCGGCATGATGCCTTCATCGGCAGCAACGATCAGCATGACCAAATCGATGCCGCCGACTCCCGCCAGCATGTTTTTTACGAATCGCTCATGGCCCGGAACGTCTACAATGCCTGCGTGGACGTTATCGAGAGTCAACTCGGCGAACCCGAGCTCGATGGTGATGCCGCGCTCTTTTTCCTCTTTGAGGCGGTCGGTGTCTGTACCGGTCAGTGCTTTGACGAGAGAGGTTTTGCCGTGATCGATGTGGCCGGCGGTTCCGATGACAACGTGTTTCATAAAGTGGTTTCGCCTTCGTGGTTGATAGGCGAGTTATGAAAATATCGATCAGTCATGGCGGTGGATAAATTCCAGGATGGACTCATTGAATTCGACCGGTTTCTCGATATATACGAAATGCCCCCCTTCATCAAAAATTTTCAGTTCAGCTCCAGGAATGGCTTCACTCAACTGATGAGAATAATACGGCGGAGTGACGACGTCGTCTCTTGCAACGGCCACCAGCACCGGACCTGTGATTTGACCCAGGCGGTCCAACTGGTCATGTGCAATAATGCAGTCGATTCTCTCGGCCATAATCTCGGCGGGAGGCGCGTTTGCGATCGATTGGTTTTCCTGCAATTGGATTTCCTGAAAATTGTCGGTGAAAAACTTCGGGCTATGCAAGGTGAATGTCGAGAATCTCGTGTAAGGTTCCCATCCCATCTCGAGCAGGACTTCTTTGCGCACGCTGAACTGGCGGGTGAAATATGCGTCGCTCTTGGGCCAGGAACTTACGATAGAGCCGCTTTTGACACGCTCGGGATAGTCGATACACATGACTTGAATAATGGCTCCCCCCGTTGAACTACCGACGAGATGCGCTTGTTCTATTTCAAGGTCATTCATGATGGCGATAATATCTTTTGCCATGTTGGGGACGCTATAAACCCCACTCGGTTTCGCGCTTTTTCCCGTTCCCCTATGGTCATGAAGGATAAGCGGTCTCGTAGCAGAAAAGGCGTCGATTTGCTTGGCCCATATACCGCGAATGCCGCCCAGCCCGGTGATTAAGAATACGGGCGTATCGGTATGCTGGGGGTTAATGACCTCATAATCTATTGCAACACCATCGGAATTAACGGTTGGCATCGGAAAATTGTCCCCTTTTTCGTAATTGGTTGAAAATTATGCACACAGAAGGCTGAAGATTACTTTGCGAATTCGTTGAGAATAGCGCCGAGCTGATTTATTTCCTCTTCTCTAATGCATCGCAGGTCTAGTATCACTTTATCCTCGTGAATGCGTGCCACGACAGGTGGAGTCGCATTACGCAACTTGGTTTCCAATGATTTGGCGGAAAAGATTTTGGGAGATAATGTCACGGCATAACTATCGAGTTTCGCCAGGGGCATGGCCCCGCCGCCTACCATCCCCGTAGTTTCTTCCACCTTGGCGCCGAACACGGAACAAGCATGTTCCCCCATCAGATTCATCAGGGATTCCGCCTGTTTATTTAGTTTTTCCCGGTTGGTGGACAACATTTGAAGGGTCGGGATCTGGTTGTGGGCGGCATCAGGATCAAGATATGCCCTGAGTGTCGCCTCCAAGGCGGCGAGCGTCAGCTTATCGAGCCTGAGGATGCGCATGAGCGGGTGTTTTTTCATTTTCTCTACCCATAATGCCTTGCCTACAACAATGCCTGCCTGTGGGCCACCGAGAAGCTTGTCCCCGGAAAAGGTTACCACATCGATTCCTGCTTGAATTGATTCTATGGCGGTGGGTTCATGCGGCAGACCATCAATTTGTAGAAGCGAACCGCTCCCGAGATCTTCCAGCGTGGGCACATTTGTATCCCTGCTGAGGTCTGAGAGTTCATCGCGAGATACTTCTTCCGTGAAGCCGACAATCCTGTAATTACTGGTATGCGCTTTCAGCAGCAAAGCCGTATCTTGGGTGATGGCGTTGCGGTAATCGAATATCCTCGTTTTGTTCGTCGTCCCTACTTCTACTAATTTTGCGCCGCTTTGGCGCATGATATCCGGTATCCGGAAAGAACCGCCTATTTCGACCAACTCGCCTCGTGAAACGATCACTTCAGCGGAATGGGCCATCGTATGAATCGCAAACATCACGGCTGCGGCATTGTTGTTGACGACCAGTGCCGCCTCCGCCCCTGTCAGTTGGCAAAGAAGAGATTCCACGTCAGACCCTCTTTTCCCTCTCTGCCCGAGGTTCAAATCGAATTCCAGATTTGAATATCCTTGCGCTACCTCATCTAGTGCCGCCCTCGCTGCCTCACTTAACGGGGCTCGACCCAGATTTGTGTGCAGCACGATTCCTGTGGCGTTGATGACTTTTTTTAACCCAAGTTGTTTATTCGAGGTAAGGATTTGTTTTGCTTCATTTAGAACGATATCTCGAAGCGTTTGCTCGGACAGCGATGCGTTTTCCTCGGCATTCGGGGATTCCTGGTTCATTTGATCGAGCAGAAGCTGCCTATTCACGCCGATCGCTTTTCTGACGGCATCGGCCAGAGCAGCGTCTGATGAGCCATTGGCACCGTCATTTTTGAGACGGGTGACGATTTCATCCACCGAGGGCAATAGTCGAAACAGCCTGGATTGAATATTTCGAGCGTTAGGAGAAGTCATGCCGCATCCCTTATATGAATACGATGGATGACTATAAGATTGCAGGTTTTGAATGGTCAAGTCGCCAATATCAAGGTTGGCTCAGGAGTCATTATGTTATGAATATGGGTCAATTCTCGTGTGCCGGATGGAGGGATTTTATCGATTTGAACTCATCTTGACACCCGCCCGACCCCTTGCTAGTGTTCGCGCACAAATCCCGGCAAGCCTATGAGATTTAACTAGCTGTTTACATTTCGTTCAATTTGATTTGGCTTCTCCGAACTTCAAAAACAGGGTAGTACATGAACTCGCCCCAGAATCAGCCTTCCATTTTTGTTCCGGATAAAAATAAGGTTGTTATTCCCTTTATGCGCGATGTTTTTACGATTCCCACGAATTCTCGCCATAAGCCCAAGCTCATCGGCTCTGTCTGCAAGGAATGCGAAGAATATTTTTTCCCGAAAACCGGTTCGAAAACGACTTGCGACAACCCGGTTTGTCCGCGCAGCACGAGCGAAGTGCTTTTAAGCGGGAAGGGCAAGCTTCTTTCGGCCACGATTACGCGTTCCTCCGCAGATGGACACCTGGAACATGTTTCTGCCGTGATACTCCTGGATGAGGGAATAAAGATAAATTCCCACTTGATAGACTGGGAAGGCTATCGGGACATGCTGGTTCCAGGTTCTCCGGTGGAACTCGTGTTGCAGGACCTCGGAGAGAATGAATGGCGTGAAACGCAGGTGGGGTATGCCTTTCGCCTGGTGACGGGACGCAAAAAACCCGTTTTCCCGCCCACCGAAGAAGAAAAACGAGCAGCCGAGGCGGCGCGGGCGGAAAGCGGGAAAAGGTCGAAGAGACAACAGGCGCGGCGGAAAAAAGAAGCCCCCCAAAAAGCGGCGCCGGAGAAAAAGCGAACGCCAGCCAGGAAAACGGCGGCGGCGAAGAGTAAAGCGGCCGGCGCTAGAGCGAAAGCGCCTGCCGTTAAGAAGAAAGCGGCGACGACGCGGAAAACAGCGGCCAAAAAGAAAACGGGCGCCGCCAAGGCCGCGAATACGACGAACAGGAGCGCCACAGCCAGCAAAGCCGCCGCAGGCAAGGCGGCCGGGGCGAAGGCACCGAAGAAAACTGCTGCGAAGACAACAACGGCGAAAAACACCACCCGGAAGAAAACGGCCTCCAAAACCACCAGAAAACGCCGCTAGAGAGCATTTTCCCATCCGATGCCACTCCTCCAGGGTCTGAAGGTCATCGACGCCAGCCAGTTCAATGCCGGGCCCATCGTATCGCTCTATCTGGCGGGCTATGGCGCTGAGGTCATCAAGGTGGAGCGCCCCGGCGGGGAGGACAGCCGCGCCATCGGTCCTTTCAAGAACGGCGAGAGCAGCTACTTCATGAGCTTGAACCGCGGCAAACGCTCCATCACGCTGAATCTCAAAACCCCCGAAGGCGTCGAAGTTTTCAAGAAGCTCTGCCGGGAGGCGGACGTCGTGGTGGAAAACCTCCTCCCGGGCGTGATGGACCGTCTGGGCGTCGGCTGGGAGGTTCTCAAGGCCGAAAACCCCGGGCTCGTATACGGCGCGGTGTCCGGCTTCGGCCAGACCGGAAAAAACGCGAGACGCCCCGCTTTCGACAGCCTCTTGCAAGCCGCGGGCGGCCTCATCAGCGTGACAGGGCCCGTGGGCGGGGAGCCCGTGCGCGTCGGGGTATCGATCGTCGACGTGACGAGCGGCCTTTATCTTCTTTCCGGGATTCTCACCGCCCTTTGGAGAAGGGAGCGCACCGGAGAGGGCACCCGCGTCGACGCCTCGATGATGGGCGCGACCGTCAACATCATGGAGAATCCGGTGTCGCGCCACGCCTTCACCGGCCAGGTGCCTGAACCGGAAGGACTTTCCCATCCGGTGGTCTCTCCTTTCTCGGGCTACCGCACCAGGGACGGCCTCCTGTACGTTGCGATATCGAACACGAACCGCTACCGCGTATTCGTCGAAGCCCTTGAAAAGCCTGCGCTTGCGGACGATCCCCGCTTCCGGGAGAACAAGGACCGCGTGGCGAACGACGCCGCCCTGCGCGCGATCCTGGAGGAAATCCTCACCCGGAATACGACCGCCGAGTGGGAGGAACTCCTTGTTCCTCAAGGGGTTACGGTGAGCGCCATCAACGACGTGGCGCAGGTGAAGGAGCGCTTCCCCGAGGCCTTCGTGGAGGTCGACCACCCCGCTGCGGGGCCGGGCCTCATGCCCGCCTCCCCGGTCGCCTTCGGCGGCGTAACGCCTGATTTATCAAGGCCTTCACCGATGCTGGGCGAGCACACCGAAGAGATCCTCGCCGAGGTCGGCTATGGCGCGGAGGAAATCGCCCGCCTGCGCGCCACAGGCGTCGTGTAACCGGGATAACCTGCTGTTATTCAACCATTTGTCGAAGAATAGCCTTGCTCCTGACGGGAGGGGGGGATCGGACTTGTCCGTGCACTTCACCCCCGCAATTGCGCGCATTTCCCCTCGTAAATTTGCGTGAATGTATCGAAAAACCCCGTGAATTTATCCAATTTTATCTGAATTTATCGAATTTTTCAGGAATTCCCGAGGGCCGCTGAGAGGCGTGCTCGTGCGCTGCGGCCGGAGCTCCGGGAATCGCCGGCCGGCGAAGCGCGCCGGATGAGAGACTCCGCGCGGGCGATGCGGCAGGTCTCTGGGCGACGCTGGGGATTCGAAACGTCTCATAGCCTTCTCCGTATTCTGAAACGATGCGCCGGGCGTGGCGTCTCGCGCCGGATATCCCTTCTCTTCCCGGCGTGAAAAACCCGGCCCTTTCACGCGGCGCGGGCCGTGGTGTATTCTGGGCGTTGGGCGGATTTCACCGGACGAGCAACTGCGGGCAAATGCGCGCGGGGTGGAACCGACCGGGGGGGGGGCTGTTCAGAAAGCCCTGAGCGGCGACCGTAGGGACAGGCCTCTGTGCCTGTCCGAGACCCTGACAAAGGACAACCACGGAGGGTTGTCCCTACGGGGCCATTGAAAAAGCCTCGTCGGGAGCGGGCGGCATTGGGGTTACGCGGCGGCACTCCTTCCTGCCGCGCAGGCGGCCATAAACCTCATCCTGAGTAGGCGCGCAAGCGCCGTATCGAAGGATGGGAGGCGTTTCCCGTCGTGCAGAGCAATCGCCTTCCGCATTGGGCGCGATTGACTTTCGACATGCTCAGGACCGCCCTTCGATACGCGGCTTCGCCGCTACTCAGGGTGAGGGTGCCGGAAACTTCACTCCCCCCTTGAGGGGGTCGGGCTTCCCGAGGGGAAAGCCCGACAGAAGCCGAGCGTTTTTTGCGAAGGCTGATGCGGTGGGGGGTAAAATGCACTTTATCGCCATTGCGAATTATACCCCCCACCGAATCGCTTGCGGGCTTACGCCCTTAGCTCTTTGACTCCCCCTCAAGGGGGGAGTTGATTCGAAATTCTGGTCGGTGGAGGGCGATCCTCAGAGCGGTAAAACCCAACCCCCCGGGAGTATTCACATGCTCATCGTGAACGAGAGGCTCAAAATCCCGCTGCGCGAAATCCACTTCCAGTTCGCGCGCGCGGGCGGCCCCGGCGGGCAGAACGTCAACAAGGTCTCGACCAAGGCGGTGCTGCGCTGGAACATGGCGGCTTCGAAGAGCGCGCCCGAGGGGGTGAAGGCGAGGCTCCGGGCGCGCCACCCGCGCCGCGTGACGCGGGAGGGAGAAGTCGTCATCGCGAGCAGCCGCTTCCGCGACCAGGGCCGGAACGTCGCCGACTGCCTCGAAAAGCTGCGCGCCGCCCTGGCCGCCGCCGCCGACCCGCCCAAACCGCGCCGCCCCACGCGCCCCACCCGTCTTTCCAAAGAGAAACGCCTCAAGGACAAGCGCCAGCGCGCCGAGAAGAAGAGGATGAGGGGGAAGGTGGGGTAGGGGGGCTACAAGTAGCGCAAGTTATTTGTCCGCTTCGGGCGACAAAAAGCCGGTGAGTCGGGATTCGAGTTTGGACTCGTCTTCCGTTTCGCACTCCCACACGACCAGCGCATTCCAGCCGAGTTGACGTAGGTCTTCTATCTTCCGACGATCACGAGCCATGTTCTGCCGGAATTTCTCTTCCCAGAAGTCGGTTCGTGTTTTCGGGGTGGTGGTGCGGCGGCATCCTTCGTGCCTGTGCCAGAAACAGCCGTGAACGAAAATCGCCTTTTGGCGTGAGATAAAACAGATGTCGGGTGTTCCAGGGAGGTCTTTTCTGTGCAGACGATAGCGGTAGCCGAGGCCGTGCAACAACTTTCGAACGATCAACTCCGGCTTGGTGTTCTTCTGGCCGACGCGCGCCATGAGCGCGCTGCGCTCCGGTGATGGTTCGGCCTCAATCGGCGGCTTCTTCATCAGATGCAATTTTTTCCAGTAACTGTACCAGAGTGTTCCTCTTTTCCTCGGCTTTCAGGAAGTCTTTGTACGAATTTCTAGCTCGATCTAGCATTTCATCATAAGTCATCAGTCGGCCATTATTTGGGGCAAGAGACTCGTCAGCTCTTTTCCGACTTTCTGCGGATTGCAGAAAATCCTGTTCTGGTCCCACCAAACATACAATCTCGTGTGCATCGTATGGCTCATTGACTTTAGTGAGTCCACTTCGTAGAGCGTTCGAGTATTTTACGATCTGGTCGACCAGTTCTCCCACCGTGACCTTACGGTTATATCGTTTCAATTCGACTACGATATGCCGCGTTGCGCCCTTTCGATAGACGATGTCGAAACGGGCATCCCTTTCTTTTTGGGGAAGTTTCTCGGCAGCTTCAACCAGATATTTCTTGACGGTTTTTTCAGTCTCCACGGGCTCGGTCGCCATATCCCAGGATGGATCGAGCAACCAGAGATGTTTGGCTAGGTAATCGCGGATCAGCGCTTCAATTTCATTTTTGTGGAGATATCTTTCTTCGAGGGCTCTGATTACTTCGACCCGTCCTCTGGCTACGTCGTAGTACAACGCTGCTTCGTATTGATCGAATTCCTGGAAGGCCCGAAGCACGGTTTCAACATTGTCGGTTGCCAAACCCTCGAGTTCACGCAGTCGGCCTCGCGCGTCGAAAATCTGGTGGGCAACTATAGCTTGCTTGAAATGTTCCCGTTTCTTGTCTTCCTCGTCTTCGTAGATATTGTTGATGGAGCCGAACAACTTTCTTGCGGCCTCCCGCCTGTCATGGTTCAACCCTTCCAGCCAATCTTCGAGTGCAGGAATGAGCCTGATGGCTTCTTCCTCGGCTTTCTCCCGTTTGAAGCGCGCACGATCATTGATGACTTTCCGAATGAGTCGCCCCAATACCTTGACGAGATATTCGTACCGTTCGTCTTCTTCGAGAAATCCTTGACGGCCACTCGTCGCAATGTCGTCTAAGGTGTCTTCGTCCATGAAATCGGCATGAATTTCACCGACAATGTATTTGGAAGCCAATTCCCGAACGCCGAGACTCGCTAACAGATCCGGACAAGCCATCTTTTCTCGCACCATCAGGACGATGTTATTCGCGTTGTTATCGTTCCGAGTGAGGTCTTGGCTTCGGTGGGCTGTTCCGATCCAGCCCTTGATTGCTGGTTCGTCGGACTCCAGTTCGAGTTCCTTGGTTTGCTTTGCTCTTTTCGAGATTTCGACTGCTTCCGTCCACTCGCCATCCGTTCCAATGGTCCAGAGGTATTCGACGAGTTCCAAATAACCTCGGTCTTGAATAGTTAATGGCTGGTTGGAAATTTTAACTTCGAACCCCATATCTTGCCCAATCGTGAAAAAACGACGCGCCAGTCGTTTCCGTAATTCACTCCCGAACCGGACGCGATCTCTGTTGAGATCCATCAAGGTGATCCGGGTTCCTTTCGGGAAGTTCCAGTTCCCGTCGATATCATCCGGCCGATACCGAGCTCGGCCATCCGGCGCGTTTTCGATTTCCTCTTTTATCTTTTCCACATCCAACAGAATGGCTGTTTTTTCACCGTCTTTGATGGTTTCGACCGTAACTTTATTTGCGATGGAAAAGAGGGATAACTTGCCGATTCCCTTTCGCCCCATCGGCTTGCGACCCCCTGGACTGCTCGTTCTACCCGCACGACGGCGTTTATGTCCGACCGTTAAGTAGAAACTCTGCATTTCTTTTCGGGTCATGCCGATTCCGTCATCCGTAATGGTGAACTGTCGAGTTTCATCGTCATAATCGATGTTGACGAGATTGGCGTCCGCGTCCCAAGCGTTTGCGACGACTTCGGCAAGGACGGCGGGGACATTGCCGTATAGATTGATGCCGAGGTCCTCAAGGACGCTCATGCTGATCAGGAGTTCGAGTGGTTGTTTGTTATTCGACACTAAGCGAATTCCTTCAAGTGCCGCTTGATTGACCGCGCGATAGCCCTCGCCAGCAGGACAGGCACGGCGTTCCCGATCATCCGGCCCAACTTCTTGAACTGCACGGGGTCTTCGGGTTTTACGAAAGCGTAATCGGATGGAAACGACTGGAGAATCGCGCCTTCACGTAACGATATCGCCCGGTCCTGTTCCGGGTGCCCGAATCTCCCGTTGCCGAACCCGAAGAACTGGGTCGTGATGGTCGGGGAAGGAGCTTCCCACTCCATTCGCCCGTAGACGGATGCGTACCCGCGCCCGGTCGTCGCCTTGTGGCAATCCGCGACAAGTTCGTCTTCCCAATCACGCCAACTTCCCCCTGCTGTTGCCGCTTGAATGCGTTTCAGGTTGAGTGGCGATAGCCTGCTGCTGCGGTGAAGCGGGTCTTCGGGGTCCACGCCGCCCGCATTGAGTTTCGGGAGATTTTTGATGGCTTGGGAGACGGTTTCGTGTCGTGATGAATCGTGCGTGGGTTGTTCCAGTTCTATCTCGCCCAACAAGGATGCCAGAAGCACGAGGCGTGAGCGTTGCTGGGGTACGCCGTAATCGGGTGCGAACGCGATTCGCCAATCGACGTGATAGCCTGCTCCTTCGAGAGTTTCGACGAAGCTCTCGAAAACTTCACCTTCTCTGAACCGTATCAAGCGCGGCACGTTCTCCATCGAGACCACCAATGGTTTCGTCTCGACGATGATCCGGGCGAATTCTCCCAATAGTTCCCATTGCGGATCCGAGTTCTTCTGGTTGTAGATGGAAAACGGCTGGCATGGCGCGCAACCTACGAGTACCGAGGGCAGGTCGGGTGTGAAAAGCTCATCAAGCGTCTCGCCGTCGAGCGAGGCGATGTCCTTGCGTATGAAAGTCGCTTCGTTGTTGTGTTCGAAGGGATAGCGGCAATCTTCGTCCGTATCGACCCCTGCGGCGATCTCGAACCCTTCCTGCAAAAAGCCGTGTGAGAGTCCTCCCGCACCGCAGAAGAGGTCGACGACACTCCCGGCATACACATGAGTCACGCTTTGCTCGGCCACTTACTGTTCCTCTTGCGAGAACAACTCGATGCACGAGTCCCCGCCATGCACCACCCCCCTTGAGTGTCTCGTGAGTCGCTTTTCCTGATTGAGATTACCACGCATGAATTGACCTCGCTAGTTCAAGGTTCCTTGATGCGATCTTTCTTGACATATCTTCCCCAAACATGCGCTTGACAACATATGTATCTCAAAACATATTATGCGCTCGCCCTGTCTTTTCGTGAGTGAAAACCATGCCCGCAAACGTAGACGACAAAATCAAAAAGCTGAGCGCCTCGCAACGCAAAAAAGTCAAAGCGCGGGCGGCGGCGTTGCTCGCCGAGGAGATGACGCTGCGCGATCTCAGAAAGGCGCGGGAGTTGACTCAGGCGCGCATGGCGGAGCAGTTGGGGATCACGCAGGACGGCGTATCGAGGCTCGAGAAGCGAAGCGACCTGTTGCTCTCCACGCTCAGAAAAAGCGTCGAGGCGATGGGCGGGCGCCTCTCGCTCGTCGCCGAATTTCCCGACCGCGCCCCGGTCGTGCTCACGGGTATCGCGGGGGATGAGCCGCCTGGTTGATGGCTTAGGGCCGCTCGCGAGCAGCCCCTACGAAAGGCGTACTTTCCTGATCACCCCAACCAATTCTCTACAGCCAGACCCTCCACCCTATTGAACTCGCGGGTGTTGCGCGTGATCAGGGTGAGGGAACGAGCGAGCACCTGCCCTGCGATGAGTACGTCATAGGGGCCGATGGGGGTTCTTTTGACTGCCAGCGCGGCGCGGATTTCTCCCGCCCGTTCGGCGTCGGTCTGTGAGAGCGGCAACACTTCGAATTCCAGGGCGTGGACCATGCGCAGGTTTTCTTCTACCCGTTTGCTCTTGTATGCGCCGAAGCAGAGTTCGTGATGCGAAACGGCGGAGACGCCGAAATCGGCGGTCCGATGGTCACCAAGGCGGTCGATGAACTTTTGGTTACCCCTGAGTAATTCAATCAGGGCGTTCGTGTCGAGCAGGAATCTCACTCAAAAAAATCCAGTTCCGGGCGGGCCTGTTCCCCCGGCCTCTCTGCGGCGGCTTTCAGGAAATCCTCATCGACCGGGCGCTTGATGGCGTCGAGCCACGACCAGTCATTTGAAAGCGGTTCCAGGATGACGGCTTCTCCTTCTTTTCGGATTCGCACCTCATCGCACTTGAACCGGAATTCCTTCGGAAGGCGAACGGCCTGCGAACGACCTGTCATGAATACCTTGGCTGTATTTGGCATGTTGGGTCTCCTGATATATTGCAAAGATATATATCATGAGCGGCTGTATGAGTCAACCACAAAACGGATAAATCTCTCTACCACTCCCAACCCTTAATAACTCATCCCTTTATCCAACTTATCCCCGATAAAGCTGAATAACCTGCTCTGTAAGCCCATTTCCGAGCCACGCATCCCACTTCCCCCATCCCTGTTATTCATTTTTACGAATAAACGCTTAATAGCGTTTCCTTTTATTAAATTTTATGCTATATCTCTTAATAGTGGTTCGGCTTATTCAGCTTTCGCTTCATAACGCTTCATCGGGAGGTTCGCCGTGAGACGCGCAGAGACGGGCGCATACGAGACGACGACGTTCGGCGGCGAGGCCGTGCGCGCGTTCGTGCCCGCCAGCCTGCCGCCCAGGCCGCCGCTCGACCTGGCCGCCCTGAACGCGCCGCTCGAGCGGGCGTCGCTCTCGCTGGGCCGCCTCGACGCCCTGGCCGCGCTGCTGCCCGACCCCCACGTCTTCCTCTACACCTACGTGCGCAAGGAGGCCGTGCTCTCCTCCCAGATCGAGGGAACGCAGTCCTCGCTCTCCGACCTCCTGCTCTACGAGGTGGAGGGGGCGCCGGGCGCGCCGGTTGACGACGTGGTCGAGGTCTCGAACTACGTGGCGGCGCTCGAACACGGCCTGGCGCGGATGCGGGGGGATGGTTTCCCGCTCTCGACGCGCCTCATCTGCGAGATCCACGGCCGGCTGCTCGCGCGGGGCCGCGGCGCGGGCAAGAGCCCGGGCGAGTTCCGGCGCTCCCAGAACTGGATCGGCGGGAGCAGGCCGGCCGCGGCGCACTTCGTGCCGCCTCCGCCCCACCGGGTCGGCGAGTGCATGTCGGACCTCGAGCGCTTCTGGCACCGGGAGGACTTGAGGCTATCGGCCTTGCTCCGCGCGGGTCTCGCGCACGTTCAGTTCGAGACCATCCACCCGTTCCTGGACGGGAACGGGCGCGTCGGGCGGCTGCTCATCACGCTCCTGCTCTGGCGCGAGGGCGCGCTCCGCGAGCCGATGCTTTACCTGAGCCTTTTCTTCAAGCAGCGCCGGGCGGATTACTACGCGCTCCTGGACGAGGTGCGCGAGAGCGGCGACTGGGAGGCGTGGCTCCTCTTCTTCCTGGAGGGCGTGGCCGAGACTTCCGATGCGGCCGTGGCGACCGCGCACCGGGTGCTGGCGCTGTTCGATGCGGATCAGCTCCGCGCCGCGCAGACGGGCCGCGTGGCCGGCTCCGCGCTCCGCGTCTACCGTGCGCTCAAGGAGCGGCCCATCGCCTCGCTCGCGCACGCCGCCGGGCACTCGGGCCTCTCGTTCCCCGCGGCGTCCAGCGGGATGCGCGCGCTCGAGCGCCTCGGAATCGTCCGCGAGCTCACGGGCAAGAAGCGCAACCGCCTGTTCGGCTACGAGGCGTACCTCTCGATCCTGAACGAGGGCACGGAGGTGTAGGTGGTAGGGGGGGGGGCGAAAGCCCCCCCTTTTTTTATGTGTAGGGGCCGCATACATGCGGCCCTTGTAGTGGGTGAAAAAACCAGGGTCGCATGTATGTCGGACATATATGTCCTATATGGACGCCCACGAGAATGCAAGCGGTTTTTGGGGAGGGTTCGGCGCAAAGCGGTTCGGCTCAGTCGTATATCCGGCCTCTTCGTTGCGGCGCTTTACTCTGGCCGCGGGCCCGTATGGAGATAGGTGGACCGGGTCCAAATCGACCTGGTGAGCTCGGTGGCTCTGGACATATATCTGGTTTTCCCGGTCCCGTCTCGATGACCGTTTGCCCTTACCCTTCCTCCGGCCTGCTCACATTCCTCCCGGCTCTATCCGTGCGCCCGCCGCTCAGGCGAGGGGCGCTGGCTCCCTGTAGACATCCTTGTTCCGCATCAGCGCCCACGCGATGCGCGCCATCCGGTTCGCCAGCGCCACCGCCACCACCTTCCTCGGCTTGCGCGCCAGCATCCGCGCCAGCCACGGACACGGCGGCTTCCGGCGACGCCCCGCCCAGCGTATCTCCGACATCGCGCCCGATATCAACAGACGCCTCACGTCGCGCTGGCCCATCTTCGATATTCCCCCCAGGCGGGGCTTGCCCCCCGTGGAGTGCTGCCGGGGAACCAGACCCAGCCAGGCCGAGAAGTCGCGGCCCCGACGGAAGCGCTCCACCGGCGGCGCGAACGCCCGGATCGCCGACGCCGTAATCGGGCCGACACCCGGGATGCTCATCAGCCGCCGCGCCTCCTCGTCCGCGTATGCGCTCGCCCGGAGCCGTCCGGTCAACTCCCGGACCTTCGCATCGAGGCCGTCAATCTGGGCGAGCAGAATCCCGCCCAACTCGCGGACCTCCTCGGGCAGGCCCGATTCCGCTCCCCGAACCGCCGCCGCCAGCCGTGTGAGGCCCACGGGCCCTTGCCGCTCGACGACCCCGAACTCCGCCAGGTGGCTGCGCAGCGCGTTGCGCGCCTGCGTGCGCTGACCCACCAGCAAATCCCGCGTGCGGTACTCCATCCCACACCCCTGCTGCGCTTCGCTCTTCACCGCCACGAAGCGCATCGTCGCCCGCGTGGCCGCCTCGCATATCGCCTCCGCATCCGCCGCGTCGTTCTTGTGGCGCTTCACGTAGGGCTTCACGTAGACCGGCGGCATGAGCCGAACCTCATGGCCGAGCTTGCCGACCTCGCGCCCCCAGTAGTGCGCGCTCGCGCACGCCTCCATCGCCACCACGCATCGAGGCTGCGACGACAGAAACTCCAGCACCTTCGCGCGCGTCAGCTTCTTGCGGAACGCCACCCGCCCGTCCGCACCCGCGCCGTGGAGTTGAAAACTGTGTTTCGCCAAGTCGATGCCGATCATGTAGACTCCTTCCATGGTCGTCTCCTTCCGGGCGGTGTGTGACGTCGTCTCGCCACATTCTAATCCGCCGGAAGGAGGCGTCCACCCCATCGACCTACACTCCCTTCGGCAAGACGGATTCCCATTGCCCTCATCCCGAGTAGGCGCGCTCGCGCGCCGTATCGAGGGAGCGCCCTTCGATACGCCGCCTCCGGCGGCTACTCAGGGTGAGGTCGATACGGCGGCCGATGAGGGAGCAAGATAAACTCCTCCCTTGAGGGGGAAATCCCATAAGGGCAACCCCCCCTACCCCCCCTTGTCAGGGGTCAAACGCGAGTGATGAACGAGCGTTTGCATGAGCCATTGACGAGAAACACATCGTCTTGCAAAACCTCCCTCTTCGGTCGGTTTTGACCCCTGTCAAGGGGGGGTAGGGGGGGTTGTTTTTCCTGGCGAGAGCCTGCGCCGCCGCCTTTTGGGATTATCTATCCCGTCATTCCGTTATATGGCGGAGACAGAAAAACCGGGAGGATACACGGTCAGACATATATGTCTGACCCCTACGTAAAACGTGATGGGTTTTGTAGGGACAGGCCTCCGTGCCTGTCCTGACGAAGGACAACCACGAAGAGCAGGACAGGCACGGAGGCCTGTCCCTACGATGAACAGTTCGGTGATCGGGATCCCCTCCCTCCTCAAGGGGGCCTTTTCAAGAATCTCTTTATTAAGACTTAAATATTAACCCTTAATAATGAAAATCCTTATTAAGTGTTCGCGCAATATAGCTGAAAAAAGGGCTTCTTTATTAAGTTTTTAGCATTAAATATTAATAGTGGTTTTTCTTATTCAGCTTTGGTGAATAACTCTTATTTCCCCTAATACCGCTCGGGTACGAAAGTCTGCTCGCTCAGGGGAGGGCGCACGTAGGCCTTGGAGTCGCGGCGCGGGGGGAGTTCGACGGGCGAGGGCGTGAGGTCCTCGTAGGGGATGAGGGAGAGCAGGTGGCTGATGCAGTTGAGCCGCGCGCGGCGCTTGGAATCCGCGTCCACCACGTACCAGGGGGCCTGCTTGATGTCGGTGTGGGCGAACATCTCGTCCTTCGCCCTGGAATACTCCACCCAGCGGGTGCGCGATTCGAGGTCCATCGGCGAGAGCTTCCAGCGCCTCGTCCTGTCCTCGATGCGCGCGTGAAAGCGGCGCTCCTGCTCCTCGTCGCTCACCGAGAACCAGTACTTGATGAGTATTATCCCTGAGCGCACGAGCATCCGCTCGAACGTGGGGCAGGAGTGCAGGAACTCGCGGTATTCCTCATCCGTGCAGAAGCCCATCACCCGCTCGACGCCCGCGCGGTTGTACCAGGAGCGGTCGAAGAGCGCCATCTCGCCCGCGGCGGGCAGGTGCGGCACGTAGCGCTGGAAATACCACTGCGTCTGCTCGCGCTCGGTGGGCGCCGCGAGCGCCACGACGCGGCACACCCTCGGGTTGAGCCTGAGCGTGATGCGCTTGATGACGCCTCCCTTGCCGGCCGCGTCGCGCCCCTCGAAGATGACGACGACTTTCAAGCCCTGGTGCTTTATCCACTCCTGGAGCTTCACGAGTTCTTCCTGGAGCCGCACGAGTTCCGCCTCGTACACCCTTTTGGTCAGCTTCCGGCGCGGGGCTTTCCGGGCGTCTCCCGCCCTGGTGAAAGCGGGGGCGGTATCGCCCCCGGGCGCGACGCCCTCGCTGTCAGGTGTGGTCGTATCGGATGCGCCTTCCGGGTCCATGACGCGCCTCCTCGTTTGTGTCGATTGTCACGATTATGAACGCAGGAGGGGGGCCGCGCAAGGGAAAAAGGGTTGTTGGAAAGGCCTTCCTTGTCAGAGGGGCCTTCTTTTTTTACCCCCCTGTCCCCCCTCTTCGGGGCTGTTGAGAAAGGCATCCTTGGTCGGAATTGACCACCGACGTCATTCCGGCGAAAGCCGGAATCCATTTTGACTTTTCACCGGGAGGGGCGGCCACGACCTTGCCGTCGCGCGGCGTCCAGATGCGGGATTCAGAGAATTCGACTTTCGTTTTTGTGTTCGATTCCGATCCTCCTCGTCCGGGAGTAAAGACGGCTGAACGAAGGGGCGAAAAGGCAAAGGCGAAAATGGATTCCGGCTTTCGCCGGAATGACGGCCAAACCCCGAAACCGGGTGGAGGCGCAGGGCGCCGTTCTTGTCGTGTTTCCGGTGCGGTTTCCCCCGCCCGAAAACGAGACGTTGCCCGCCCGGATTCCGTCTGTTATTTTTAAGGACAGAGGTATAGGTTACCGTCCGCCGCCCGTCTCACCGGGATGCTGCAGTATTCCGCCGACTTCATAGCAAGGGAAAGGGGGGTAGATGCGATGGATTGGCTGAATTCGATGATCAGTTCCGTGAACGCCTTCGCCTGGGGGCCGCCGATGCTCGGCATGCTTGGGGTGACGGGCGTGCTCCTCACGCTGGGGATGGTCTTCATGCCCTGGCGCAAGGTGGGCTACGGCTTCCAGCTGCTCTACGACAAGGACGGGGCCGTAGGCGAGGGCGAGGTCAAGCCCTTCAACGCGCTGATGACGGCGCTCTCCGCCACCGTCGGCACCGGGAACATCGCCGGCGTCGCCACCGCCATCGCCCTGGGGGGTCCGGGGGCCATCTTCTACATGTGGCTCATCGCGCTCTTCGGCATGGCGACCAAATACGCCGAAGCCGTCTGCGCGGTGACCTACCGCGAGGTGGACGCGGCGGGCAAGTACGTGGGCGGGCCCATGTATTATCTCAGAAACGGCGTGGGCGAATTCGCGCCCGAACTCGCCAAGTGGCTGGGGCTCGCGTTCGCCGTGTTCGGCGCGGTGGCGGCCTTCGGCATCGGCAACGCCGTGCAGGTGAACTCGATGGCGACCGCGCTTCAGGACAGCTTCCTGGTTCCCACCTGGATCACGGGAGTCGTCGTGGCCGCGCTGGTGGGCTTCGTCATCCTGGGCGGCATCCAGCGGATCGGCGAGGTGGCGGGCAAGCTCGTGCCCGCGATGATCGCCCTCTACGTGGGCGCCGCGCTCATCATCATCCTCATCAACATCGCCTCGGTGCCCGCGGCCATCGGCCTCATCTTCACCCACGCCTTCACCCCGGCGGCGGCGGCGGGCGGTTTCGCGGGCGCGGCGGTGGTGGCGGCGGTCCGCTTCGGCGTCGCGCGCGGCGTGTTCTCGAACGAATCGGGGCTGGGCTCCGCGGCCATCGCGCACGCGGCGGCGCAGACGAACAGCCCGGTGCGCCAGGGCATCATCGCCATGCTGGGCACCTTCATCGACACCATCGTGGTCTGCACGATGACGGCGCTGGTCATCCTCACTTCCGGCGCGTGGGTGATGAAGGGCGGCGACGGCGCGGGCCTGACGGGCGTCGTGCTCACCTCGGCGGGCTTCCAGAGCACCATCGCGGGCGGGAAGTACATCGTCACCATCGCGCTGGCCGTCTTCGCCTTCACCACCATCCTGGGCTGGTCGTACTACGGCGAGCGGTGCTGGCAGTATCTCTTCTCAGAGAACAGCCTCATGGTCTACCGGGGTCTCTGGGTGCTGGCGGCGCTCGGCTTCGCGAACGTGAAGGTGGACTTCGTCTGGAACTTGTCTGACACGCTGAACGGGCTGATGGCGGTGCCCAACCTCATCGGCCTGCTCCTGCTCGCGCCGATGGTCTTCAAGGTCACGCGCGAGTATTTCGACGCGTAACAGCTTCACCAACCAGGGGCCGTCCTTGCGGGTGCGAAACCGCTTGCAAGGGCGGCCCTTGGTTTTATGAGGCAAATGCCTCTGACTTGGTGGTGAGAACGAAGAATTCACTCCCCCTTGAGGGGGCTGTTGAAAAAGTCCTGTCCGACCTTCGAGATTGTTCGCCGTAGCGGACGGGCCCCTGCGCCTGTCCGTGGCCTCCGTGCCTGTCCTGCTGTTCGTGGTTGTCCTTCGTCAGGACAGGCACGGAGGCCTGTCCCTACAAAACCATCACGTCTGCGCCGCATGAACCTCCTTGCCGCCGATCCCGAAACAGGTTTTTTCAACAGCCCCTCATCAGTCGCGATTGACCCTCCACCGATTCAGCCTTCACAGAAAACGCCCGGCTTCACCGTCTGGCTTTCCCCTCGGGAAGCCAGTCCCTCAGGGGGGAGTGAATCGGGTTACGACCTGCTCCTCCGTTCCTCCCGCCCCATGCTATACTGCTCCTGTACCGACATTCCCCCTCCCGTTCATGAAGGCCGCCATTGGAATATCTCTCCTTCGCGTGGAACAACCGCCGGTTTCTGGCATTCGGCCTCCTGCTCACGTTTTTCTCGTGCTTCGGGCAGTCCTATTACATCGCCGTGTTCAACACCGACATCCGGGCCGCCTTCTCCCTCTCCCACGGGGAGTTCGGCCTGGCCTACGCCGTCGCCACCGTATCGAGCGCGTTGTGCCTGATATGGATAGGCCGGATGATCGACAAGACGAGGCTGAAGCGCTTCGCCCTGTGCGTCTGCCTGGGGCTCGTCGCCTCGTGCGTCCTGATGGCGGCGGCGCCCGTTTTCCCGGCGCTGCTCTTCGCGTTGTTCGCCCTCAGGCTCACGGGGCAGGGATTGATGGTCCACACCTCGGTGACGAGCATCGGCCGGCATTTCGCAGCGGAGCGCGGGCGCGCCGTCAGCATCATCTCGATGGGCGGACCCTCGGGCCAGGCGGTGATGGCGCTCGCGGCGGTGGGCTTGAGCGCGTGGCTCTCCTGGCGGCACATCTGGCTGGTGATGGCGGCCGTTTCGGCCCTCGTGCTGATTCCCGCCGTCGCCTGGCTGCTTGCGGAGCATCAAGACGAGCATCTGGCCCGAAAGACGCGCGCGGAGGAATCGGCTTCTGTTTCCGGCCCCCAGGGGGTGTGGGGGAGAAGGGAGGTGCTGAAGGACCTGCGCTTCTACTTCATCATGCCCGTTTCCCTTGCCCCCTCGTTCATCGCCACGGGCTTTTTCTTCCACATGGGGCACCTGGTGGAGGCCAAGGGGTGGACCCTCGCCTTCTTCACGGGCGCGTACACGCTCTACACCCTTTTCTCCGTCTCGTTGACGCTGCTCACCGGCCCCGTCGTGGACCGCATCGGCGCGGTCCGGATTCTCCCCTGGCATCTCGCGCCTCTGTGCGCCGGGCTTCTGGCGCTGGCGAGTTCCGACCACTGGTCCGCGGCGGTTCTCTACATGGGCCTGACGGGGATCACCGTCGGCGTGCGCATCACCATCGGCGGGGCCATCTGGGCGGAGATCTACGGGGTGGAGAACCTCGGCGCCATCCGCTCCCTCGCCACCTCGTTCATGGTGGTGTCGACGGCGCTCTCGCCCGTCGTCTTCGGCTGGATGATCGACTACGGCGTGAGCGTGGAGGCCCTCGCCCTCATGTGCCTGGCCTACGGCGTCGGGTCGTCCGTCCTGAGCGGCGCGTCGCTCGGGGTGCGGCGCAATCGCGGGTGAAGCGGGAGGTTTTTTATTTCTCCCCCATTGAGGTGGTGTGGTTTTTGTATTTGAGAGGGTGTTTTTCTGTAGGGACAGGCCCCCGTGCCTGTCCTGCCCTCCGTGGTTGTCCTTTGTCAGGACGGGCGCGGGGGTAGGGCGACCACAGGGGGTCGCCCCGACGGGAACATTCCTTTGAGAGATCACAATGCCCGTCATTCCGGCGAAAGCCGGAATCCATTTTTACGCCTTTTGCCTTTCGTCAGGGTTCCTGCGCATCGGCGGGGAAGGAAACGCCACTGTTCATTCATCCGCATCCGCAAATGGATTCCGGCTTTCGCCGGAATGACGACAAGACCGAACCGCCCCTACGCGATCCCGGGGCTCACGCCTCAGCGGTCTTTGCGCTTCGTAGGCGCGAAGCGGCGCCGCCAGCTCGCCGTCTGGGAGCGCGTGATGCGGTAGAGCATGAAGCCGCCGGCCGTCACCGAGACGAGGATGAGCGCGAAGCCTATCGTCATCGTCTTCTGGAACGGCGTGGCGCGCCTGGTTTTCTTGTCCACAGCCTCCCCGGAAGTTTTCTGCGCGGCGGGAGGCTTCTTCGGCGGGGCGACGTCGGGCAGCCAGACGAAGGGAATCGCCACCATCCCCGCCACGAAGAGGATGGGCAGTATCAGGCGCGTGAAGTAGAGTCGGAACACGATCCGGCAAACCTCCATCATCGCCACGAAGCGCGTGGCCGGCGCCGGGAGCGTGAGATACGGAAGAAGCGAAACCCCGTCAAACTCCCGATTCGGACTATAAAGGGCGAAGGCGCGTGAATCCACCCCTGCGCCGCCCGGCGGCGGCGTACCTGGGATTCTTGGAAAACCCTCCTCGCTCGGGATTGAGCACCGCCGTCATTCCGGCAATCAATGCCGACCGAGGAGGGAGGGATTGCCCGGAATCCATTTTCAAGCAGAATGACGGTACTCCGGTTTTTCATCTCCTCGTCATTGGCGAGAATCAATCAGAAAAAAACAAAAGCAAAACAAATGGATTCCGTCGAACCCTCCCGCATTGGTCGGTTCCGACACCGGAATGACGAACAAAGCGGCCTCGGACAGATCGCGACCTGTCCCTACAGACCCTTCTACCTAGCCAATCGGGCGACCACAGGGGGCAGGACAACCACAGAGGGTGTCCCTACGCATCTCCTGCGTTTTGAATCGAAATCGTAGGGACAGGCCTCCGTGCCTGTCCTGAACGGCCTCCCCGGTCGGCTCCATCCACCGAATCACGAAATCAGGACTTTTTCAACAACCCGTCTTTTTCGCCTCATGGGCGCGCGCGGTTTTCGTTTCGCCCTAAATGTGGTGATATGGATTATTCACCTGAAGTAAGCGAGCGGGAAGTTTTTTAAGCGTTTTCATTTGGTTTTTTACGTTTTAGGCAAGGGAGGCAGGGACGGATGAAACGGCCGAGAATCGGAATCACCTGCGACGTGGGCAAGCGGAATTTCCCCGAAGAACCCAAGGTGCGCCCGCGCCACGTACTCATGGACGCCTATGTGGAGTCCGTCATCAAGGCGGGCGGCGCGCCCCTGCTGCTCCCCGCGGTGGAAGACGAGCAGGCGAGCGTCTCCTTGCTGCTCGGCATCGACGGGCTGATCATCTCGGGCGGCGGGCACGACATCGACCCCATGCTCTACGGCGAGGAGCGCTTGCCCGAGTGCAGCCCCACGAACCCCAAGCGCGAGACGGCGGAGATGGCGGCCTGCCGGGGCGCCATGTCGCGCGACATGCCCGTGCTCGGCATCTGCGGCGGCATGCAGGTCATCAACATCGCGGCGGGCGGCACGCTCTATCAGGACATCCCCTCCCAGGTGCCGGGCGCGCTCACGCACCGGCCAGAGAACACGGACGAGAACACCTACACGTTCCACGAGATAGAGATCGGCGATTCCATCCTGGGCGAGGTGCTGGGCGCTTCGTCGGTGGTGAACAGCCACCACCACCAGAGCGCGCGCGAGGTGGGGCCGGGCGTACGCGTTTCGGCCAAGACCGAAGACGGGGTCATCGAGGCCATCGAGTCCCCCTCGCACCAGTTCGTCGTGGGCGTGCAGTGGCATCCCGAATCCATGTCGGCCTACGGCTACGCCGACATGGACGGGGCGGCGCAGCTCTTCTCCCGCTTCGTGGACGAGGCCCGCATCTATTCGGACTAGGGCCGCGTGAGGCCTTCTTTTTTCGCATAAGCCAAAGGAACCCTCCTGATGGACAAGCGACTGGACCCCTACCGCTTCGATGTGGGAAGCGCCCGCGTGGAGCCCGAAACCCCCATCGTGGCGGGGGCGTTCTTCACCCGGCGTGTCATCTTCACGGCGGGCAAATACGGGGTGGACGAGGGCGCGCAGATACTGGTCTGCAAGCGCCTGTCGAGCGACATGGAGATCCCCCAGTTCACCGACCCCGCGGCGTCGGGCTACGTGAGCGTAACGTGTTCGAACCCCGAGGTGGGCCTCGCGCTCTCCTATCAGGAACAGGGCTATCTCGACGACTGGCGCTCGGGCGTCGCCATACGGGTCGCGAAGGGGTTTTTATGCCAGGGCGATGAGGTCACGCTCGTCTTGGGCGACCCCGCGGGCGGAGGGCCGGGCATCCGCGCGCAGACGTTTCCCGAGACGCGCCACACCTTCAAGATCGTGGTGGACACCTTCAACCGCAAGCATTTCTATGAGCTGGAAAACGACCCCGAAATCCGCGTCCTGGGCGGCGCGCCCGAGACCTGGCATCTCGCGTGTCCCCAGACGCCACCGCGCGGGGAGGCGTTCTCCGCCATCGTGCGCGGCGTGGACAGCTGGGGGAACCCGGCGGAAGAGTTTATCGGCGAGGTCTCGGTCAGCAAGAGTCTCAGGAGTTGGCGCGAGGAGGATGAGGCGCCGGGCCGGGTGGAATTTTCAGCTGATGACGGCGGCGTGAAGCGCACAGGCGGCGCGCGGCTCACGGGCGAGGGGCCTTACCGCCTGCGGCTCGAGGACCCGGCGGGGCTGGTGTCTTTGAGTCCGCCGATTCTGCCGAAAGCCCCCGATGATCCCTATTCCCTCTTCTGGGGGGACATCCACGGCCAGACGCGCTCCACGGTCGGCACGGGCACGGTGGAGGAATACTTCCGCTTCGCGCGCGACAAGGCGGGTGTCGATATCGCCGCGTGGCAGGGCAACGATTTCCGCGTCCGCAGGGAAGACTGGGCGGAGGTCGTGCGCGAGTGCAAGGCGTTCAACGAGCCGGGCCGCTTCGTCACGCTCCTGGGCTACGAGTGGTCGGGTACGCGTTCAGGCGGCGGCGATTACAACATCTACTACGCGGGCGATGCGGGAACCATCCACAGGAGTTCGCACGCCGGAGTAGACGATCTCTCGGACGTCGATGACGACAGGTTCCCCATCTCGGCGCTCTGGGAGACCTTCCGGGGCCGGACGGACGTGATGAGCGTCGCCCACGTGGGCGGACGCGCGTGCAACCTCGATTTCTTCGACCCCGAATTCGTCCATCTGGCGGAAATCCATTCCCACCACGGCACCTTCGAGTGGTTCGCCGAGGAAGTGCTCGCGCGCGGCTTCCGCGTCGGCTTCATCGGCGGGAGCGACGACCACACGGGCCGCCAGGGACTCGTCTACCCCAACCGTCGCTCGAACAACGTCGTCACCTTCGACGTGAAGGGCGGCTTGATGGGCCTGTATGCCAGGGAACTCACGCGCGAGGCCGTCTGGGAGGCGATGCGCGCGCGCAGGACCTACGCCACGAACGGCGAGCGCATTTACTTGAAGACCGCCTGCGGGGAGGCCCTGATGGGCGAGGAGGTGGAGGCGCAAGGCTCGCCGACCATCAAGGTCGAGGTCCACGGCACGGCGCCTCTTCTGGACGTGGAACTCAAGCGCGGCGCGGAGACCATCCACCGCCATCCGGTGAGCGCACCGGAAAACAGCGGCCGCGTTCGGCGCATCCGCGTGCAGTGGAGCGGGGTGACGCAGAAAAGCGGGCGCGACAAGAAGGTCGAGTGGCGCGGCGGCATCGCGCTGGATAGGGGTGCGATGCTCGCGCACACGCCCTACGCGCTCGATCAGTACGACGACGCGATCACCCGCGTTTCGAACAAGCTGCTCCGCTTCGCCACCGCCACCTCGGGCGACCCGGACGGCGTGCTCATCGACGTGGACGCCCCCGGCGACGCGCGGCTTTCCTTCTTCAGCAACGTCAGGAGTTTCGAGATTCCCCTCTCAGACATTTCGGCAGAACCCACCATCATCGAGGCCGGCGGCGTGAACATCCGCGTTCTCGTCGCCGAAGCCGCGCCGACCCTCAAGGACTGGAGCGCGCGCTTCCAGTTCACCGACGAGGACGCTTCCCCCGACGCCGTCAACCCCTACTGGGTGCGCGTCCTGCAAGTCGACGGCGGCCAGGCCTGGTCGAGTCCTGTGTATGTGAACAGGGTGGGGTGAGGGGGTGTTTTCAGATTGACGCGCATGTGAAGTCCATTCCAGAAAGTCGATTGACGGAGGTAACGAGTTAGATGGTTGATGATGAATTCAAGATTGTCGAAATCTTGCGTTGTTTTGAGGAGAGTGCCCAGTCAAGGGTAAAAGCTTTAAACGAAAGACATAACAAAATATGGACGTGGATATGGAAGATGTGGACTGCGCGGGAAACGATGCTTTTCAGTGCAATTATTTCCTTTTCTATAGTTGTGGGGTTGGCAACGAATGTTTGGTTGCAAGATATTGATTCTCCGGTAGGCATGCTTGTCTTGTTGCTGGTTGTCGTAGGAATATTTTTTCTAACTGCATCTGTTGGCATGATTGTTCTTGCCAGTTGGACAGCCCCAGGGTTTGAGATTGAAAGAGTGAGATCGATTGGCCTCACGTATCTTATGACGGGACATCCTCAAGCTGCCATTACAGCTTACGACGAAGTTCTCCGTCTTGACCGGAACCTAGGCGAGGCCAACAGAAATCGTGGTCTCGCTGAGGCCATGATGGGTGAATTCGAAGCTGCTGTTGAGGATTTCGATAGAGCGATTTCTAGCTATAGAAACAAGAAACGCTCATATAAAGACCTTTGGATGATTCATTGTGTCGAAACCTGCTACATCAGCCGGGGTATATCGAAAGCCGAGTTGGGTTTTGTAGATGAAGCGCGGGAAGATTTAACGACCGCGCTTGACTTGGCTGGCGATGCCGGTGATGAAAGCCTAATTTCCTTGGCGGAGCAGGAGCTTCAAAAACTCAGCCAAAAATAATCCAACCAAAGCCGCATAACAAAATCCGCCCCATCAATACCCCTTTCTCGGCTAGAGCAATCTCTCCCTCTTCGAGAAACCTGACGGCAAGGCGAGTCAACCAAGAACCACTCCCCCCTTGAGGGGATTGTTGAAAAAGTTTGGTCTGCCCCTCTGCAAACCGCCAACGCCTCTTTCCTCACCCTGAGTAGCCGCCGAAGGCGGCGTATCGAAGGGCGCGGGGAGTCGAACGCCTCGCGCCGGGCGAGAGGGCATCCTTCGATACGCGGCTCCGCCGCTACTCAGGATGAGGCGGATAGGGGTTTTTCAACAGCCCCTTGAGGATTTGGCTTCCCGAGGGGAAAGCCAGACGAGGAAGCCGAGCGTTTTGTGCGAAGGCTGACTCGGTGGGGGGTAAAATGCGTTTTATCGCCAGTCCGAATTATACCCCCCACCGAATCGCTTTCGGGCATACGCCCTCAGCTCTTCGTCGGTCTTCCCGAGGAGGAAAGACCGACCCTCAAGGGGGGAGTTAATTTCAAAATAACGTTCGTTGTAGAGATAACCCTTTTGGGGTTGTTCGGCACACTGTTCTGCACATTCAGCCCGTAGGGGCGACCCCCCTTGGTCGCCCTTTGTCGGACAGGCGCGGGGGCCTGTCCCTACAAACCCCATACCCCTACACGGCCGGCAACCTCTCCGCCCTCGGTAGGCTTTGCCCGTAATTCCTTTTCTCTTTTGACCTCTTGCCTCTGTTCTCCTACACTCCCGCGCGTTTGTTCGTTCATGGTCTATTCAGGAGCGTAATACGTGAAAATAGGCATCATCGGCCCCGCCGCCGCTGGCAAGACGACGCTGTTCAACGCGCTCACGGGCGGCGCGGCCACTACTGGTGGATACGGCGCGGCGCGGGTGAACATCGGCGCGGCTGCCGTGGCGGACGCCCGGGTGGACGCCCTGAGCGGCGTCTTCAAGCCGAAAAAGATGACTTATGCGGGCGTCAACTTCGTGGACGCGGGCGTGGGCGATGCGGGCGCGGCGAAAAGCGCCGAGGCCATCCCGCAGGCGCTGGAGGGCGCGGACGCGCTCCTGGTGGTGGTGCGCGCCTTCGAGGACGCGGGCGTCCCGCATCCCAGGGAGAGCGTCGACCCCGCGCGCGATCTGGCCGACGTGCGCTTCGACCTGATGCTGCGCGACCTCGACGTCGTCGAGCGCCGGGTGGAGCGGCTGGAGAAGCTGGTGCGCGTCAAGAAAGACCCGGCCGAGGCGGCGGAGTTCGCGCTCCTGGGGCGCATCCGCGAGACGCTCGAAGAGGGCCGCCCCGTTCGCTCACTTGATATGAGCGAAGAAGAAACGCGCATTATCAAAGGGTTCGGGTTTCTCTCCGCCAAGCCGCTTCTGGTGGTGGTGAACATCGGCGAGGATCAGCTGGGGGAGGCGGACGCGTTCGCGAAGCTGAACGGGGAGACGCCCGTCGTCCTGGCGGCGCGTCTGGAAGAGGAACTCGCGCAGTTGCCCGCCGATGAGCGGGCTGCGTTTCTCGCCGATTACGACCTCGAATCCTCGGCGCTCGACAAGGTGGTTCAGGCGTCGTTCGCTCTTCTCGACCTCCGGTGTTTCTTCACCGTGGGGGAGGACGAGGTGCGCGCCTGGCCGGTGCGCGCGGGCACTGTCGCGCTCCATGCGGCGGGGACGATTCACTCCGATCTGGAGCGCGGCTTCATCCGCGCGGAGGTGATCTCGTTCCCCGACTTCATGGCGGCGGGTTCGCTCTCAGCGGCGCGGGACAGGGGAACCTTGAGATTGGAAGGCAAGGACTACGTCGTCAAGGACGGCGACATCTTCCACGTGCGGTTCAACGTGTAATTTTTCACAAGCGCAAAGCAAGCCACTTGACATCTGCTCCGATTTCCGGTTCAATGAAATAGAAGTTTGGTTCACCAAATCATTTCCTGGAAGTTCTGTTTCAACGCCTTGTCATCACGTTCTTGACCCGTTTTCTGATGAAGAGCTTTTCTGCCGTTTCAAAACGAACAGGAGGGTGGATGATGAAACTCCGAGTGGTGTTGGCTATGTGCTTGCTCGTTTCATTGCTCGCGGTCCCCGCTTCGGCGAAAGAAGCGAAGTTGGAAGACAAGGGGAATGCGAAACTCGAAGCGCTGCCGAAAAAAGTAGCTCCGAATCCACACCGAATAAGCAAAAGGGTGACCCCCCTCCACGACGCAGTGATTTTTAGAAAACTCAAGAGGGCTGAGTTGTTGATTCGCGAGGGCGCAGACGTAAACGCCCGTGATGAATACGGACTGACGCCGCTTCATCTGGCGCTCGATAAATTCGGCCCAAAGGGTATCGTGAAAGAAGACGATTTTTGGATGGTCAAGATTCTCGACAAGGCGCGCGCCGATTGGCGGGCTAGAGACAATCAAGGCAATAGGCCATGCTTCTACGTCGATGAAAAGTATTCGCTTCCAATCGATTACATCAAAGACCCTTGGAGACCGCTACCCGACAACGTGCTCAAACACTACAAGATGATTTCCTGGACGACCGGTTATCCGGAAGCAAGGTCATCTAAGCGGATATTACTGAAACTATTGACTTGCCGGCGTGGAATCCCCGTTTCTCAATATGAGTTGTGGAAAATGTGCCGTGAAGACCATTATTTCCGGAATGCGATAGAAACGGGAATATGCAAATTTATGTAGTTTTGCTGAGCGCCTCGAGGAAGCCTCATCCCGCTTCGGGGGGAGGCTACGAATTGACGAATTTTCCGTTGACTCACTTTTGGGGGGACTCGACATGAATATCCGAATCGCAGTCGCAACCATTTTCATCGTTTTGTCGATCGTGGCGACGCCCGCCTCGGCGAAGAGGGTTACGTGCGATGATTGGAACACAAAGGAATTTTTCCAGAGCGCGTCGATGAGAGAAGTTTCCCACTGCTTGAAAGCCGGCGCGATGAAGTACCCGCTGAGTTGGGGAATGACGCCTCTGCACAATGCGGGGAGATTCAGCAAGCATCCGGGCGTGATGACAGCCCTCGTGAAGGCCGGATACAAAATCTATGCTACCAATGGATACGGATTTACGCCCCTCCACATCGTATCGGCATACAATAAAGATCCAAGGTTTGTGAGAGCCCTTGTGAAAGCAGGAGCCAAAGTCAACGCGCAGCAGGCAATCGGGGGTGACTTTGATTCCGTATATGGGTTGACGCCATTACTCGTGGCTCTGATTTACGGGAACGAATCAGATGCGGTGATCATCGCTTTGTTAAAGGCCGGTGCGGAGCCGAACGCCCAAGCTCGCGACGGGCAGACCGCTCTTCATTTCGCTCTAAAAAAAGGAAGGAGCCTAGCGGTCGTAGAGGCTTTATTGGATGCGGGGGCGCTTCCTAATATGCCGAGTTTGGCGAATATCCCGGCTTGCTATTACGCGGAAAGGAATCGCAACATAAAGGGGACGGATGTTTACCGGCGGCTGGTAAAGGGTTGTTACCGCTAAGCCGATTCATGAATTCGATCGCTTGGCTGCGGATATGCCGTCGAGGATTCTCGAGTGCGCTCTTCGGTGCTCCGCACACCCGATAACCTCGAGCATCTCCTTCCGCCAGTTCGGGCGGCAGTAGCTCTCTTTCAATCTGCGTATCCGGTCCGATGACGCCTCCTCCTGTTCGGGGGGGAGGTGTTCGTCTGCGATTGCGCGCGCAATGTTCTCGACCGCGCGTTCCTGCGCGTCTTCAGAATGACAGATGAGGGCGATGTCGGCCCCGGCGAGGATGGCGCGCAGGGCCGCCTCTGCCGGGTCTTCTATCGCGCCCATGTCCAGGTCGTCGGTGACGGCGACGCCCCGGAAACCGAGTTCTCCGCGCAGGATATCTTGAAGAAAGACAGGAGAGAGGCTCGCAGGAGTCGTTTCGTCTATCGCCTCGAAAACGGCGTGGGCGGCCATGACGCAGGCGGGAGGCGCGCGGCGGATGAGATGCCGGAACGGCTCCAGTTCGCGCTCTCTCAGGTCTTGGAGCGTTAGGCGTGAGGTCGGCAGTTCCTCGTGTGGGTCGGGGGCCATGTCGCCGATGCCGGGGAAATGCTTGGCGCACGCGGCGACGCCCGTTTCCTGAAGGCCCTGCGTTGCGGCCTCACCCATTCGGGCGACGACTTGGGATGATTCGCCATACGCGCGATCGCCGATGACGGCGCATTCGGGGTTCGTCAGGATGTCGGCGACGGGCGCGAAGTTGACGTTTACGCCAACCGCTTCGAGTTCCGCCCCGGTGACCCTTGCCGCTTCCCGCGCGAGGGCGGCGTCGCCCGCGTCGCCGAAGCCCCGCGCCGCCGGGAAGAGCGTGAAGTCATCGGAGAGCCTGCTCACGCGCCCGCCCTCCTGGTCGATTCCCACGAGGAGCGGAGCTTCGAGCGGGGAGGCGAGGGCGGCCTCTTGCAAAGAGGCGATGAGCGCGGCGGTCTGCCCGGCGGTTTCGATGTTTCGCCTGAACAGGATGACGCCGCCGATCCTGCCCGCGCGGACGCGAGCGAGGAGCGAGGCCGGGGGGGCGGTTCCCTCGAAGCCGGCCATGATGCGCTGCCCGGCCCGGACCTCGGGCGCCTGTTCGCTCATGCGCGCCCTAGCCTTCGCGCATCCGCGTGATGACGAACGACTCCGCTACCGGGAAACCCGCCGCGCGGCCTGCGTCTTCGAGCCGCTGGCGCGTGCGCTTCTCGAACGCTTCGGGGTTCTTGATCTGGCACTTGTGCGCGCACACCGCGCGGACTTTCGTGTCGAACGTGTCGGTGATGTCCACGAAGAAATTCGGCTCGCGCGTGTTCAGGAACAAGAGGTTCTTCGTGTGGTGCGCGCCGATGCCTGCGTAGGTGAGTTCGGGGAGGAAGTGGTGGTCCCGCGCATAGACCACCGCCTTGAACGTGGCGTGGCCGATGGCCTGGTGGTCGGGGTGCTGGTAGTAGGTGCGCCAGGGGTCGTGGGTGAGGATGGTGTCCGGCTTCAAGTGGCGGATCAGGAAGGCGATCTGGTTCCTGAAAGCGCGCGTGTCCTCGAGCTCCCCGTCGCGGTGGCGCAGGAACAGCGTCTCCTTGACGCCCAGGATGCGGGAGGCTTCGAGCTGTTCCGCCTCGCGAATCCTGGCGAGGTCGAAGGGGCTGATGTCGTCCTTCGTGCCCTTGTCCCCGTTCGTGCAGACGACCGTCCGCACGGCGGCGCCCTCCCGCGTCCAGCGGGCGATGCTGCCCCCCGCGGACAGTTCCGCGTCGTCGGGGTGGGCGACGACGACGAGTATGTTTCTGAACTCTTCTTGACTCACTGGCGTTTCCTTCCGTGTCTATGAAATGTGTGGTGATGAGAGCGCAGCCGTATCTCGCAGGCGCGCCCAGATATCGAGTTCCGCCTCCGCGATGCGCCTCCAGGCGAAAGATTCCGCCCATCGGGTAGCCGCCCGGCAGGGACGCTCACGGGGGTTTTCGAGGGTTTGGATCATCTTCCGCGCGTAGGCGTTCGTGTCGCCGTCCGCGATGAGGTGTCCGCTTTTGCCCTCACTCACCGCCTGGGAGATTCCCCCCACGTCGAAGGCGAGCGTTGGCAGTCCGCACGCGGCCGCCTCGATTGCCGTCATGCCGAAGCTCTCATAGCGCGACGGCAGGGCGAAGAGGTCGGCAGCGGAATAATAAAGAGGCAAATCTTCCTGCGGCTTCGCTCCTGCGAAGATCAGGTTCTCCGCCACGCCGAGTCTGCCTGCCAGGTCTTCCAGACGCGCGACTTCCGCTCCCTGCGCGGGCGAGGCGAAATCCGTTGCGCCGTAGCTTTCTCCGGTTCTCGCCGCGCCTTCTCTTGTCTCGCCGCCTAAATGCAGAAGACGCGCATCCAGCTCCGGGCGTTCCTTGCGCATGTGGGCGAAGGCCTCGATCAGGCGGTCGAGTCCCTTCACGCGCTCGATGCGGCCCACGCTCAGGATATAGGCGGGGTCCGGCTTGAGGCCCAGACGCGCGCGCGCCTCGTTCTTCGGATGGGGCCTGAAGGTCTCCAGGTCCACGCCGCAGGGGACGACGTGGACTTCTGAACCGCCCGATATTTCGCTGATTGCGCGCGCCTCGGCGGGCGATGAGGCCAGAACTGCGTCCGCCGTCTGCGCGAGCCGGGGTTCGCTCGCCAGCCGCGTGTCGGACTCCCGCCTCGTGTCGCGCGGCAGGGCGTCGTTCTTGAGCGCGGCCAGGGTGTGGAAGCGGAGGGCGAGGGGAGCGCCCCACGTTTTGGCGAGCGTCTCTCCCGCAAGGCCCGAGAGCCAGTAGTGGGCGGAAACGCCGTCATAGTGCGCGCCGTCTTTCTCAGCGAACGCTGCGACGCCCCGCGCGAAGGCGTCGGCGTGTTCGACTTGCGCGTCCTTGTCGAGTCTTATCCTGGGCCCCGCCTCGACGCGGATGAGGCGCGCCCCCGCCGCGATGGAGACCTCTCTGGCGGCCGAGGCCGATTCCAGTCGCGTGAAGACGTCCGCACCGACGCCGAGGCTTGCGAGCGCCTTCGCTACCTCGCGGGCGTAGACGTTCATCCCGCCCGTGAAGTCGCCCCCCAGGGGAGCGAGAGGGTCGGTGTGCATCGAGAGGATGGCGAGACGGGTGGCCTCTGCTCTCATCTGGCGTCCCTCTCGATTTGGATGCGCATCACGCGCTCATCCTGCGCGCCGAAGCGGTATTTGTAGGCCTCATCGCCCCTCAGGAGATCGAAGCTGGAACGTCCCGCCTGAATCGCTTCTTCCACGTTGTGGGCGAGCAGCACCAGGCCCCCGCTCAGTTCGTGCTCCACCGGGTCGAAGCCCGAGTTGTAGAGATAGATTCTGTCGCCGTAATCGAACGAGAGGTTGGCCGCGACGGGGTGGCCGTCCACCCGCATGATCGACAAATCCAGACAACCGAGTTCGAGCATCGCCTTGGTCACGTCTCCGAAAAAAGCCCTCCTGTCGGCGTTCCAGAAATCCGCCTTCTCCGGCTGGCTCAGCGCGTGGAGGGTGATGAAATCCTCCAGATCGGAGGCCAGCGCGTCCGCCGATTCCGTCCGCTCGTACGCCAGCCCCGCCTCCATGTTGGCCTTGCGAATCTTGCGCCTCAGGTCGCGTTCGTCCCGCGGCGCGAGCATCCCGGTGTATTCATCCCAAGAGTCGGGAAGGGCGATGACGGGGCAGACCTCTTCTTCGGATATCGAGGCGGCCCCGCCCGTCAACTCCTCTATCGCCGCGACCGTCGGGGAAGCTTCGGGAATCCCGCGCAGGGAGAGTTCACACCATGCGGGCGCGTCCGGCTCGTCCAGGGCGGAGAGAACCGCCCGCCAGCAGGCGAGGTGCGCTCCGTCGGCGGCGATGATGTCCAAGTAGTCCGAGAGGTCGTCCCCGCCCGTCAGGCGCAGCCGCCCGCCCTCGCTCAGCACGAAGGGCGCCACGCCCGTGAGCGCGCCGCCCTCGTCTCGCATGGCGTATAGATGCAGTTCGCCCGCGCCGAAGTTCCGCCACCACGCAGCGTGCCACGCGGGGTCGTAGAACGGGTGCGCGTGGGCGGAGCGGGCCATCAGCGCGCGCCATTCGGTTTCCAGGCCCGTGAACGCCTCGGGCGAGGTGAAGGCTTCTATCTGCAATGAGGAACAAGAACTTTGCGACATCGGGATTCCTTCGCATCCATCGCGCCCGCGGGCGCGCGTTGATTCCGCCGCTACGCGAACTCCAGGCCTACGAACGTGGCCGCCGGGTGTCCCTCCAGCGGGTCCGAGAGGCGCGAGCTGGTGAAGACGAAAAACCGGTTGTGGTAGAGCGTCTGGAACTGGATGAAGCCCGCCTTGTCCACGCCGCGCCTCGACGGGGTGTTCTTCGCCTCCACGAAGATGAGCGAGCGCGTGAGGCCCAGCTTCTCCCCGTATTCGAGCGCGCGCCTGAGCACGGCGGGGTAGAGGTTCCGCCCCCGCCAGGGCTCCAGCGTGAAGGCGTCGTAGAGATAGATTTCCTTGGGTCCGGGCTTCACGGCCTTGTCGATCTCCTCCACGCCCACCACGCCGCGCGCGCCCCAGATGTAGCTCACCGCCTTGCCGTCTTCGAGCGCGACGAAGCACTTCTCGCCCCGCTCGAAGCGCCGCGCCGTCAGGCTCTCGCCCTGGACGTCGGTGATGAGGTGGCGGTTCTCCGAAGCGGCTTCGAGGATGATGTGCTCCACCTCAATTCTCGCCTCGCTCGGCGGTATTTCTTCTGTGTGCAGAAAATCATACAGGCAAAGCTCCACCGACGTGAGGAATGTGTTTTTGAGGAAATCCAAAAGGGGATGACTCCTTTACTTGAGAAGCGCGTCCAGGAAGGGCTCGAGCGAAGCATGAAGAGGCCCCAGGTCCCTCCTTTTTTCGAAATGCTCCTGCACCATCCGGACGGTATGCGGAATGCTCGCCAGGTAGCGCTCCGCCCCGCGGGCCGCCTTTTGATAGGCGAACGTGCCGATGGCCTTCAGGTTTCGCTGTATGGCTGTCCCGCGCAGGGCGCGTTCGTATTCTTCTTTAGCCGAGAAGAGGCGGTGGCCGCAAGTCTCCCAGTAGCGCGTGACGAGGTATTCCCGCTGTTCGTCCCCCAGGTCGACGTAGCTGTCGAAGACGAGAGAGGCCAAATCATAGGTGGCCGGCCCCATGCGCGCGTCCTGAAAATCGATGGCGATCACCGCCTCATCCAGCACCATCAGGTTCCTGCTGTGGTAGTCGCGGTGGGTGAGGCGGAAGGGAATCCGGCAGATTTCCCCGCACAATTCGCCAAAAACCGCATCGAGCGCGCGCTCATCCGTCTCCATGCCCAGAAGGCTCTCGAAGGCGTATTTGCGCGTGTGGTGGAGTTCGTTCGTGAAGAATTCCGCGTCGAAGCGCCGCGTAAGCGCAACTCTCTCGCTTGCGGGCGCGCTCGGAGTTTCCTGCATGGCGGCCATCATGTCGAGCGCGGCGTCGTAGTGCGGCCTGGCTTCCTCCCATCCACCGCGCCGCCATGCGTCTTCGAGCGATTCATCGCCGCAGTCTTCCAGGAGGATGACGCCCGCCGCCTCGTCCATCCCGAAAATCTCAGGCACCCTTATGCCGATCTCACTAAAATGCGCCTGCACGTCGATGAAGGGGAGCGTCTCTTTCGTGAAGGACTCGGGCATGATCATGCCGACAGAACTTGGCCGCCCGCCGCCTGCGTGCGTGAGGCGGGCGTAGTCGCGCGTCGAGGCGTCGCCGGCAAGCGGCGTGAGCGAGGAGACATCCGCGCCGAAATGCTCCTGCGCCAGTGTTTTCAGTCGCTCGTGCGCACGGGTCTGCTCCGCGAGGTGCGCCTTCATGCGGGACTCGTCTTGACCTGTGAGGCGAGGGCTTTTATGGCGCGCCCCGCGGCGGCCAGCGTCTCGGCGTAAGGTTCGTCTTTTCTTCTGAGTTCGAGCGCGAGCGTTCCCGGGTAGTCTCGCGCGTCGAGCGCAGCGAAGAAAGAGGGCCACTCGAACGCGCCCTCGCCGGGTATCAGGTGCGCGTCGTTTCTTCCGTCGTTGTCGTGCAGGTGCGTCGCGGCGCAGAGGGGCGCCAGCCGCTCGATGGCGTTTTGCGTTTTTTCCCCCTCGGTGATGAGGGCGTGGCCGGTGTCGATGCAGATTTTGAGTCTTGGATGATCGAGGCGTGCCACGAACCCGGCCAAAGGCTCCGCGCGGCCCAGAGCGGAGGGGATGTTCTCGAGCGCCAAAACCGCGTCCAACGCTTCGGCCAAGGGGAGAAGACGTGCAATGCTTTCCTCCAGCGCCTCGCAGGTGTCCCCGTCTCCCGCCTTGCCCGGCGCGCTCGGGTGGAGCACGGCGATTCTCGCGCCCAGCGGGCGGAAGGCGCGTATCGCCTGAATCGTTTTCTGGAGCGCATCTGCGCGCGCATCTGCATCTGGAGCGGCGAGAGAGAGCCATCGTCCTTGTCTCGCATCGCTCAGATCGGCGTAAAAAGGCGCATGGAAGGTGGATGTCGTGAGGGAGAGGTCCGCCATCCAGCCCTTGAGGCTTTCAAGCCTGCCCTCATCGCCCGCGTCGAAATTGGGCGTCATCGCCCAAAGCTCGATTTTCCCGAAACCGGCTTCGGCCGCCTCTTTCAAGTGCTCGAAGCGGAGAGATTCATAGGCGAACAGGTGCGCGGAGAGGGCGTAGTCGCGTGCCAAGGGTTTTCCTTCGGTGAGGGGGCGGTGAAGCGCGCTTGATGGCCCGTGATTATACGCACCGAAACGAAGCAGCGGCAACGCGAACTTGTGCGGGGTTGTTTAAAAAGCCCCCCGATGTGGGAAACCCACCGTCATTCCGGCGAAAGCCGGAATCCATTTTATGATTTTGCTTTTGTTTTCGCATTTGATTGTGACTCGCGGAAGGGAACGCCGCGCCCGAATCCGGAACGGATGAGGCGGATATATATGGCGGCGTCCGTATCTTCCCCAGTCGGGAGAGAGGACGGCTGGGCGAAAGGCCAAAGACAAAGGCGAAAATGGATTCCGGCTTTCGCCGGAATGACGAACAAAATCACATCGCCTCTTGTAGGGACAGGCCTCCGTGCCTGTCCTTCCCTCCGTGGTTGTCCTTTGTCAGGACAGGCACGGAGGCCTGTCCCTACGATGAACAATTCGATGATCGGGATTCCCTCCCTCTCCAGGAGGACTTTTTCCACAACCCCATGCGCGCGGCTCACAAGATGAAAAATCCCCTCACACCTGTTGACAAGGGCGGGTGCGGGCTGGTAGTGGTCATACCATCTGACCAGGAAGTTTTCAGGTTGATAAAAACAGTGATAATCCCCGTTCGGTTTCCCTCATCGCTCGGGATGGCTTGCGTCCCCAGGGAGGCGGTTTCTTGCTCAGGCCGGTGAGAAAAACGAGGCTCTACGAAGACGTGGTCGAGCAGATCCAGCAGCTCATCCGCAAGCGCAAGCTCACGCCCGGCGACAGGCTGCCCTCTGAGCGCGAACTCGCGGTGACGCTCGGCATCGGGCGGCCCTCGGTGCGCGAAGCCCTGCGCGCCCTCGACACCACGGGGCTGATTGAAGTCAGGAGCGGGCAGGGCGCGTATCTCCGCAACCTCACGGTCGACCCCTATCTCGCCACGGTGCGCGAGAGCCTCGCGTTTCTGCTCGACGTGAAGGAAGACACCCTGCTCGAACTCTGGGAGGTGCGGCAGGGGCTGGAGGAACAGATCGCGCGCCTGACGGCGGAGCGCCGGACGCAAGCGCAGATCGAGCGCCTGCGCGGCCACACCGAGGAGATGCGAAAGCGCATCGACAGGCCCGAAGCCTTCGTGCGCGCGGGCGTCGCCTGGCACCGCGCGCTCTGCGAAGCGGCGGAAAACGCCGTTTTGCGGACGGTGTGGGAAGCCATCGCGGGGCTGATTGAGAAGAGCCAGCGGCGGATCATCGGAACGCCCGGCCAGCCGGTCGAGGCGCTGCGCCAGCACGAGAAGCTGCTTGCGGCCGTCGAGGCGGGTGACTCGGAGAAAGCCGCGCTCGCCATGCGCGAGCACATGGCGGCCGAAGGCGCGCGGCTGAAAGAAGCGCTGGCCGTATCCCGAAACGGAGGTGCAGTGCGCGTCTGAGGAATGAGCGGGCGCGCTTTATGGTTGTCGTAATTTTCGGACGTTTTTTGCTGTTGTTTTTGTAACGCTTCACCCAAATTTCTAGGAGGAATTTTCATGGTGGAAATGAGCAAACAGGGCATGCCGATGGACTTTCTGCAGAAAGAGCACTACCAGTCCCCCCGGCGCGTCTATAGCCAGACGGGCAGCGACTGGCAGCGCCGCGTCGACTTCGACCAGATGCGCAAAGATCGTCTCGCCCGCGCCAAGGCGATGATGGAAAAGCACGACATGGACGCCATCATCATGTACAAGGGCGAGAACGTCCGCTACACCGCGTCGGTCTTCCAGGGCAACTGGAAGAACAACATCTTCATCCGCTACGCCGTGCTCTGCCGGGGTGCGGACACGCCGGTGCTTTTCGAGACGGCCGGCTCCGACTATGAGTGCGCCAAGATCGACGCGCCCTGGCTCGAGGGCAACATCCGCCCCGCCATCACCTGGAAGTGGTCCGAGACCGCCGAGCAGATGATGGTGAACCGCATGGCGGATTCGGTCATCGACGTTCTCAAGGAGAACGACATTCCGCTCAACGGCCGGATCGGCATCGACATCATGGACATGCAGGCCTACAGCGCCTTCACCGAGAAGGGCGTGAACCTGGTGAACGCGTGGCCGGCGATGAGCGAGGCGCGCGTCATCAAGACGCCCGAGGAGATCGAGTGCCTGAAGATAAGCTCGACCATCGGCGACACCTGCATGTGGAAGATCAGGAACGAGTGGCTCAAGCCCGGCATCCGCGAGTGCGACCTCACCGCGTGGGTGAACAACCTGCTCTATGAAGAGGGCTTCGACTTCGTCTACGACATCATCGTCGCCTCGGGCGGCAACACGAGCCCCTACCGCCGCTGGCACACCGACAAGATGATCAGGGACGGCGACCTCGTCGTCGTCGACATCAACGCCATCGGCCCCGGCGGCTACTTCGTCGACTACGTGCGCTGCTTCAAGTGCGGCGGCGGCTGGACGAAGAAGGAAAAAGAGCTCTACAGAGAGGTCTACGACACGATGTACGCGGGCATGACCCAGCTCGTGCCGGGCAAGACGTCGAAGGACGTGGCCGAGCAGTTCCCCGTCTACGCCGATGACAAGTACGGCACGGTGACGCTCCAGCAGTTCGCGCACTCCATCGGCCTCGACCTTTACGAGGGCATGTGGATCAGCCGCGCCTACAGCCTGGATTACCCGGTCGAGATCAAGGAGAACATGTACTTCGCCATCGAGACGTTCGCAGGGCATCCGGGACTCCCCCAGACGGTGCGCCTGGAAGAGAACGTGCTCGTCGGCCCCGACGGCCCCATCGTCTTCACGGGCTCCTCGCACTACGACGAGTGCATCGAGGATTCGCCCTACTTCGACTTCTCGGCGAAGTCGCGCGGCGAGCCCCGCTTCGAGCTGCCCGAATAGCGGTTGTTGCCTCCCGTCCGTGTCCCCGCCGCCTGGGGCGCGGGCGGGAGCGTTTTTCATATTCGAAATGCAGGGGAATCGCCTCCCGAAAAAGGCGAATAGGAGAATCATGAGATGAGCGAACCCTGGAACACCGATATGTGGTTCACCAGCCCGTGGAACTTCGAGGGCGAGGTGACCTCCGGCATCAATTTCGACCCCAACCCCAAGGTCCACGACGTGACGCTCCGGGACGGGGAGCAGCAGGCGGGCGTCATGTTCAACAAGGACGAGAAGATCCGCATCGCCGAGGCCCTGGCCGAGACGGGCGTGCACCGCATCGAGGCCGGCATGCCGGTGGTCTCGCCGTCGGACGAGGCGGCGATCCGCGAGATCGTCAAGCGCCTCGAAGGCACGGATACGGAAGTCTTCAGCTTCGCGCGCTGCATGGCGGACGACGTGAAGCGCTCTGCCGACACGGGCGTCAAGGGCGTCGTGATGGAAGTGCCGAGTTCCACGCACATGATCGAGCGCGCCTACAAGTGGGAACTGGATAAAGCCATCGACACCTCCGTCAAGGCGACGCAGGTGGCGAAGGAATGCGGCCTCTACACCGTGTTCTTCCCCATCGACTTCTCCCGCGCCCCGCTCGACTGGGTGCTGGGCCTGCTCAAGAAAGTGGCGACCGAGGGCCACATGGACGCGCTGGCCATCGTGGACACGTTCGGCGTGCTCAGCCCCCACACCGTGCCCTACGTCATCAAGAAGATGCGCGAGGTCTTCCCGGACGAGCCCTTCGAGCCCCACTTCCACGACGATTACGGGATGGGCGTGGCGAATACGCTCATGGCGATGGCCGAGGGCTGCCAGGTGGCGCAGACTTCCGTGAGCGGCATCGGCGAGCGCGCGGGCAACGCGGCGTATGAGGAACTCGCTCTCGCCATGCTCACCATGTACGACGTGGATATGGGTCTCAAGACCGAGAAGTTCACCGAGGTCTCGCGCCTCGTGCAGGAGTGCGGGCGCATCAGCCTGGCGCCCAACCGCTGCGTCGTGGGCGACAACCTCTACGACATCGAGAGCGGCATCATCGTGAGCTGGCTCAAGAACTGCGAGAAGGACTTCCCGACCGAACTCGTGCCCTTCCGCGCCGGCCTGGTCGGCCAGAGCGAACCCGAGCCCGTCATCGGCAAGGGGAGCGGCATCGATTCCATCAACCTCTTCCTGGAGCAGCTGGGCATCACGGCGTCCGAAGAAGAGAAGATGGCGCTCCTGATGGATGTCAAGGAGAAATCCCTGAGCCTCCATCGCCTCCTCACGATGGACGAGTTCAAGGAACTGGCTGGAGCGAAGTAGGATTCCCGCTTCCGCAGGCGCGGGCTGGTTTTCTTCCCGCGCACGGCATCAAACGAAACGAAAAGGGCGGCTCGCGAGGGCCGCCCTTTTTTTCGCGGCCAGACCTGAGGAGCCGTTGGAAAAATCCTGATTCTGTGATTCTGTGTATGGAGCCGACCGGGGAGGCCGCTCAGGACAGGCACGGAGGCCTGTCCCTACGATTTCGATTCAAAACGCAGGAGATTGTGTAGGGACAACCCTCTGTGGTTGTCCTGCCCCCTGTGGTCGCCCGATTGGCTGGGTAGAAGGGTCTGTAGGGACAGGTCGTGACCTGTCCGAGGCCGCTTTGATCGTCATTCCGGCGGACATTGCCCTTGAACGGCATCGCCAACCAACGAGAGAGAAGAAAACCACTCCCCCCTTATTTTCCACTCCGTCTGAGTGTGTAAAATCACTCCCCCCTTGAGGGGGAGTCGCAGAAGCCGAGCGTTTTTTGCGAAGGCTGATGCGGTGGGGGGTAAAATGCGTTTTACCGCCATTCCGAATTATACCCCCCACCGAATCGCTTTCGGGCTTACGCCCTTAGCTCTTCGACTCCCCCTCAAGGGGGGAGTGGTTCCTCTCTCCTCGGACTTTTTCAACAACTCCGTCGCGGGACGTGTTCCAAGACGATAGACTTGTCATCCCTCCTTCCTTTATCATTTCCCCATCGAACGGATTCCGACTCCCCGCACCGGAGGACATTCCCATGACGGACTGGAAGAAAAAGCTCGGCTTCATCGTTCCATCCTGGAACACGGTGATGGAGTACGAATGCCAGCGCATGGCGCCTGCGGGCGTATCGGTCCACTTCACCCGCATCGCCCACACCGACGATGAGGAGGAGACCCTCCTGCACATGATCGAGGTGGTGCCCGAACTCGCCGACCTGCTCGGCCACGCGAGTCTCGACGCCATCTGCTTCGGCTGCACCGGCGGCAGCTTCGTGCGGCCGGGCATGGATGAGGACATCATCGCGGTCATCGAGGAGCGGACGGGCATCCCCGCCACGACGACCTCCACCGCCCTCACCGAGGCCATGCGCGAGATGGGCGTCGCCAAGGTGGCGCTCGCTTCTCCCTATCCGCAATGGCTGAACGAGCGGCTCACCACTTTCCTGAAAGATAAAGGGATCGAGGTGGTGGCCGAGCGGGGCCAGAACGTCGAGTGCCCCGCCTTCCTGCCGCCCGAGAACTCGGAAGCCCTGGCGCGCGAGGTGGATTGTCCCGAAGCCGACGGGGTCTTCATCAGCTGCACGAACTTCCGCTCGCTCGAATCGGTCGATAAGCTCGAAGCCGCGCTCGGAAAGCCCGTGCTCACGAGCAACACCACGGCCATGTGGCACACGCTCAGGGCCGCGGGTTTCGATGAAGCGGCCACCGCCGGCGGTGCGCTCATGCGCGAGCATCTGGCGCCCGCCCGCCGCGCTTAGGTTCTATATGAGCGACAGGAGCCGCCGCGGCCAGCAGTGGGTGACGGAGGAGTTCTACAAGGTCCACGACGTCTACGCCTTCCGCTCGGTGATGTACGTGGAGTGGGGCTTCCGGCCTGCCGACGTGAGGAGGACCACCGAGCGCATCAAGTTGCCCGGCTCCGTGCCCAAGGAGTGGGCGCGCACCGCCGCTCAGGAAGAAGCGCTCGCGAGAGAGGCCGAGGCCGCCGGCCACAGGGAATCGGCGGCGGAGTTCTATCACCGCGCCGCGCTCTATTACGGCCCCGCCTGCGGCGTCATCCACAAGAACACGCCCCAGAAGCTCGAACTCTACGCCAGGATGATCGCCTGCTACGAGAAGTTCATCGAGTTGTTCGACGAAGCGCCCGTCGAGCGCGTGGAGGTTCCCTTCGAGAACGGGAAGACGATTCCGGGTATTTTGCAAACAGTCCCCGGGGTTCCGAGCGCCCCATGCGTCATCATCGTGCCGGGGATGGACACCATCAAGGAGTTTCTTCCCAATCCCTACCACAACCATTTCAGGCGGCGCGGCCTCGCCACGCTCAGCATCGACGGCCCCGGCCAGGGGGAGAGCAACACGCGCGAGACCTGGGTGACGCTGGACAACTTCGAGCGCGCGGGTTCCGCCGCCATCGACTATCTCGAATCACGCCCCGAGGTGGACGGCGAGCGAATCGGCCTCTACGGCTGGAGCATGGGCAGCTACTGGGGGCCGCGCGTGGCGGCGCATGATAAGCGACTGAAAGCCTGCGTGGGCGCGATGGGCGTCTATCTCCAGAAAGACTCCATCTTCAAGGGCGGAAAGCCCGCCTACCGGGCGAACTACCAGTACATGTCCAACACGTATGACGAGGATGAGTTCGACGCCATGGCGGAGCAGATGACGCTCGAGGGCATCTCGGGGGACATCAGGTGCCCGACGCTTCTGGCGATGGGCGAGTTCGACGAGCTTTGCCCGCTGGAGGACGCCGAGCGGCTCTTCGACCTCCTGGGCGGCCCGAAGGAGCTTTGGGTGTATGAGAACGAGGCTCACACGATGGGCGGACGCCTGCCCGATTTCTACCTCATGGTGGCCGACTGGCTCCGCGACGCCATAAGCGGCGAATTCGCCGCAGACCACGCCGTGCGCCGCTTCTTCGAGGCGCGTTGAGAACGGTATTTCTTTGACGCCGCCCGGCGGGTTTTACGCCATCCCATGAATCCTGGAGAGCACTTCTCAAAAGAGGGTTGTTGAAAAAGCCCTGGCGAGGCAGCAGACATCACTCCCCCCTTGAGGGTCTGGCTTCCCGAGGGGAAAGCCAGACGAGGAAGCCGAGCGGTTTGTGCGAAGGCTGACTCGGTGGGGGGTAAAATGCGCTTTATCGCCAGTCCGAATTATACCCCCCACCGAATCGCTTTCGGGCTTACGCCCTCAGCTCTTCGACTCCCCCTCAAGGGCCTGTTGAAAAAGCCTGACCTGCTCCACCCCCGCAAACCGCCAACGTCTTTTCCCTCACCCTGAGTAGCCGCCGAAGGCGGCGTATCGAAGGGCGAGGGGTGCCGAACACCTCGCGCCGGGCGAGAGGGCATCCTTCGATACGCGGCTCCGCCGCTACTCAGGATGAGGCGAGAAGGGGTTTTTCAACAGGCCCCTCAAGGGGGGAGTGATCCATTTTTTCCGCTTTTTTCAACAACCTCAAACGCCCGGCTTTCCCCGGCCGCGCTTTTCCATATCGGCGCGATGCCGTATTCTTGGGTTTTTGCGATTCCAATTTTCCCTGAAACCTATCTCATGTTCCGACGGAGAATTTCATGAAAGCGGCTTTGCTTGAGAAAACGCGGGTGATGAGCGTGGGCGATCAGCCCGATCCCGGCCTGCCCGCCGATCACGCGCTGGTGCGGGTGGCGACTTCGGCCATCTGCGGCACCGACGTATCCATCTGGGCGGGGAAGATGCCCGCGCGCATCCCGCTCATTCCGGGCCACGAGTGCACGGGCACGGTGGAGCAGGTCGGCGAGAGCGTCACGAGGCTCAAAGTCGGCGACCGGGTGGTGCTGAACCCGCTTTCGAGTTGCGGGACGTGCTTTTACTGCGTGCGCGGGCTGACGAACATCTGCCTGCACGGCGGCCTGCGCGGCCGCGAGGTGCCGGGCACCTTCGCCGAGTACATCGCCGTGCGCGAGACCGAAGCGTTCGCCTTCCCCGAACAGGTGAGCTTCGCCGCGGCGACGAACTTCGTGGGCCTCTACACGGTGGTCTACAGCCAGAGGAAAGCGCCCTACATCGCGGGCGCGCGCGTGGCCGTCCTGGGGCAGGGGAGCAGCGGCCTGCTCCACACGCAGCTGGCGAAGGTCTCGGGCGCGGCGTCCGTCATCGCCGTGACGAGGAGCAAGTGGAAGCTCGAGGTGGCGAAGGAGATGGGCGCGGATGAAATCGTGCCCGCGGGCGAGGTGGACCCCGTCGAAGCCGTGCGCGACCTCACCGACGGCCTGGGAGCGGATATCGTGATCGAGACGGCGGGCGCGGCCGAGACGATGGTGCAGGCCTACGACATGGTGCGGCCAGGCGGCGCGATTCTCCAGTTTGGCATCGGGCCGGCTGCGGTCGACGGGGTGCCGGGCCAGGCCTATTACTTCAAGGACCTGACCGTCATCGGCTCGCGGGCGGGCCTGCCGGAGGATTTCGAGAGCGCCATCCGCCTCGTGGCGACCGGGCAAATCGACCTGGAGCCCCTCGTCACCCACCACTTCGCGCTCGATGAGATTCAGGCGGGCTTCGAGTTCGTCGACGCGGGCGGAGACGGCGGCACGCTCCGGGCGGTGATCGAGATAGCGAACTGACGCCCGCAGACCACCGCGGGCTTGACTCCAGCAGACAAGGAGGCCGGCATGGCTTTTGAACACCCATTCATTCGTATCGCAGGCGTCACGCCCGAGAAACTGGACGAGAAAGAGGGCTGGAACGTCTCCGATTTCAGGGTCGTCGTCAGCGGGAAGGAGGGTTCCTCCTCCATCATGTACCACGCCACCCTGGCCCCCGGCGACCGCCACCACAAGCACCGCTACGAGAACTGCCAGATGCAGTATTACGTCGTGAGCGGCCACGGCCTGGCGGGGGCGGGGGAGGACCGCGTGGAGGTGCACGCGGGCCACTTCCACCTGATCCCCAAGGGCGTGGAGCACTGGCTCGTGAACCTGGGCAGGCACGACCCGCTCGTCATCATCGGGTTCTACGACCGGGTACCCTATTTCAGGGACACCGGCCGCGTCTATCTCGGCGACATCACCGAGGCCGACATCGCCGCCCCGCGTACGCTCAGCGCGCAGGCTCTCAAGCATCCGCTCGTGCACAACGACGAGGTTCCCCACGTCAAGGTGTCGCATGAGGAGGGCTGGACGCAGGATTACTTCAACGAGCCGCTGAACCGCAGCGTCGGCGCGGGCTCGTGCTGGATGCAGGGCTACTTCGGCCCCAAAACCGTGCACATGAAGCACCGCCACAACAACTGCGAGGAGATTTGCTACATCCTGAAGGGCCGCGGCCTGGCGGGCATCGGGCGCGATCGCGGAGAAGTGTTCGCGGGCGACGTGAACTACATCCCTGCCGGGGCGGAGCACTGGCTCGCGAACATCGACGACACCGAAGACCTCTCTGCGCCCGGCTGGTACATCGGTGTGGGCGGGCTGGACGAGAGCGGCTTCGAGTACCTGGGGCCGGTGACGGACGAGGACCTGAAACAGCGGACGGGCGTGATCGAGTAGTTCAGCCCCGCCCCCTGAGAAGTACAACCATTATGTGAGGAAAAATTCATGCCGCTTCAATACCCCCTGGTTCATATCGACGACATCGCGCCCGAGAAGATGGAGGAAAAAGAAGGCTGGGCGATCTCGGAGTTCCGCCTCCCCATCACCGGCGCGCACGGGAGCTCGACGACGGCCTTTCACTCCATCTTCCGGCCCGGCTCCACGCACGCGAAGCACGCACATTCCGAGTGCGAGGAAATCGCGGTGTATCTCAAGGGCCACGGCGTGGTCGGCCAGGGTGAGGAGCGCGCCGAGGTGCGCGAGGGCCACTGCCGCCTCATGCCGAAGGGCTCGACGCATTTCTTCTACAACGAGACGCGCGATGAGGAGGCGATGGTGGTCGGGTTCTACCTCGGCGCGCCGAGCGTGGCGGGCACGGGCTATGAATTTCACGGCGACGTGGCGCAAGCGGACCTCGAGGTGCCGCGCGAGGGAATCACCGACGGCATCCTGGTGCATCTGGACGACGTGCGGCCCGAGAACATGAACGAGGGCGAGGGCTGGTCGATCACCGACTTCAGGCTCCCTCTGGGCAGGCACAACGGCAGCGATACGACGCTGTTCCGCGCGCGCTTTTTCCCGGGGGCGGTGCACAAGAAGCACAGGCACGACAACTGCGAGGAGATCTACTACATCATCAGCGGCCACGGGCTGGCGGGGGCGGGCCCCGACCGCGTCGAGGTGCGCGGCGGCCACTTCCACTACATCCCCAAAGGGGTCGAGCACTGGCTCCACAACCTGAGCGATACCGAACCCATCGAGGCGGTGGGCATCTACATCGGCAGCGGGAGCGTGGCGGAGACGGGCTACGTCTACATGGGCGACGTGACCGAAGCGGACATCCAGGCGCGCACGCCGCTCTAGCGGCGCATCGACTTGAAGCGGTGTGCGGCCCCGGCCGGGGGCGGCGTCGCAGGGACAGGCCCCCGTGCCTGTCCGACGCGGGACAACCCGGAAGGATTGCCCCTGCGAGTCAAATTTTCTTTCCTCTCCGGGGCTGTTGAAAAAGCCCTGTCCGACCTTCGAGATTGTTCGCTGTAGGGACAGGCCTCCGTGCCTGTCCTGCTCTTCGTGGTTGTCCTTCGTCAGGACAGGCACGGAGGCCTGTCCCTACAAAACCATCACGTCTGCGCCGCGTGAACCTCCTTGCCGCCGATCTCGCATCAGGGCTTTTTCAACAACCCCCTCCAGGGAGGGATTATGTCATTCCCCTTCACGCCCGGAACCACGGGACCCCATGAAGATGATTCTCTTTTCTTTCTTTTGCCTTTCGGGCGCGGCGTGATATGCTTGAGAGGCGTGTGGGAACAATAGGCATTTCAGGACAAAAAAATTATGGAGCAAAGCCATGAAGATAACCGAGGCGGCGGCGGATAAGGTCAAGGAAATCATGGAGCAAAACGGCGGCGGTTTCGCCGGAATCCTCATCAGCTTCGAGGGCGGCTACAAGCTCGACCTGGTGAAGGATGAGGATGCGGCTGAATACATCCGGGTGGAGAATCCCCTGCTGGGCGTCTTCGCCTCGCCCGAGCACGTCGACAGGGCGGAGAAGGCCCAGATCGAGTTCGTCACCGAAGGCCCGACGAGCGGGTTCAAGGTGACGCGCGAGATGACCGACGGCGATACGTCCCTCCTCGAGCAGATTCAGGAGATCATCGACACGGAGATCAACCCGGCCGTGGCGTCCCACGGCGGCTACATCAGCCTGCTGGACGTGGAGGAAAAGCGCGTGTTCGTGCAGATGGGGGGCGGCTGCGCGGGCTGCGGCATGGCGGACGTGACGCTCAAATCCGGCGTCGAGGCGCGGCTGCAGCAGCTCGACCCCGAGATACAGGTGGTCGACACCACCGACCACGCGGCGGGCACGAACCCCTACTACGCGCCGACGCAAAAATAGGTTTCAAGCTGAAAGCATGAAGGGCCGGCCGTCTGGCCGGCCTTTTTTCTTGGGGCTATTCCCCGATCTCGAAGCGCAGTTTCGCGTGCGCCGCGCGCAGGGCGGCCTCCGCCTCTTCGGGCCGCTCCCCCTTGGCGAAGATGAAGCCCAGATATCTCTCTCCCTCGGGCAGCGGCACGACGCGCCCGCCGACGTGGATGGATATGTCGACCTCCACGACGCCGGGCACGGCCAGGGCCTCCTCTTTGCCGTCGACCCCCCTCAGGACCCCCTCGCCGGGGATGGGGATCATCATGACGCCGGAAGCCTTTTTCTCGCGCTCCAGCGATGGAGGCGCCACGCCCAGCGCCTGGGAGAGGATGAGGTGTTCGAGCGAGGCGCCGCCCCCGAACTCGAGCGCGCCCGAGCATTTCCCGCCGATGGCGCGGCTCGCCACGTCGATCACCCGGATTTCGCCCGCGTCGTTGATTCTGAGCTCCGCGTGGAGGGGGCCCTCGCGCAGGCGTATGGCCCGCGCGGCGCGGGTGGTTTCCTCGCGGATTTTCTCCTGCATCTCATCGGGCAGCCTTGAGGGCGTGACGTAGATGGTTTCCTCGAAAAAGGGGCCTTCGAGCGGGTCGGGCTTGTCGAAGATGGCGAGAATGTGCGCCTCGCCGCGCACGACAAGACCCTCCACCGCCACTTCGACGCCTTCGAGATAATCCTCCACCAGGATCATCCGCGCCTCGGCGCCGCCCCGGGCGATGGTGTCGGGGTCATCCAGTATCGCGCCGACCCGCCTGTAGGCCTCCGCGAATTCCGCTTCATCGTTCGCGCGAATCACGCCCCGGCTGGCTGCGAGAAAGGTGGGTTTCAACACGCAGGGATAGCGTAGCCCTTGGGCGATTTTCTCAGGCTCTTCCTGGGCGGAGACGAGCCGGAACGAGGGCGAGGGCAGGCCCTCTTCGGAGAGCACCTTTCTCAGTTCGTACTTGCTCCGCGTCGTGCGGGAGGCCTCTACGGGGTGGTAGGGCAGCCCCAGCGCTTCGGCGGCCATCGCGCCCAGGACGAGCGTGTCGTCGTCCACGGGCGCGATAGCGTCGATGGGAAATTCCTTCGCGAACGAACGGATGAGGGCAGCGCCCGCTTCGGGCTGGTTGTAATCGAGCGTGACGGAGCCGCCCGGGTTCAGTTCGGCGAGCAGGTCGGGCCGGTCGGTCCCCACCGTGACGCGGACGCCCATCTCCCCCGCCGCCGCCATGTAGGCGGAGGCGCGGTAGGTGGCCGTCGTCATGAGCAGGAGAACGCGTCTCCCTTCTTCAGGTGGCATACCATCCGCCGTCCACCAGGAGCGACGTGCCCGTGACGAGACTGCTCGCCTCGGAAGCGAGGAAGATGGCCGGGCCCACCAGTTCGCTCATCTGCCCGAAGCGGCCCATCGGCGTTCTCTCGCAGATGGCGTCGTAGATGAGTTCGTCTTCCTGCAGGGAGGCGGTGAGCTCCGTTTCGATGAAGGTGGGACAGATGGCGTTCACCTGGATGTTGTCCGTCGCATACTCGCGAGCGAAAACGCGCGTCAGGCCGATGAGGCCGCTTTTGGAGGACGTATAAGGCCCGTAGCACTGCTGCCTGGGGTTTCTGAAGACCGACCAGCCCATCAGGGATGAGATGTTGATCACCTTGCCGCCGCCCGCTTTTTTCATCTCCTCGCCCGCGCGCCGCGTGATGAAGAAGATGCTCTTCAAGTTCAGGTCGAGGATCCTGTCCCAGTCGGCCTCGCTGATGTCCCAGAGTGTTTTCCGCACGTTCGTGCCCGCGTTGTTCACCAGAATGGTGAGGCCGCCGAGTGCGGCGGCGGCTTCCACCACCATGCGCTCGGCGGATTCCATGTCGGTCACGTCGGCCTGGATGAGCGCGCATTTGCGGCCCATGCCCTCGATGGCTTCCTTGGCCTCGCCGGCGGGTTCGATGTCGATGTCCGCGATGACGACGTCAGCGCCCGCAGCGGCGAAGCCCTCGGCCAGCGTGCGCCCGATGCCGCGCGCAGCGCCCGTAACGAGCGCCTTCGCTCCGCTCAGGTCGAAAAGGGATTGACTCATGTGTGGTTCTCCTTTTTGGGGTGTCGGGTTTTTCCCGATTCTCTCCGCCGGAGCGTTCGGGGTCAATGGGCGCAGGGCCTTCTCGTTGGCCTTGGGAAGAGAGTGTGATAATCAATAGGGAGAATTTCTACTATTTTCCGTTCTCATTTGAGAGTGGTTTTCGGGTTCCTTGAGCGGGAGTGAGCGATGGCGAAGCCCAGGGATAACGGCGCGAAAAAAGAGCGCTCCGTCCGCGAGGCGGCCTACAATTCGGGCAAACCCGTGCCCGTGGTCTACGGGCCGGACTCACCCGATGAGTCGTACCGGGAAAAGCTCGGCGCGCCGGGGGAATACCCCTACACGCGGGGCATCTACCCCACGATGTACCGGGGCTCGCTCTGGACGATGCGCCAGTACGCGGGCTTTTCCACCTCGGCGGACACCAACGCGCGGTTCCATTTTCTGCTCGGAAACGGCCAGACGGGCCTCTCGATGGCCTACGATCTGCCCACGCAGCTCGGCCTCGACTCGGACGACGAGGCCGCACAGGACGACGTGGGACGCCTGGGCGTCGCCGTGGACACCGCCCAGGACATGGCGGACGTCTTCGAGGGGATACCGCTCGACAGGGTGAGCGTCTCGCATACCATCAACTCCACCGCCGCCATCATCCAGGCGTTCTGGCTCATCGCCGCCGAACGCCAGGGGGTCGCGCTGGAGAAACTGCGCGGCACCTTCCAGAACGACATGCTCAAGGAATACATCGGCCGGGGCACGTGGATATTCCCCCCGCGGCCCTCCATGCGCCTGGTGGCCGACATCATCGAGTACAACGCGAAGCATTGCCCGCGCGTGAACGCCGTCAGCGTCTCGGCTACCCACATCGCCGAAACGGGCGCGACCCTCGCGCAGGACGTCGCCTTCCCCATCCTGAACGCGCTGGCCTACATACGCGAACTCACCGGGCGCGGCCTCCACGTGGATGACTTCGTGCCCACGATGTCGTTTCACCTCTCGGTCGGCGGCGGCGTGGGGCCGTTCAACCTGCTCGAATCGATCGGCAAGCTGCGCGCGGCGCGGCGCATCTGGGCGCGCACGATGAAGGAGAAATACGGCGCGAAAAACCCCAAGACCATGCAGCTCAAGTTCTCGACGGGCAACTGCGGCAGCCGCATGGCGGCGCGCGAGCCGCTCAACAACATCGTGCGCCAGACGCTCTACACCCTGGCTGCCGTGCTGGGCGGCACGCGCTCGGTCAACATGGCGTGTTTCGACGAGGCGTTCGAGATTCCCTCGGACGAGTCCATCCGCACGGCGCTCCGGATCCAGCAGGTCATCGCCCATGAGAGCGGCGTGGCCGACACGGTGGACCCGCTGGCGGGCGGCTACGCGGTGGAAGCCGTGACGGATCAGGTGGAGGAGGAGATTCAGGCCATCGTGGACGATTACGAATCGCGCGGCGGCATCGTTCCCTTCATCGAGAGCGGCGAGATTCAAAGACTCCTCGCGCGGCAGGCCTATGAACACCAGCGGAAGATCGCGGAAGGCGAGCAGGTGTGGGTGGGCGTGAACAAGTTCACCTCCGAGGAGGAAGACCGCATGAGCGCGGGCGAGGGCCTCTACGAGGCGGACGATTCCGCGCTCGAGAAACAAATGGCGCGGCTCGCGAAGGTGAAGGCCGCCCGCGATGAGGGCGAGGTGGCCGATCAACTGGAAAAGCTGGCGAGGGCGTGCGAGTCGAAGGAAAACCTCGTGCCTTATCTGATGGACGCCGCCCGCGCGCGCCTCACGGTGGGGGAGATGACCGGGGTGATGCGCGGCGTATTCGGCGCCTACGTGGAGCCGTCGGTCGTCTGATGGCGAGCGGGACCAGGCGCATACGGGTGCTGATGGCGAAGCCGGGCCTCGACGGGCACGACCGGGGCGTCAAGGTCATCATCCACGCGCTGAGAGACGCCGGCATGGAGGTTATCTATTCAGGATTAAGACAGACGGTCGAGCAGATCGTCTCCGTCGCGATCCAGGAGAACGTGGACGTGATCGGCCTGAGCATCCTCTCGGGCTCCTACATGGGGATTGCGCGCAGGCTCATGGCGAGAGTCGAGGAAGAAGGCCTCGATGATTGCCTCGTCATCCTGGGCGGAAACATCCTGGAGCGCGACGTGGCGGGGCTCAAATCCCTAGGCGTCGCCGAAGTCTTCAATCACCATGCGGAGATGGCCGAAGTCGTCTCCTATATCAGGAACAACGCAGCAGCCGGCGCGGCCTGACGGCGGCGCATTTTCGTGGGGGAACAAGTTTTGGAAAAGCCGCTGGAGGGCGTGCGCATACTCGATCTTTCCGCCCTGCTCGCAGGCCCGTACGGCAGCATGGTGCTGGCCGATCTGGGCGCGGACGTCATCAAGATAGAGGTGCCGGGCCGGGGAGACCTCGTCCGCACCATGCCGCCGCACTACGTGGGCGAGACGAGCGCCTACTTCATCGCGCTCAACAGGAACAAGCGGGGCATTTTCCTGAACCTGAAGGACGAGGAGGGCTACCGCGTCTTCTGCGAGATGGTGAAGCGCTCCGACGTCGTCTATGACAACTACCGCCCCGGCGTCCTCGAGCGGCTGGGCGCGGACTACGAGACGCTTAAAGCAGTGAACCCGCGCATCATCAGCGCCTCCGTCACCGGCTACGGCCTCACCGGCCCACAGAAGGACAAGCCCGCGCTCGACCTCATCATCCAGGGGCGCGGCGGCATCATGAGCTTCACCGGCGAGCCGGGCCGGCCGCCCGTGCGCCTGGGCGTGCCCATGGGGGACATGGGAGGCGGCATGTTCGCCGCCCACGGGATTCTGGCGGCGCTCTACAAGCGCGAGCGGACGGGCGTGGGCCAGAAGGTGGACGTCTCGCTCCTCGACAGCCAGCTCTATCTCGCGAGCTACCGCGCGCAGTACTACCTGACGGCGGGCGACGTGGCCGAGCCGATGGGCACGGGCCACGCATCCGCCGTTCCCATCGGCGCGTACCAGTGCGGCGACGGCAAGTGGCTCGTGCTCGACGCCATACTGGATCATTTCTTCGAGAGCCTCTGCGACGCGCTGGGTCACCCGGAGTGGAAGGACGACCCCCGGATGAAGGATCGCCCCACCCGCCTCGAGAACCGCGAATACGTGGACGCCAAGCTCTCGGAAGTCTACAAGACGGACACCGCCGCGCACTGGATCGAGAGAATCGAGGCGCACGGCGTTCCCTGCGGGCCGATCCAGAGCATCGAAGAGGCGCTGAACGACCCCCAGACGCGCTCGCGCGAGATGGTGGTGGAGATGAAGCACCCCGACCTCGGCGATATGAACACGTTCAACACGCCCATCAAGATGGAGGGCACGTGGGGGTCCACCCCCTCGCCGCCTCCCCTGATGGGCGAGCACACCGAAGAAGTGCTCAGGGAAGTGCTCGATCTGGGCGATGCGGAAATCGAAAGGTTGAAAGAGCGCAAGGCGATTTGAGGGGCCTGTCATGTTCCATGACAAGAAGGCTTTCGTGTTCGACCTGGAAGGGGTTTTCTTCGCCGGAGACGAGGTGATGCCCGGCGGACGGGAGTTGATGCGCGCCATCAAGGCGAGGAACCTCCCCCATCGCTTCATCACGAACATCAGCCGCAGCACGGCGGCGGAGATTCGCGCCCACATGGCGGGCATCGGCCTGGACCCGGGGGAGAACCTCATCGTGGCCGCGCTGGACCGGGTCGGCTCTTTCCTGAGAAAGAACTTCGGATCGGGCCGCGCCTATGTGCTGGGGACGGATTCGCTGAAACGCGCCGTCGAATCGGGCGGTTTCGAGATACTGGGGCCGGAGGAGGAAGAGGGGGCCGACGTCGTCCTCGTCGGTCTGGATGAGGACCTCACCTACCGGACGCTGAGCGCCGCCGCGCGGGCGGTGAGCCTGGGGGCGCGCTTCGTCGCCATGAACCCCGACGTGCGCCTGCCGAGCGAGGACGGCTCGTTCTCGCTCGGCGGAGGCGCCATCATGGCGTCGGTGCGGGCGGCGGCGGGCCGGGAGCCTGTGTTTTTCGGGAAGCCCGAGCCTTTTCTCTTCGAGGAAGCGCTGAAAGAACTGGGCGTGGAGGCGGACCACGCCGTCATGGTGGGGGACAACCTGAGGACGGACATCGCGGGCGGCCAGAAGGTGGGCATGGCCACCGTGTGGGTGAACCGCTGGGGCGTGATTGCCGGGGACCCGGACGTGACGGCGGACCTGGAAGTCAAGACGCTCGACGAACTGATGCCGCATCTGCCCGGCGGCTAGACTTGTGAGATAGAGAGGACGACATGGCGCTGGTGGAATACGAGGTGAGGGACAAGCTGGCCTGCATCACGCTGAACAGGCCCGAGAAGATGAACGCGATCAACCACGAGATGAGCGAGCGCATCTTCGCGCTCTTCGACGAGATGGAGCGCGACCCCGGCGTGTGGGGCTGCCTGATAACGGGCGAGGGAAGGGCCTTTTCGAGCGGACACGACCTCACCGAGCCGCCGCCCGAGGACAGGGAAGTCAAACCCGTCTCCGACCTCTATCAGGTCATCATGGAGTTGTTTAAGCCCTGCTTCGCGGCGATCAACGGGTTCTGCCTGGCGGGCGGTGCGGGCATCGCGCTCTCCTGCGACGTGCGCGTGATGGCCGAGGATACCCAACTCGGCTGGCCGCAGGTGATGCGCGGCATATCTTCCGTCAGCGGGCCGATTCTGCTGGCGAAGCAACTGCCCTTCAACCTCGCGCACTATCACCTGTTCACGGGCGAGCCCATCGACGCCGAAACCGCGCTCAGGCTCGGCCTCGTCAACAAGGTCGTCCCCAAGGAAAAAGTTCTGGAGGAGACCGAAAAGATCGCGCGGCAGGTGCTGGCGAACGCGCCTCTGGCGGTGCGCGCCATCAAGGAGATCACCGTCCGCGCGCGCGACATGACGATGGAAGACGCCCTGCGCTTCGGCGACGTGATCCTGAAGCGCCTCCTGGAGACGCAGGACGCCGAAGAGGGCGTGCGCGCCTTCAAGGAGAAAAGATCGCCGCGCTTTACGGGGAGATAGGAGGCGGGGCGAGGTTGCTCACCTTGTAAGGGTTATTACCACTCCCCCTTGAGGGTCTGTTGAAAAAGTCCCGTGGAGCGATTTTGATTGAGCGCACGTTTTTGAAGTTCACTCCCCCCTTGAGGGGGAGTCGAAGAGCTAAGGGCGTAAGCCCGCAAGCGATTCGGTGGGGGGTATAATTCGGAATGGCGATAAAATGCATTTTACCCCCCACCGCATCAGCCTTCGCAAAAAACGCTCGGCTTCTGCGACTCCCCCTCAAGGGGGGAGTGATAAAATCTCAAAGGCAGTTGTTACATCCCTCATCAGTTCGTATTGCTCCCCACCTTGCGCGCCCGTGCGAGTCGTTGCATAACGGAATCTCGCAAGCTACCTCCACTCTCACCTGAAAGGAGGCCGCGGTGGACTTCGACCTCACCGACTCTCAGCGGGAAATCCGGCAAAAAGCCCGCGAAATCGCAGAGAGCAAAATAGCGCCCAAGGCGGCGCATTGGGACAAGACCGAGGAATACCCCTGGGAGAACGCCCGTATACTCGCGGATGCGGGCTTCATGGGCATGAACATCCCCGGGGAATTCGGCGGACCCGAGCGCCCGCTCATCGAGGCCGTTCTGGTGGTCGAGGAGATGGCCAGGGTCTGCGGCATCACGGGGCGCATCGTGGTGGACTCCAACATGGGCGTGGTGGGGGCGATCATCAAGTACGGCACCGAGGAGCAGAAGAAAAAGTACCTGCCCATGGTGCTGGCAGGCGACAAGCCCGCCATCGTCATCACCGAGCCCGAGGCCGGGAGCGCCGCCACCGACATGACGACGCGCGCCGTGCTCGACGGCGGTGAATATATCCTGAACGGAAAGAAGAAGTGGATCACCGGCGCGGGCGTCTCGCACATCAACCTCGTCTTCGCCCGCGTGGTGCACGGCGGGGACGAGCAGGGAATCGGCGCGCTGATCGTGGAGTTGGGCGCGGAGGGCTTCCGCATCGGGGAGCGCGCCTTCATGATGGGCTTGCGGGGGATTCCCGAGAGCGAGGAGATTTTCGAGAACTGCCGCGTGCCGGGTGAAAACCTGGTGACGGTGGGCTTCGGCCGCCTGATGGCCGCCTACAACGCCCAGCGCGTGGGAGCCGGCACGGTGGCCCTGGGGCTCGCCGAGGGCGCCTTTGCGCAGGCAGTGGAATACGCGAAAAAGCGCGAACAGTTCGGCCGCCCGATATCGGAGTTCCAGGGGCTTCAGTGGATTCTGGCGGATGCGCGCATTCAACTCGACGCCGCGCGGCTCCTGCTCCACCGGGCGGCGGTGCAGGAAGACCCCAAGACGGGCTTTCCCGACATGAACCTCGCCGCCATCGCCAAGACGTTTTCGGCGGAAGCCTCGATCAAGGTGACGAACGACGCGCTCCAGATTTTCGGAGCCGCGGGCTATTCGCGTGATTTGCCGATAGAGCGCATGGCGCGCGACGTGCGGATGTTCACCATCGGCGGGGGCACCACCCAGGCGCAGCGAAACGTCATCGCCTCAGGCATTTTCGGGAGAAAATTCTCGCAGCGCCGGGGAGGGTGAGAAGACCACCGACTACGTGGCTTTTGACGTCGTTACCCAGAGAGCGGATAAACCCAGGCCGTATTGCAAAGGAACCATGATGGCTATCTTTACCTTGCAGGAAGCCCGTGACCTGCTGCCGCAGGTCAGGGAAGTGACGCAGCATTATCACGATGTCGTCGAGGAGATGCGCGAACAGCTGGAAAGCCTCGAAGAGTCAAGCGATATCAAGCGCCTCGAAGGACTCATGAATGACGCGGTCGGCGAGTGGGTCGAGGCCGTCAGAAACCTGGGCGTGGAAGTCAAAGGCTTGTGGCTGGCGGATTTCGATTCGGGAGACGGCTATTACTACTGCTGGAAGCTCGGCGAGGAGGACATCGAGCATTTTCACAGCTACGATGGCGGGTTCGCCGGCCGCCGGCCCATTTCGTTGCTGGAGTAAGGCTTGTTATTCCAGTGCGCAGCGACGTGTCGGTTCCCGCCGGACAGCGCTGCGGTGGAACAAATGACCCCCTAGCCGTATTGCAGGACCATGCCCTGCAGGCCCAGTTCGATGCAGCCGGCCACCTCGATGCAGCGCGAGTTCGCAGGCGGCATGACGACGCCGGTAATGCCCTCTCTGTAGAATCGCTCGAAGGGATAGCGCCGCGCGATGGAGCGGCCCCCCACGAGCCGCATCGCGTGCTGCACCACCTTGGCGCAGACCTCGCACGAGACGTATTTGGACTGCATGACGGTTTTTACCGTGTCCTGGTTCGCCATGCCGTCCCCTTGTTCCTTCACGTGAGACGCCTCGTAGAGGAGCATTCGCGCGGCTCGGATCTCGGAGCTCAACTCGCCGACCGTGGTCTGGTACATCTCGTTGTGGCTCAAGGGCTCGGGATTGGGCGGGTACTGCGTCGTTCTCACGTATTCGACCAGGTGATTGTAGGCCCCTTCCGCGATGCCGAGGTAGGCGGCGGCAAAGCCCAGGTGGAACATGGTGATGTCGATTTTCCCGAGCGCGCCGATGAAGTTCTCTCCCCCCAGGATGTCCTCGTTCGGCACGAAAGTGTCCTCGAAGATGATGTCGTCGCTCGCCGTTCCCCGCATCGACATGGTGTCCCACACCACCTGTACGGATGAACCCCCGTAATCCTTGTGGAGCACGGCGGTCATGATGGCCTCCGCGGCGGTTTTCTTCCCCTCCAGGAACCCGGTGGTGAAGTAGTAATCGGCGTGTTCGCCTATCGAAGCGGAAATCTTCCTGCCGCTCAGGCGGTAGCCGCCCTCGACGGGAGAGAAGATGGTCTTGAGCGTAACGAGATGGCGGAAGCTCATGCCGCGCTCCGCCGTGACGGAGGAGAAAAGCTTTCCGTTCTCGACGATGTCGGGGAGCACGCGCTTTTTCTGCTCATCGTTCGCCAGGGCGAAAAAGAGGCTCACGCAGGTCTGGTGCATGTTCCAGGTCAGCGCCGTGGAGGCGCAAACCTTGCCCAGTTCGGCGAGCGCCATGTTGTAGGTGAGGGAATTGGCCCCCGAACCGCCCCATTCCTCGGGGATGCACAGGGCGTTCAGGCCCGCGTCGTTGAGCAGTTTGTAGTTCTCGGTGGGGAAGCGGCCCTCGCGGTCGATCTCGGCCGCCAGCTCTTCCATCTGCGGCGCGAGGGCTTTTATTTTGTCGATGACCTCTTTGTCGTATTTCAGATCCATCAGCGTTTCGTATGACTCACTCGCCGCGGTTGTGGGACCCATTTTTTCCTCCTGTTCATCGAGGTGAAAAGCGCCACGCCTCGATCATCCAGACGGCGTTCTGCTCAAGGGTCGAGCGGGAGGACATGCCCGACGCATCTATTGGTCAACCCATTTCTATCTCCACATCCCGGTTTCGGATATTGCTCCATACGCTCGCTGTTCGGCGCAACCACGTCACATGCCTGGAGCGCCGCTTGTCGCCAAGTGTGTGAATGCCGATTCTATCAGATGCCTCTCCGAGTTTGACAGCGCTTCATCGAGGCATGTAATCTCCGCTGGGTTTTTCATACTTTAACCCATTGCGATAATTCTTGCACCAGCCGCAAATCGGCTCTGGTTTCATCACTCGTGTTTTTCGGGAGATTTAACGTGCCTCCCCGCATACTCGTCTCCACCACGCCGTTCGGTGAGATCGACCCCAGGCCCGTCGAGATGCTCGAAAGCGCAGGGGTGGAGTACGTGCGCAACACGCTGGGCAAGCGGCCGAACGAGGAGGAATTCGCCGGGATGATCCGCGGCGGCTTCGACGCCGTCATCGCGGGTCTGGAGCCCTTCACGCCGAGGATTCTGGATTTGGCGGAAGGGCTGCGGTTCATCTCGCGCGCCACGGTGGGTCTCGAGACGGTGGACCTGAACGCGGCGAGGGAGAGAAACATTCTCGTCGCGAACACCCCCGGGGCCAACTCGGAGGCCGTGGCGGAACTGACGCTGAGTTATCTGCTCTCGCTCCTGCGGGGCGTTCATCGCTCCCACGACGCGCTCCTGCGCGGCGAGTGGCTCCAGTACATGGGCCGCACGCTCGATGAAATCACCCTGGGCGTCATCGGCGTGGGGCGCATCGGCAAGCGGGTGGTTCGCCACGTCTCGGGCTTCGGCGCGAAAATCATCGCGAACGACCTGGCGCCCGATGCGGAATTCGGCGAGCGCTACGGCGTGGAATGGGCCGGGAAAGAAGAAGTCTACCGGCGCGCCGACGCCGTCTCCCTGCACGTTCCCGCCACGCCGGCGACGATCCACATGGTGGGGGAAGACGAGATCGCGATGATGAAAAAGGGCGCTTTCCTCATCAACACGGCGCGGGGCGTCATCGTGGACGATGAGGCGCTCGCTCGCGCGCTGCGCTCGGGCCACCTGGGGGGTGCGGGGATCGACGTTTTCCCCGAAGAGCCTTACCGGGGCGTCCTCGTGGGCGCGCCCAACTGCATTCTCACCGCGCATCTCGGCGCGAGAGCGCGCTCCTCGCGCTTGCAGATGGAGCTCGACGCGACGGAAAACGTCCTGTGCTTCCTGGCGGGGGAGCCGATTCCGGGACTCGTGCCGGATGAGGAATACGAGATGCAGCGCATCATCACCGCCGACGCGAACGCGTGAACCGGAAAACCATACCCTCCCAGACATTGGAGTCATTCGATGCCCAGGACACCTGATTATTTCGCGGGAAAAACCATCATCGTCACCGGCGCGGCCAGCGGCATCGGCAAGGAGACCTCCCTTATCTTCGGGCGCGAGGGGGCCAACGTCTTCTGCGCGGACCTGGATGAGGAAGGCGCCGCCGATGTGGCCGAACGCGTTACGGAGAACGGGGGCCGGGGCGTTCACATGAAGGTGGACGTCACCTCGCGCGAGGAGGCGTTCGCCATGACGAGGCGCGCGAAGGAGAGGTTCGGCCGGGTTGATTTCTCGCTCAACTCCGCAGGCGCCGCGCTCAAGCGTTCGGATTTTCTGGGTATTGACGACGACCTGTGGGAGCGGACGTTCGACCTGAACGTCAAGGGTGTTTTCTACTGCATGCAGGCCGCGATTCCCGAAATGCTCGAAAACGGCAAGGGCGTCATCGTCAACATCGGCAGCATGGCGCACAAGCGCGGCGGGCCGGGCCACTCGGTGCACTACGCGGCGGCCAAGGGCGCGGTGGTGACGATGAGCATGGGCGTGGGCCGCGAGTACGCGGATAAGGGAATCCGGTGCATGTCCATATCGCCGGGACCCATCGACACGCCGTTTCACGACGTCTCCTCGGAGGAACTCAGGGAGTCGATGCGCGCTCAGATACCGATGGGCCGCTTCGGCACGCCGGAGGAAATCGGCGAACTGGTGCTGTTCATGTGTTCGGATGCGTGCGAGTTCATGACGGCGGATACCGTGTACGCAAACGGCGGCGGGGGCTGGAAGTAAAGCGCCGGGTCACCTTCTCGAAAAAAGGTTCAGGAGCAGCGTCAGCACGATGCTGATCACGATGCAGGTCACCACCGGGAAGGAAAAACTCCAGTTCTTGCCCTTCAGGTGAATGTCGCCCGGCAGTTTCCCCAGAAACGGGATCTTGGGCGCCAGGACGAACACCACGCCTAAGACCATCAGAACCGCGCCGAGCAGAACCAGCGTTTTACCGAAACCGCCGAAAGGCTCCATCTGCCTTTTCCCTCTTAAGCGGACGTATCCGCTTCCTCATCCTTCGCGCTTGCGTCCCAAAGCTCCCGCTGAACCCCCTGGGGCAGCGCGACGCCCAGGAGCGCATACGCCGCCGATGGCGCGCGCCTGCCGCCGCGCGTGCGCTGTACGAAACCCGCCCGCAGCAGGAACGGCTCCACCATGTCCACCAGGGTGTCCGACTCCTCGTTCATGGTGGCGGCGATGGCCTCCACCCCCACGGGGCCGCCGCCGTATTGGTCGATGATCGTCCGCAGATATTTTCTGTCCAGCGCGTCGAGGCCCAGTTCGTCCACGCCCTCCATGGCGAGCGCCTCGCGCGTCGAGGAGAGGCTGATGGCGCCGTCGCCCCGCGCCTGGCAGAAATCGCGCGTCCAGAGCAGGAGCCGGTTCGCCGTCCGGGGCGTGCCACGGCTTCTTTGGGCGAGTTCGCGCGCCGCCTCCTCTTCTATCGGGGCGTCGAGGCGCACGGCGCTCCTGAGGAGGATCTGCACGAGTTCCTCCTCGGAATAGAAATCCACGTGATAGACGAGATAGAAGCGCTCTCTCAAGGCGGCTGTCAGGGCGCCGGGGCGCGTTGTGGCGCCCACGCCCGTGAATATCTTGAGCGGGAAGTTGATGGTGCGGGCCATGGGGCCGCGGTCGACGACGAAATCCACGCGGTAGTCCTCCATCGCGGGGTAGAGGAATTCCTCCACCGCGCTGGGCATCCGGTGGATCTCGTCGATGAACAGCACGTCGCCCTGCTGTAAGCCCGTGAGGATTCCCATGAGGTCGGCCGGTCTGGAGAGGGAGGGGCCGGAGGTCTTGACGAGGCGCGTGCCCATCTCTTCCGAGATGATGTGCGAGAGCGTGGTTTTCCCCAGACCCGGCGGTCCGTGGAAGAGGATGTGGCCCAGGGGTTCGTTTCTCCTGCGCGAGGCTTCGAGCGCAATCCGCAGCTTGGCCACCAGGTCGGTCTGGCCCACGTATTCTTCGAGCCTCGTGGGCCTGAGCGAGGTGAAGGTTCGCTCCTCCGCCGGGCTCGCCGCCTTGGCGCTCACGCGCCGCTCGATGACCATGTTTTTCTCCCTACCGGCTCAGCCGGAACACTTCCTGCAGGATGGCTTCTGCCTCCGCGTCCGTTCCCAGCGAGGCGACGGCGCGCTCCACGAGGTTCTCCGCCTCGGGCGTGCGGTAGCCCAGCTGCCCCACCAGCACGGCCATGACGTCCCCGTACAGGGGCGCGGCCTCTTGACGCTCCGCGGCCGGGAGCGCGACCCCTCCCATCAGTTGAAGCTCCGCGATCTCCTCTCTGAGCGTCGAGATCACCTGTTCGGCCTTTTTCCTGCCGATGCCGGGCAGCTTGGTGAGCATGGTGGCGTTCGCCGCCGCGATGGCTTCCGCGATCTGGAGGGGGGGCAGGCTCATCGCCCGCACCCCGCTCTTGGGGCTGATGCCGGGCACCTTGATGAAAGAGAGGAAAAAGGCTCTTTCTTCCGCGGAGAGGAAACCCACCAGCCGGGGCAGGAGCTGGCCCGTGGCCACGTTTCCCTCCAGGTAGTGATGGGTGTGGAGTTCCACCGCCTCGCGCGCGCCCATGAGGGCCTGGAGCTCATGCACCGCGTATCCGCCCACCTGTATTTCGTAGGCGACCCCGGTCGGCGTCTTCAGGATGACGCATTCAGCCTGAACGTCGATGATCTCTCCCGATATCTGCCGGATCATGCGCTGCTCCCGACCGCCTGTTCGCGCCTCAGGTGGCTTCGGTCGATGTGGCAGTAGGCGGCGGCGATGGCGTCGGCCACGTCGGCGGGTTCGGGCAGATCGTGCAATCGGAGCCGCTGCCGGACCATGTGCTGCACCTGCGACTTCGTGGCGCGCCCGGCGCCGACGAGCGATTTCTTGATCTCCGTGGCCGCGTAGCTGGCCACCTCTACGCCCGCCTGCGATGCGGCGAGGAAGATCACCCCTCGCGCGTGTCCCATGATGATGGAGGTGCGGGGGTGTTTGTAGTGGCTGTAGAGGTTTTCCACGGCCATGACGTCTGGTCCGTGCGTCTCGATGATGTGGGCGAGGTCCTTGTGCAGTTCATAGAGGCGCTTCTCGATGGGCGCGCTCGGGTCGTTTTTGAGGATGCCGCCGTCCACCAGGCATGGTTCGTATTCGCCCTCATCGAGGCGCAAGACGGCGTAGCCCGTCACGCCAAGGCCGGGGTCCACGCCCAGCACGCGGAATGTCTTTTCAGGTTGCGTCAAGAGAAAACCCCACGGGCGGTGGGTTGTGCGTTTATGCGGATGCTTCCGCCATCTGTTCTTCTGAGATGTCGAAGTTCGCGTAGACGTTCTGCACGTCGTCGTTGTCCTCGAGCGCCTCCATGAGGCGGAGCATCTGCTCCGCTTCCTTGCCCTCGAGCTTCACCGTCGATTTGGGCAGCATGGCGAGTTCGGCCGATTCCGCCGGTATTTCGCTTTGCTCGAGCGCCTCGCGCACGGTCTCGAACGCATCCGGCGAGGTGTGGATTTCGAACAGATCGTCGGTGGATTCGAAGTCCTCCGCCCCCGCTTCGAGGGCGAGTTCCATGAGCGTTTCCTCGTCCACGCTCTCCTGGAGGACGAGGAACAGGCCCTTTTTCTCAAAATTCCACGCCACGGCGTTCGGCTCGGCCATGGTGCCGTTGTTCTTCGTCAGGATGTGGCGGATTTCGGCGCCGGTCCGGTTGCGGTTGTCGGTGAGCACAGAGATGAGAATCGCCACCCCGTTGGGGCCGTAGCCCTCATAGGCGCATTCCTCGTAGTTCACGCCTTCGAGGTCGCCCGTTCCCTTGGCGATGGCGCGCGCGATGTTGTCCTGGGGCATGTTGGCCCCTTTCGCCGTCTGAATCGCCGTGCGCAGCCGGGGGTTGCCGTCGGGGTCTCCCCCGCCGAGCCGGGCCGCGATGGTGATTTCCTTGATGAGTTTGGTGAAAATCTTGCCGCGCTTGGCGTCGAGTGCGCCTTTTTTCCGCTTGATGGTGCTCCATTTGGAATGACCGGACATGACGGGTACTCCTGCGATTCTCCTGCGGTGGGTTCTATCCCTCTCCAGCCGAAGGGCATTCGTCTTCATGAGGCATTCTGACTATAATTTCTAGCATGAGGGGCGGTGGGAGTAAAGACTTGAATGATCGGGTGCCGGTTCCCACCAGAAACATTTCGCGTGGACACTCGTGTGCTGAGGTGATATTTTTCCGCCAGACGTTTCCGGGGAGGATGGGTCCTGAGTGCTCAAAAAACAGTATCATCGATGAATCCCGTCGAAAGGGGCGTGCGGACCCTCCGGATCGAGGCCGAGGCGCTCGCAGGGCTCATCACCCGGCTGGATGAGGGGTTCATCCGGGCGGTCGATATCGTTCTGGGGTGCAAGGGCAAGGTCGCTGTCACCGGCATGGGGAAGAGCGGTCTGATCGGGCAGAAGATCTCCGCCACACTCGCGAGCACGGGCACGCCCTCTTATTTTCTGCACGCCGCCGAGGGCGTTCACGGCGATTTGGGCATGGTGACGAAAGACGACGCCGTCGTCGCGCTCTCCTACAGCGGCGAGACGGACGAGGTGGTGCGCATACTGCCCGTCTTCGCCCGTCTGGGGGCGCCGCTCATCGCCATCACCGGAACAAAGAACTCCACCCTCTGGCGCGCGGCGCAGGCCGTACTGAACATTCACGTGAAAGAAGAGGCCTGCCCGATTCAACTCGCGCCCACGGCGAGCAGCACCGCCGCCCTGGCGATGGGCGATGCGCTGGCGATGGCCGTTCTGGAGGCCCGCGGGTTTCAGCCCGAGGATTTCGCCCGCTTTCATCCCGGAGGTTCAATCGGGAAGAAGCTCATTCGCGTGAAGGAGTTGATGGTCACGGGCGATAACGTCCCGCAGGTGGAGGAGGCGGCTCCCCTGGCCCGGGTCGTGCGCGAGATGAGCGCCAAGAGGCTGGGGATGACATGCGTGACGGGCGCGGAGCTCGAACTGCGCGGCGTCGTCACGGACGGGGACTTGAGGCGCGCAATGGAACAGATAGGGGATCTGCCCGACCTGAAGGCTCGGGATCTGATGACGTCTGCTCCGAAGACGATCGACCAGGACGAAATGGCCGCCGCCGCGGTTCAGATGATGGAGGCGAGCGCCATCACGTGCCTGGCGGTCACCGCAGGCCCTGATGGACGCCTGGCGGGCGTGCTGCATCTGCACCATCTGTTGCGTGCAGGCGTGGTGTAAGGGTTTTCCCCTCAGGCTGAATTCTCGAATCATCCGGGCGCGGCATCGGCCCGTCCCTCACTTCCACCCCGAAGGTCCGAAAATCAAAAGACAGAGCGCTGCGGCTGTCATCAGCACGATACCACCCGCGAAGCCCAGAGCGGGCGGGATGCGTCCGCGAAGCAGCCTGCCCATCAGGAATCCGGCGACGGCGGGCAGAATCGATACGGCGGAGCGCGCCGACTCGAAGGCTCCCAGTGCGCCCGAGCCGCTCAGGATGGCTATCTGAACGCTCGCGAACACAAGTGCCGCGGTATAGGTGAGCCGCATCATCCGGGCGCGGCCCGCGCCCGTGCTGTCGAGATACATGATGCTTATGGGGTTGCCCGCGTATGAGAAGCCGCTCAGGCCGCCTGCGAAGAACCCGGCCAGGTAGGTGAAGAAGGTCTCGTCCCGCATGTCGAGTTGGACTCTCTGGCGCGAGATGCTGTAGACGGCGAACAACAGGACGAGGACGCCCACCGACCACTTGAGGAACGTGGGCGGGCTGGAGATCAAAGTCAGCACGCCCACGGCGGCGCCCGCCGCGCCCGCGCCCAGGAAAGGCATGAGGCGCTTGAGAGATGCGGCGGGAACGCCGCCGCCTATCGCGCGAATCGCCATGAGGATCAGGTTCGGCAGCGAGAGGGTGAGCACGGAATCGCGCACCCCGATGAGAGCGCCCAGCGCAGGCGTCGCCACGAGGCCGAAGTCTATCCCCGCGGCTCCTTCGAGAAACGCCGCGGCGAAGACGAGAAGCGTGATATCCCAGGATGGCCACATCGGTTCGGGCGTATCCGGCTAGAGGTTCAACAGGCGCTGGATGTTCTTGTGCGAGACGTTCTCGTATTCTTCCTGGCTCAGTCCCGACTGCCTGAGCGTTTCGACCGCCTCGGTGTCCGTCATGTCGTAGGGAAGGTCCGTGCCCAGCACGACCCGGTCTCCTCCCATCACGTCCACCAGGAAGCGCACGACGGGCGGATGAAACACGAGCATGTCCAGGTAGAAGTTCGAGCGGAGGTATTCCAGCGGCGGACGCGATATTTTCTTGCACTCGGGCCGCACCTTCCACCCGTGAGCGAATCGGCCGACCAGATAGGGCACGGTTCCCCCGCCGTGCAGGAAGATGAAGGTGAGATTCGGCAGCCTGTCGAAAATGCCGGAGAAGATGAGCCGTCCGATGCTGTTCGCGCTCTCGGTGGGGAAGCCGACGAGGTTGAACAGGTGGTATTCCTTCATCTGCGCCGCACCCGCCGGATTGGCCGGATGAACGATGATGGGCACGTTCAGGCTTGCCGCCGCCTCGTAGATGGGATGGAAACGCTCATCGTCGAGATAGCGGCCGTTCACGTTCGTGCTCAAAAACCCGCCCTTGAGGCCCAGCTTGTTGACGGAGCGTTCGAGTTCCTTCACCGAAAGCTCCGTGTTCTGGGCGGGCAGGGAGGCCAGTCCGTGAAATTTGTCGGGGTGTTTCTCGATGATGCCGGCGTAGGCGTCGTTCGCCGCCTGGCAGAGTTCATCGGCCAGCCCGTCGTCCGCCCAGTAGCAGCCCGGGTTCGACGAGAAGGACAAGATGTTCATGTCCAGGTTCATCTCGTCCATGGTCTCGAGTCTCAAATCCACGTTGGTGAAAGGCTCGATGGGCGGGTGCATCATGCCCTTGATGTCCACGACGCGCTTGCCCTCGGCGTTCGTGGTGAGCTTCACGCCGTAGCGCGGGCCTTCTTTTTCGAGAATTTCAAAGTATTCTTCCGGGTATATGTGGCAATGGGCGTCGATGTGCATTCTTCTCGTCTCCGTTGTGGGAAAGGTCGAACCGGATTGTTAGCACCCGTGAACAAGAGGTGTCAATGAAAGAACGTCATCTTGCGGGTGGGGCGAGGACAGGGGGAATCCGATGAGTTCTCAAGATTTCCGTGTCGACTCGAAAAAAGAGATTCAGGGTTTCACGGCCCGGATGGTCGCGCTTGCGAGTTCGGGCGTGACGTAGGGCTTGCGCCCAATGATTTCCACGTCGACGAAACCGGCCTCCCGCAGCCCGGCGACGTACGCATCCTCGCTGATCGCGCCCGCGATGCAAGCGCACCAGTCCGCGATAGATGCTTCTCCGGGGGGCTCGATGGTTTCTTCTCCAGCTGTGTCGCTCGCTCTGATGACGTCTGACACGACGAAGCGCCCGCCCGGACGCAGCACGCGGAAGGATTCGCGGAACACGGCCGGCTTGTCCGGCGAGAGGTTGATGACGCAGTTGCTGATGACGACGTCGACCGAGGCCTCTTCAACCGGCATGTTCTCCATCTCGCCCTTTCGGAACGAGACGTTCGGAAGCCCCATGCTCCGCCTGTTTCGCTCCGCTTTCTCCAGCATGGCGTCCGTCATGTCGAGGCCGATGACGCTCCCGCGAGGCCCCACCTCCTTCGCGGCGAGAAAACAGTCCAGCCCCGCGCCCGAACCCAGGTCCAGCAGCGTCTCGCCCGGCCTGGGCGCAGCGTCCAGGATCGGGGTTCCGCAGCCCGCGTTCGCGCTCAGAACGTCCGGGGGAAGCTCCTCCACGGCCTCTTTCGCATAGCCGATGCTCTCGACGTTCTCCGCACCCGCGGGCACCTCGGCGCTCGAATCCCCGCAGCAGGAAACCTCCCCTGTGGCGACTTTCGCATAGAGTTCCCGAACGGCGCTTTTGATGCTTCCCGCATCATCGCAGCATCCTGCAGACATGGACCGAAACTCCTCCCTGATGACTAATAGGCATCCGGAGCAGACGCACCGGATTTGAACAGGATAACAAGTATGCGCGAGAGGGGGGAAGGGGGCATGTCCGTCTGCCGACCGAAATGGCATTTTTAAGCGTAACGTATTATATATCAATACGATAAATTCACAGTTTTTTATCGAAAAACCCCGTGAATTTATCGAAATTTATCGAAATTTTCGGAAATTCCGGCGCGACCCGCCTCACCGGTCCGCGGGGGAGCCGCGCCGCGCCGGCGGACTCCGCCGCTGCGGCAATTGCGGGGAAATGCGCGTCAAGGCCGAGCGGGACGGGGCCGTTCAAGAAGACCCCTCCCCAGGGGGTCAAGGCGATGCCCCCGGCGAGGGAGGGTGGGGGCGAACCCGACCGAGGATGACTTTTTCAACAATCCCCCGGTCCGCCCGCCGGTTACGGCCGATGCGGAGGATTACAACGGGCGCGAGGCGTTGTATAAAGGGCCGGGCGGATGATCCCCGTTTCAGGCCGGAGTTGCGGGAAAATCGCTTCCGCCCAAATTTGAACCAGGGCCGCTTCCATTCCTCTTTCACGCGCCGGGACATGACGGAAGATAAAAAGCGAATCTATCTCATCGACGGCTCGGGCTACATGTTCCGGGCCTATTACGGCACGATGCGCCAGCGCCTCTCGAACTCGAAGGGCGTGCCCACGGGCGGCACGCTGGCGTTCGCCCGGATGCTCCTGAAGGTGATACGCGAGCGCGCGCCCGAGTACGTCGCCATCGCCTTCGATCGCCCCGAGCCCACCTTCCGCCACGAGATATACCCCGCCTACAAGGGAAACCGCGACGCCGCGCCCGAAGACCTGGTCGAGCAGATCCCCTACATGCACCGCGTGGTCGAGGTGCTGCGCATTCCGCTTCTCGTGCAGGTCGGGGCCGAGGCGGACGACATCATCGGCACGCTGGCCGCGCGCGCCGAGGCGGAGGACTTCGAGGTCGTCCTGGTGACGGCGGATAAGGATTTCGCCCAGCTCGTATCCGATAAAGTGCGCATCTGGGACCCGATGAAGGACGAGGAGATGGGGCCGGCGGAGATCGAGGCCAAATGGGGCGTGCCGCCCGAGAAATTCGTGGAGGTCCAGGCGCTCATGGGCGATTCGACGGACAACATCCCCGGCGTGCCGGGCATCGGCGAGAAAACAGCGGTCGCCCTGATCCGGCAGTTCGGCGGACTCGAAGAGGTGCTCGCTTCGACGGAAGAGATAAAACGCCCCAAGCAGCGCGAGAACATCGAGGAAAACGTCGATATGGCGAGGCTCTCGCGGGAGCTTTGCACCATCAGGCGCGACCTGGAACTCGAGGGAGACCTGGAATCCTGTCGCCTCGGCGACGCTGACATCGAGGCGGGCCGGAAACTCTTCGTCGAGGAACTCGAATTCAAGAGCATCATCGAGCAACTCCCCGGCTACAGCGCGTCCGACGCCGAAGAAGATGCGTCCGGGGAGGCGGCTTCTCCGGCCGAAGCGGAGGAGCGCGACTACCACATCATCCGAACGCTCGATGATCTGGGGTCGATGATCGCGGAACTAGAATCTGCGGGGCGCTTCGCGTTCGATCTCGAAACGACCTCGCTCGACCCCATGAAGGCGCGAATCGTGGGCTTCAGCTTCTCCGCCGCTCCCGGCCGCGCGTTCTACGTCCCGGTGGGGCACGAGATGATGGACGCAGGCCCCCAGCTTCCGCTCGAAGACGTGCTCCGTGAGGTATCCCCGCTGCTCGAATCGCCCGATATCGAGAAAATCGGCCAGAACATCAAATACGACATCGCGGTATTAAATGAGGCCGGCCACGAGGTTCGCGGCCCCCTGTTCGACACCATGCTCGCCTCCTACCTCCTGCTTTCGAGCCGCAGGAGCCACGGGATGGACCATCTGGCGCAGGAGTATTTCGGGGTGACGACCATCAAGTACGCCGATCTGTGCGGCAAGGGGGCGAAGGAGATTCCCTTCTCCCACGTGCCGGTCGAGGCGGCGGCCCCTTACGCCTGCCAGGATGCGGATATTACATATCGCCTGGCCCTCGAGATGGCCCCGCAACTCGAAAAAGACGGACTGATGAATCTTTTCGAGGAACTCGAAGTCCCCCTCCTGCGCGTCCTGCTCGACATGGAGCGCGCGGGCATCCGGCTGGATCAGGAGTTTTTGCGCAACATGGGCAAGGAGTTGGAAGCGCGCCTGGAGCAGATGACGAGCGACATCCACGGGATGGCGGGCGAGACGTTCAACATCAACTCCACCCAGCAATTGCGCGTCATCCTGTTCGAAAAGCTGAACCTGCCCGTGATCAAGCGAACGAAAACGGGGCCTTCCACCGACATCGACACGCTGGAACGGCTCGCGCCGCAGCACCCCCTCCCGCAGGAAATCCTGAGTTTCAGACAGCTCTCCAAACTCAAGAGCACCTACGTGGACACCCTGCCCGAACTCGTGAACGCGCGGACGGGCCGCATCCACGCGCGCTTCAACCAGACGGTCGCCGCCACGGGCCGCCTGAGCGGTTCGGACCCCAATCTGCAGAACATCCCCATCCGGACGGAGCTGGGCCGCCAGATACGCCGGGCCTTTCTGCCGGAGGAGGGCTGGAAGCTCTTATCCGCGGATTACAGCCAGATCGAATTAAGAGTGCTGGCGCACTTCACGAACGACCCGGCCCTCGTCGACGCCTTCGGCAAGGGAGAGGACATCCACGCCACGACCGCCTCGGCCGTCTATGGCGTGCCGCTCGACGGGGTGGACTCCGAGATGCGCCGCGTCGCCAAGGCGGTGAACTTCGGCATCATCTACGGGCAGGGGGCCTTCGGCCTCTCCCAGGCCATCGGGGTTCCCCAGTCCGAGGCGCGCTCGTTCATCGACACCTATTTCGAGCGCTTCGCCGCCGTGCCCGCCTTCGTGGAGGAGACCATCGAGGGGGGCCGCGCGCGCGGCTACGTCTCCACCATCATGGGCCGGCGCAGGTACCTGCCCGATCTGAACAGCCGCAACCGCAACGCGAAAAACGCCGCCGAGCGGACGGCGGTGAACTCCGTCATCCAGGGGAGCGCCGCCGACGTCATCAAGCTCGCGATGATAGCCATTGCCGATCGCCTGAAACGGGAGGAGAGGGAAGCGCGCATGCTCGTGCAGGTGCACGATGAGCTCTTGTTCGAGATACCGCCCGCGGAAGTCGAGGCCGTGGCCGCCCTCGTCGCAGAGGAGATGCGCGGCGCGACCCCCCTGCACGTTCCGCTCGACGTGGACGTGAGCACGGGCGGGAACTGGGGCGAGCTCAAGTAGCGGAGGCGCGCGTTCGCCATGTCCAATCTCTACGCGGTCGGCGACATCCACGGCCAGATTCGCCGGCCGGGCGCCCCGGCAGTCTCCTTCAAGAAAACTCATCCGGACGCCACGCCGTACCCGGCTCCGTCAAACCGTCGTTGAAAAGCCGGGCAAGGAAACATAGAATGCCTGGTGATCCGAAACTTTGAGGCAAGGAGGCGCGCCATGAAGTACAAGATCGTTCTTCACCGTTCCGATGAGGGCTACAGCGTTTGGATACCGGGCCTGCCGGGTTGTTGCTCGCAGGGAGAAACGGAGGCCGAGGCGATCTCCAACATCGAAACCGCCGCCAGGGAATATCTCAGCGCCGTGGAGGATCTCCTGGAGGGCGGAGATATACGGGAAATCGAAGTGGCCGTCTAGCGTGCCGAAGATCCCGGGGGTCAACCATCTGCATGCGGTGCGCGCCCTGGAAAAGGCCGGCTTCCGCATACTTCGCCAAGGCAAGCACATCGTGATGTCGGATGGCGTTCGCGTGTTGACGATCCCGAGGAACAACCCCGTGAATGCGCTCACGATGGGGGCAATCGTCAGGGCCGCCGGGTTGAGCGTTGATGAATTCCGCAGGCTTTTGTGAAACAAAAAAACGGCATGACACCCCTTGACGCCACATGCCGCCGGCCACGGGCCCGGGTCCGTAGCTTTCCTCGGCACGGTCGGGTTCTCCGGGAGGCGCGCGTTCGCCATGTCCAATCTCTACGCGGTCGGCGACATCCACGGCCAGATTCACATGCTCGAAGCCCTGGTGGAGCGCGTGCCCTTCCGGGAAGACGATGAGATCGTCTTTCTCGGCGATTTCATCGACCGGGGGCGGGATTCAAAAGCCGTGGTCGAGTTCCTGCTCGGTTTCAGGCGCGAATACCCAAAAACCGTGTTCTTGCGGGGCAACCATGAGGACATGCTCCTGGATTATCTCGCTGGCGGCGGGAGCTATTATCCGGGGGTCTATGTAATGAACGGCGGCGATGCGACCCTGGAGAACTACCGCGATGAGAGAGGCGACGTCCATCTCCCGCCCGAGCATCTGAAATTCCTGAACGCCCTCGAGTGGATTCATGTGAGCCGCGGGTTCATCTTCGTGCATGCGGGCCTGAGGCCGAACGTTCCCATCGACAGCCAGGACCCGATGGATATGGTCTGGATACGGGAAGAGTTTTTCCATGCGCAATACGATTTCGGCAAGCCCGTCGTATTCGGGCACACGCCGGGGTGGGAGATAAAAAACGAGCTTCCGTTTTATCTGGGAATCGACACGAGCGCCGTGCACGGCGGGCGCCTGACCTGCGTGCAGCTCGCCGGAGGCGAACTCGTGGAATGCCACCAGGTCTCCTCGCAAGAAGTGGAATGAGATGAATCGCTCGTGAACCGAACCTCAAAGATTCCAGACGATAAGAAGATACTGGGCCTGATCGCCCAGGAGGGCAGGCCGATGGCCGTGCGCGAACTCGTGCGCCTGCTGGAGGTGCCATCCAACGCGCGGCCCGCGCTCAGGAAGCGCCTGCGCGCCATGGCGGAAGAGGGCGCGCTCGTCCGCGTTCGCGGGCGCTATTCGACGCCGGGTTCCCTCTCCATCTACCAGGGCGTCTTCCGGGGGCACGCGCAGGGCTACGGGTTCGTTGCGCCGGGCCAGGCCGAGGGTGAGGAAAAATCTCCCGACATCATGATCAAGAAAACCCGCACGCGCGGCGCCATGGACGGCGATCTGGTCTCCGCCCGGGTGGAGAAGGTCCATCCCGACGGGAGGCGCGAGGGCACCGTGCTCGACGTGGTGGAGCGCGCGCACGAAACCCTGGTGGGCAGGCTCTGCGTCGAGGGCCGGAGCGCGTGGGTCGAGCCCCAGCAAGATCGCATCCCGCATCTCGTGGTGCTGGGCGCGGGGAGCCGGGAAGGAGCCAGGCGCGGTGAATGGGTGGAGGTCGAGATCACCCGCTATCCCACCCAGAAGGAGCCCGCCGGAGGGCGGGTCTTGAGGTCGTTCGGCTACCCGGAAGACCCCGCCGCCGAGGGGCGGATGGTGCTCGCCAAGCACGGGATACGCGAGGATTTCCCCAAAAAAGTGCTGGAAGAAGAAAAAGGGATATTTCCGCCGGGGGAGGATACTCCTTTCCCGGAGGGTGTGGAGGATTTGAGGGATCTTTGCGCGTTCACCATCGACCCGTTCGATGCGCGCGACCGCGACGACGCGGTTTCGATTGAGAAACTCAAGGGAGGCCACCGCCTCGGCGTGCACATCGCCGACGTGGGCCATTACGTGAAAGAGGGCGGCGCGATCGACAAGGAAGCCCGCGACCGGGGAACGAGCGTCTATCTCCCGGACCGGGCGGTGCCCATGCTGCCGCCCCACCTGACGGGCGAGGTGTGCTCGCTGCGCGAGGGGGCCGTTCGCAGGACCTTGAGCGCCTTCATCGATTTCGATCGCTACGGGAACCGGACGGGGATGCGGCTCACCTACGCGCGCATCCGCTCGCGCGCTTCCCTGACCTACCGCGGCGCGGCGGCCGTTCTGGAAGGCGGGGAGATTCCCCATGAAAGCGAGGCCGAAAGCGCCCGCGCCCTCGAAGAGCCACTCCGGGCACTCTCGACCCTTGCGGAGAAGCTCCACTCGGAGCGCATGAAGCGGGGGAGTCTCGATTTCGACCTGCCCGAAGCGCAGGTGCTGCTCGATGAGGAGGGGATGCCGTCGGGTATCGAGCGCGCCCCGAGAACGTCGGCACACCGGCTCATCGAGGAGTGCATGCTGGCGGCGAACCGGGCGGTGGCGGAATTTCTCGCAGAAGCCGGCGGCGCTTCCGTCTTCCGCATCCACGAGCCGCCCGCGGAGGAGAACCTGGAGGGCCTGAGGGCGATCCTCTCGAAGCTGGGCCTGAAGGCCCCCCGCTTGGAAGCGCTCAAGCGGCCGGGCGGGTTCCAGGAGGTGTTCGACGCCGTGCGCGGCTCGGACGTGGAGCGATACGTGAATTTCGCCGCCTTGAGGAGCATGAAGCTCGCGCGCTATGAGGCCGCTCCCGCCCTCCACTTCGGGCTTGGCTTCGAGCGCTACACGCATTTCACTTCGCCCATCCGCCGCTATGCGGACCTGTGCGTCCACAGAAGGCTCGGGAGGCTCATGCGCGGCGATAAAAGAAAGCCGCAGGCGAAGCCGCTCGCCGCCCTTTGCGGCGATATTTCAGAGAGAGACCGGGTGGCCGAGGCCGCCTCGCGCGAGATGGTGGATTTCATGAAGGCGCTCTTCATGCGCGATAAAGTCGGCGAGCGCTTTCGCGGCCATGTGTCCGGCGTCGCGAATTTCGGTATTTTCGTGGAACTGGGGGACGTATACGTTGAGGGCATGGTCCCGCTCGAATTCATGACGGACGACTATTACGCCTTCATACCCGAGGAACACGCGGTGTATGGCCGGAGGACGGGCCGGCGGTTCCGCCTGGGCGACCCCGTCACCGTGCGGGTGGAGGGCGTGGATTTGGCCTCGCGCCGCGTCACGTTCCAGCTCATGGCCGGCGGGACGAGGGAGTTGGTCGGCGAAGCGGCCGAATCGCGCCGCGCGGCGGTGATCACGGGGACGCGCCGCCCCCGCAGGGAGAAATCCCCCGCTCCCCGGCGGAAGAAGAGGGGAAAAGCGGCCCCCAGGCGCGGCAGACGCCGCTGAGTTTTGAAGCGGGGTTGTTGAAAAAGTCCGAGGAGAGAGGAATCACTCCCCCCTTGAGGGGGAGTCGAAGAGCTGAGGGCGTAAGCCCGAAAGCGATTCGGTGGGGGGTATAATCCGGAATGGCGATAAAACGCATTTTACCCCCCACCGATTCAGCCTTCGCACAAACCGCTCGGCTTCCTCGACTCCCCCTCAAGGGGGGAGTGATTTTTCTCTCTCGTCGGTCGGTTACATATGACAAATCCAGTGTTCCGGCTTTTTCAACAGCCCTGACAAGGGGGGTAGGGGGGTTGCCGTTCAAGGCGGGGAGGCGAGAACGCGTGGTCTGTGGAGGAAAGGGCCGACACCCCTCGAAGGGCTGCTTTCAGGGGTTGTTGAAAAACCCCCGAGTGTGGGAACTGCTGCGACACATTCCCCGAGGTGCAGGCCGAGTCGGGGTGCCGGCTTGCTTCGATGAAGCGCGAAACAGGGGCTGCCCGTTGTTCCCGTTCCCGGCTCGAGGACTCAAACTCATAACCAGGAGCGGTACTGTTTGCTCTATCACGAGGGAAGCAACCAACGGGCAACCCCCTTTTCCACTCTTCTTCCTTTTCCTTCGCCCGCCTGAGGCTCCGGAGCGGTGAAGCCCCGAGGCCGAAGGCGTTCTGCTCTCTTACCTGTGCGCCCCGAACACGCCGATGAACGCGGCGTCTCCCACCGGAGCGGTTTGTTTGGTTGCCATAAAAGTTCCCGCGACCGACCCGGGAGCATTGAGCGTATAAGTCGTCGTTGTTGTTCTTTCCGGGGTGTTACCAGAAACATTTCCCGTCTTGCTGGTCTTGCTGGCCTTCATTCTGAAGAACTGGCCTTTCCAAGTGCCCGAGTAGCTCTCTCCACCGATCACGCCCGCGGTAGCACCGGTCATTTCGCCTTCTATAGCATCGGTAAGATCTTCTTTTTGCAACTGAATGTTCCCCGAGATCGATTTTCCGCCGGCGCTGATATTCGTGATTTCACCTTCGATGCTGCCAGTCGCGGCCGCTCCATCTGGATTTTCAAATACGGCCCTGAGCTCTACGTCCGCATCGAAATAGCTGGCTTTCCCTCCGGCCAGATAGGCCCCGTTCGCATCGCCGCGATAGGTGGCCTTCACAATCTTGCCGACTGAGACAAAAGCGCTGATGAGGTTTATTGTTCCAGTCGGTTCCACGCAGGTTCTTGTGAGCGTGGCAGTATTCGCTGATTCAGCTGCGCCACAGAATGTATGTGAACTGTTGATGGGTTGGCTCCCATACGCGAACGCTTTCAAGTCAGTGCCATTGAGCCAAATTCCCAAGAGCAGATAGTCGGGATCGTTCGTAAAGTTGTATCTGGGATTGGATTCACTTTCTGCTTGCTGGGAATCGAAATTTGGGTTGTTTGTCCTTGTCTGCCTTTCGATATTCGTGTAGGCGTTGACGAACTCGGTGGGGTTGTTTCCGCTCGCTTTCAGGTCGAAACCGTAGCGGAAGGTGGGCGGTCCGGTTAGCTTGGAGGCCACACTACTGGTCGATGACAGGGTTGCCGCCGTGACTGTGTGGGTCCCGGCAACCTTCCTTTCTGCATTCGGGTCCTCGTAATATGGGTACGAGGCACTATAGCCCGACGGAAATGTGTCGCTCACCGAGATATCAGTGGCTTCTATGGTGTTCAGCGTCGTTTTTAAATCGTTCTCGTTGTTTCTCAGATACCTGATGAGCGAGGAGCCGTTCGTCGCGAGGCGCTCGGTCTCCGCCTGCTGCTCGCGCAGGTTCGCAACCGCGTCCACGGCGCTCCGGATGCCCTCCGCCGCCGTTCGAGCGGCCCTCAGCCTGCCGAGCGCCGCGTTGGCGCTCGCCACGGCGCCTTCCGCCGCCGCCGGCGTGGTGGCCGTAGCGACCACGCCGCTCGCGCCCACGATGTCCGTCAAGGCGTTCCGCGCGGCGGTTCCCTGGGAACGGGCGTCATCTATCTGCTGGACAGTAGCGTCGGCGCTGGCTTCCACCGCCGTCACGGCCGAGCGCGCCGCCTGTTCTATCGTGTTGGCCTGATTGACGATGCCCGCTATCGTTTCCCTCGCCGTGGCTATCCTCTGCTCATCCGTCGGTCCCGGATCCGTGCAGTCCGGGTACGTCCCGACCTGACCCTGCGGGCATTCCATCACCGGCGGCGGTTCTTCTTCCATAGCGCTGCCGCCGCCACCGCCGCCGCAACCGGAGGCAAATGCCGCAATGCACACGGCAAATACCGCCAATCCTAAATATCTGAGCATTTTCATCATTTGCCCCCTAAGGCTGCCCCCCTCCTGAAACGGAAGGGGCGGACGGATGAAACTCCTTTTCAACCTGCCTGCTGCCTGCCGTCGCCGAAGCGACCGCGCTTCTCATTCCTCCATCCCCCGGCCCCAGGCTTGATGCAGCCCGGGGCCCTGAGGAGTCATGCGCTGTTGCTTACTCCGCCTTCCACGTGCCGAAAGAACCCATGATTCTGACCGGGTCACCGGAATGCCCCGGCGCTTCCGCAGCAAAAGTACCTGCCGCGGTCGTGGGGTATTCGGTTTCAGCAGCCTTGGCGGTCCTCGCCCTGTTGGGGCCGTAGAACTGGCCGCGCCACGTGCCGTCCATGGCCCGACCCGCCAGGGTGCCCGAAACGTCGTCGGTGAAGCCAGCCACGCTATTACTACCAGATGCAGGGTCCAACGTAAGGGCGCCCGAAGTCAAAAATGCGCCGGCAGGGTTGCCAGTGTCAGTCCTCGTGACGGTTGCCTTCTCGAGCGTCAGCGAGCCCGCCACGTCCATGCCGCCGGCCCTGATATTGGTGATGCTTCCGGTGACGGCGCCTATGAGAAGCCCGTCATTAGCTGCATCTGCGGAAGAATTATCAGCCCCGACGGTTCCGCCGAAGTTGGCCGTCAGGCTCACGTCCGCGTCGAAGTACTCGACCATGCCGCCCGCCGAATACAGACCGCTCGCGTCCCCGTTATACGTCGCCGTGCCCTTGAGCTCTGGAGAGACAACGAACAAGTCGCTGCCGTAAGCGAATGCGCCCGCCTGGGCGTGAGGGGCCGTATTGGGAGGAGTAGTACCTGACAGGCTATCCAGGGTGGAACCGGTTACCCAGAAACCCCAGGCCAGGTAGTCGCTGTCCGCCCTGGTGGTTCCGTCGCTCTCATGGAATTCGTAGCCCGTATTCGCTACGACTTTTCCACTCGCGTCGACACTGATTGAGCAAGCGGTGGCAGGGGCTGTACTACATCGGAATTGACCTGCAACCGGAGGGTTATTGTCTGCGGGATTCTCGTTGAACGTCGCCGCGAAATTGCTTCCGTCACCCGCGACCTCCCCCGCTACGATTACACCACCGTTAGCGGTGATACCGGCAACGGCAATATCAGCTGTAGCATTATAGTTTTGGGTGTCCGCCTGAATGTCCGTGTTGACGACGAGATGAGTTTTCGCATTGGTGCCAGCCAGGACCAGATCCTGGGCTTCCCAGCCGCCTTTGGTCTGGAAGCGTGAAGGCGTTTCACCCTCTAAAAACGCATTACCAGTACCAAGTTCGAGCGTAAATGTTGAGCCGCCCGCCTTATGATCCGCTACTGCCGTGCCTGCTGCTGCCACATTTACGGTAGCAGGAGTAGCTACTGTTGCATCACTGCTATCGCTCAGGTTCAACATACCAGCAGTATCAGTAGACGTAGCCCCTGCGGCAGCCGCCATTGCAGCTCCCACGTTGCTTGCATTTGATCGATACGCGGGTGGTTTAGTTTCCTCCAACTCGGCATTTGCGATATCTTCGCCGTTGAGTTGCTTGTTCGCCAGCATGGTAACACCCAGGCCGCGGTCCATGGCCGCTTTCATCGCCATGTCGCGGTACATCTCGGCCTTCATCTGGTATTCCATGGCCATTTCGGAAGCCGTGGCCTCAGCCGCCATGTCGGAGGCCTCCTTGGCCATCGCCGCGTGCGGCTGCGCGTTGCCCATCGCCACGGGGTCCTTCGCGCCGCTCACGGCCGCCATCGCCGCCATGTAGGCCGCCATCGCCGCGCTCTGCGCGCCGCTCAGGGCTTCCGCTTCGGCCATTTCCGCGGCGAGCTCTTCTGCGGAGGTGCAGGAACCGTCCGCGTTGTACCGTCCGCCGTCACCCTCGCACATTTCCTGCGGGGTGGGTTCCGGCATGGTGGGCGGCTCCGGGTCCGGCGCCGTGGCGCTACCGCCACCACCGCCGCAGCCGGCCAGCGTCAGCGCGAACACGGCCGCCAGCGCGAAAGCGTAAAGCTTGGTTATCGGTTTCTCTCTGAACGTCATTTAGTGAGTCCTCCTGGATACATAGAAAAAGGGATTGTCCGTGAATTTCCGGCTTTCTCCGATTAACCTCCTTTCCTCGCGTTTAAATCGGGTCTTTCATCTATTTTTGTTTGTGTGCTTGTCTTGGGCGGAACGGGGAGCCGGAATCTTCCGGGCTCTCCGTCCAATCTGCCTGGGACATCATTCAGGAGGCGTGGATCTTTCGGGATGGTCCCCGCCGCAAGCTGGTTCTTCGGGGGGGAGGGTCTTTTTCGTTTACACCGTCATCTCCGGGATGACCGCGCCTCGTGAATCGCGTTGCAAACTCGGGTCAAAAAAGGTTTCTCCAGCGCATTCTCGGCTTCGTCTGATGAACCTCCTCTATCGCGTGTATACAAAGGCCGTCGTCCGGGCCGGTGGTTCCGCGGGACACATATTCCTGCGGCATGCGCCCGCCTTTCTCGGTCTCCAAAGGCGAGCGGCCTGCCTGCCGCTAAATGTTGTTACAGGACACTGGAAGCCCCGTTCTCCGCCGGGAGAGCCGTTCCGGGGCGCATTCGGGCCGCGAATGAGCGAAAAAAGACGGAAAACGGCGCCCGAAAACTCCCCTTGGGACCCCGGAATTGCGCTTGACATGGTTTTGAGAGGTGTTATATTCTCTGATAACAACATTTATCGGACATTAAGAAACCATTTCGGTCGGAATCGACCACCGCCGTCATTCCTGCATCGGACATAGATGCGGATGATGGCCCTTCATGTAGCGCTGAACCCCGGAATGACGATGGAAAGCCGCAGCCGCCGTAGGGGCCGTTCGTGAACGGCCCTTGTCGGAGAAGCGGGCGGTTCGCGAACCGCCCCTACGGGTTCGTTGCGATTTGCGTGGTTTCTGTAGGGACAGGCCTCCGTGCCTGTCCTGACGAAGGACAACCACGGAGAGCAGGACAAGCACGGAGGCCTGTCCCTACGAGGCGGTGCGGTTTTGTTCGTCATTCCGGCGAAAGCCGGAATCCATTTTGACTTTTCACCGGGCGGGGCGGCCACGACCTCGTTGCTGCGCGGCGTCCGGATGCGGAATCCAGAGGATTCGCCTTTCGTTTTTGTGTTCGATTCCGATCCTCACCGCCCGGGCGTAAAGACGTCCGATCGATGAGGCGAAAAGGCAAAAGGCGTAAAAATGGATTCCGGCTTTCGCCGGAATGACGGCTGTAGGGGCGGTTCGCGAACCGCCCCTACAAAACCATCGTATCCCTCACCGCTTGAGGGGGTTTTTTCCACAGCCCCCCAAGGGGGGATGAAGTCTCCTCTCTCCCCGGTCGCCTTCAAACACCGAATCAAGGAATCAGGACTTTTCTACAACCCCTTGCGTTCCCCCATAAATTTCCCCGGTGGCGGAAAATCCCGTGAGGGGCTATATTGTTTCTTGATAAAGGGGGAGACGCGGGGAGCGATGCGCTCCTTTTTCTTTTTCCTGAGATTCAAGAGGTGTCGTGATGGCGGGCGGCATTAAAATCGTTGCGGAGAACAGGCGCGCCCGCGCCGATTATGCGATAGACGAGACCTACGAGGCGGGCCTCGTCCTCACGGGCACGGAGGTGAAGGCGCTCCGCGAGGGCCGCGCGAACTTAAAGGAGAGCTTCGGCGACATCATCGACGGCGAGGCCTGGCTGGTGGATTGCCACATCAGCCCCTACGGGCACGGCAACATCCACAACCACGAGCCCACGCGCAGGCGGAAGCTCCTGCTCCACAAGCGCGAGATCGGCCGCCTCATCGGCCGCGTGAACGAGCGGGGGATGACGCTCGTGCCGATGAAGATGTATTTCGCCCGTGGCCGCGCCAAGGTCGAAATCGGCGTCGGCAAGGGCAAGAAGTTCCACGACCGCCGCGAGGAGCTCAAGAAGCGCGACGCGAACCGCGAGATCGAGCGCGCGCTCAGGGAGAGGAACCGGTGATACGGGACATGTTCAGGGACTACACGATGCGCTGGTGGCAGGTGAGTCTGCTCAAAGTCTCGATGGCCGCGTTCGGCCTGGCCGTCGGCGCCACCTGGCCGGGAGCCTTCGAGGGCCGGCTGCTGTGGATATGGCTGGTATTCCTGCTGCCCGCCGCGTATCTGGTCTACGCCTTCTACCCCGAGATGTGGAGAAGGTGAAAATAGCGTATACGAAACGGGCCCGGGGCGATGATCGCCGCTCCGGAGCCTGTGTTCATCTCTTATGGGGGCGATCCGGTTTCGACGGGAGGATTTGAAGTCTGAGCTGCGCGCCGGGGACGCCACTTGGCCCCGTTATCAATGTGGCAAAATCACACCAGCCGATAACGAGCTGGCTCTCGCTGCCTAGACGCTAGCGAGCGTTCCCCCTCGCCTCGTCCGCGGGTGGGGAGTGGAACGTCATGATGCGGACTAGCCGACCCAGGTTTCGGTCCGGAGCCTGCTAGGCGAATTCGAATCGGACTAGCCCGGAGGATGGCCCGCCGGTGGGCTTGAGACCGGGCGAAACCCTTACCACCGGCTACGCGCGTAGACGCTCACGACGGAAGCCTTGCGGACGCGGGTTCGATTCCCGCCGCCTCCACCAGATTACGATACCTGCGGCGCGGTGCGCCGCCGCCCGGACGGGAGTTCAAATGACCGAAAAAACCGCGATTCAGAACATGGCTCTGTTTTGTGATTTCGAAAATATCGCCCTTGGCGTGCGCGAAGCCAAATACGCGGATTTCGATATTCAAAGAGTGCTGGAGCGCCTGCTGCTCAAGGGCAGCATTGTCGTCAAGAAAGCCTACTGCAATTGGGCGCGCTACAAGGAATTCAAGGCGCCGATGCACGAGGCGGCCTTCGAGCTGATCGAAATACCGCACGTCCGCATGTCCGGCAAGAACTCCGCCGACATTCGCATGGTCGTCGACGCACTGGACCTCTGCTACACCAAGGCGCACGTCGATACCTTCGTGATCATCAGCGGCGACTCCGATTTTTCGTCCCTGGTCAGCAAGCTCCGCGAGAACAACAAGGTGGTTGTCGGCGTCGGCGTGAAGAACTCGACCTCCGACTTGCTGACCTCGAACTGCGACGAGTTCATCTATTACGACGACTTGATGCGCGAATCCGAAAAGCAGGGAAAGGCCAAGCGGAAACGCCCGGCCGCCCGCGCCGGAAGAAAGAAAGTCGTCGACGGCGAAGAGGAAAAACGGCTGGAGGGGCTCAATCTGGTCCTGGAGACGACCGAGGACCTGGCCCGGGAGCGGGGCGAGGAAGAAAAGGTCTGGGGGTCGATGGTGAAGCAGGCCCTGAAACGCCGCAAGCCGGGATTCAGCGAGTCCTATCACGGATACAAGACGTTCAAGCACCTGCTCGAAGACGCGAAAGCCCGCGGGATGCTGGAACTGGAGTTCGACAAGAAGTCCGGCGGCTACATCGTGAAGAGCGCGCAACTCGATGACTAGGCGCGCGTAGACGCTCGCGACGGAAGCCTTGCGGGCGTGGGTTCGCGCTCCCGCCGGCTCCACCAGTTTTGAATGAGAATGCGTCGCAAATGTGTGTAGTTTTATCCTTGACGCGCTTAGCGGCACCGACTACATTTTCTCAACAGTGCGTTGCAGATGTTTCAATAATTCTTCATGAGATTTAGCTGAAAAGAGACACTATTAATGCCATAGTTCAGGAGATTGAAAATGGCTGAATTTACATTCAAGGTGAACGGCGTCCAAATTGAAACTCCTCAACAGAAACTAGTTGCAAGAGATATCCTACAACTCGCTAAAGAAAAGGGAGCTATTCCGGGAAAACCGGAAGGATATATCTTGCAAGGAGACAAAGGCGAATATAAAGCAGGCGATTGGGTCGATTTAAGTGAAGACAATTTGTTCATTGCGATCCCAAATAAACCTACGCCGGTGGCATAACTCTTGGTAACATGACCGATAATATCGACAAGATACAAAGGGAGTTAGAGTCTTTGGACTATAAGACATGCCTGTCTGATAGTCCGCAGGGAAAAGTCGTTTCTTTTCCTTATATAATTGAGACCGGTTCTCATAAGGGCAAAGAAATAACGCTAGGCATCAGTATGCAAGGCCATGAACAGTATCCCGAGTATCCACCTCATTGGATTCATATTACACCTCCAATTGACGATGGAAGAGGCGGTTCGATTGGAGAATATTCCGATGTGAGTGGGAGAAAATGGATTGCGATGAGCAGACCTCCAGGAGAGCTTTGGGATCAATTGCCCACAAAGCACATGATGGGTTACGTGAACGAACATCTACGTCGCTTTTGGAACGGCATATGAGTTTTGAGGTCGTTTTTACTGCGGAAGCGAACTCGATCTCCAGCGAGCATTTATTACAGCACTTTAAGCTAAACAATCGTCAGGAAGATCTCTGTTTCGCCTTGTGGCGACCCTCTACTGGCCAGTTGCGCTGTTCTGCACTGATTGATGAAATCATCCTTCCGAAAAAAGGCGAGCGAATTCTCCACGGCAACACCAGCTTCAATCCTGATTATCTGATGCGGGCAGTAAAGGTCGCTTGTGAGAAAAAAGCAGGCTTAGCTTTTATGCATAGTCATCCGGTTCCTGGATGGCAAGGGATGAGTGGTGCAGATGTAGCTGCAGAACGCGACGTTCTTGCGTATCCGGCAGGAGCGACGGGATTGCCGTTGGTGGGTTTGACCATTGGCACTGATGGATATTGGAGCGCACGTTTTTGGGAAAAAAACAATGGTGAAATGCGCTGTCATTGGTGTGAGAAAGTCCGAATTGTCGGGCCACAGTTTTACAAGATTTATTCCAACGACAAGATTGCGCCGCCGCCATTACGAAAAGAGGTGCTCAAGCGCACTTTCGATACATGGGGACGCGAATCACAAAATACCATCGCGCGTTTGAAAGTCGGTATTGTCGGGCTTGGTAGTGTTGGGTGTATCATCGCCGAAGCCATTGCCCGCATGGGAATCGCGAGGGTAACGCTAATTGATCCGGATAAAGTCGAAGAACATAATCTCGATCGTCTGCTTTACGGGACCTCGAATGATATCGGAAAATTAAAGGTCGACTTGGCCGCACAAGCAATGCAACGCAATGCCACTGCCGAGAATATCCAAATCACCACTTTGCCGATTTCGATTCATGATGAAACCGCTTATAAAACCGCGCTCGATTGCGACATCATATTTAGCTGTGTTGATCGGCCCGTTGCTCGAGATGTCTTGAATTATATCGCGCAAGCACATTTGATTCCGGTTATCGATGGTGGGGTCGCCGTTGAAACTGACAGACGCCAAGATCGCTTGTTCTCGGCGCATTGGCGTGCGCATATCGTCACACCATATCATCAGTGCCTGCGTTGTAACGGACAATACAACTCAAGTATGGTGGTAATGGAATTGGACGGATCCCTTGATGATCCTTCTTATGTCAGCAACTTGCCTCCCGAAGAGCGAGACGGCAACCAAAATGTCTTTCCGTTCAGTTTGAGCGTTGCTGGAATGGAAGTTAATTTGATGCTTCGCTATTTGTTAGCCGCTGATTGGTGGTCGTTAGTACGCCAGCAAGATTACCAGTTTGTTACCGCTGAAACCCGCATCATCAACGATGAATGCCATGTTAATTGCTCTTTTCAACAGCGGCGTGCGCTAGGTGATGCGGAAAAACCCTCTTACTTGGTAAGAGTGGAAAGTGTCGAAGAAATAACACCTCCAAAATCTTGGTGGCATGGAATTCAACAGCGTATCGTCAGTATTTTCGATAGGGAATCTTGGAATTCCTAATTTCACTTTTCCAATTCGCTCTTTCCTTTAGAACTCCGATGCAATAATTTACATCGTCTCTATAAGGCACACATGGACCTAAGGTAATATAACTCCTAGATTCCATGAGTTTTTCGAGGTGGAAATCCTCGTCCTCGCAATAATGTTTTATGCGGGGCGGATAGTTATTTCGATCTTGGTATTCAAACTTTTTATCGTCATCTTCAATTTCTGATTCAAGTATTACACAACGGCATTCTTTTTCGCGAACATATGCTTCATTTTTGTATAAATAGCGGATTTTTTCGAGAGGTTTCAAAACAATATCCGCCAATCTTTTCTGCGTGCTCTCAAGGACTGACGGATTGTCGATTTTTAACGGGCCTAACAAATCCAAAACTGCTCGTATATCTTTGACAGTGAGTTTTGCATTCTGTGAGTCAGGACCGTAGGAGACAGTAAGTAATCTGGAAAGTGGAGCAAGTAATGACAAAGAGCAACCTTCTCCTTCCTGTCCATATGTTCGCCAAAAGATAAGATCATTGCTCATACTTTCCTGCTCTTCCTTTGTGTCGGGATGTATAAAAGAAGCAATATATGCATGACGCATATCCGTTTTTCCTAGCCATTTATAATCTCGCAATAAACTATGAGTAAGGTAATTGCCTTCTTCAGGATCATTAAAATGGAAAGAATTATAAAGCCGGAACTTAGATTTGTCGTTTTGTTTAGAGGCATCTTGTAGCATGGAAACTAGACCAGAGAGGCTTGTATAGTGGATGACCAAAATGTTTTCCTGTTCTTTAGATGCATCTATTTTATGACGCTCTTCGATTTGAGGACATAAATTCTTTAGTGCTTGCTCTAAAGCTGGACCTACAGTCTCCGTTACTAGAGGTTCTAATTTGTAACTTTCAGGTTTTTCGAAATAGTCTCGTACGCGTTCTACGGCTGCTTTGAGATTTTCCAGTCCCTTTCTAGATTCTTCCACCAAGTCTGCTCCTTATGTGAATTTAGATAAAGTCTTGATTCCACAAGATTCTTCCGATGAAATCAACTAGGAGAACTCAACAGTGGAAAACGGAGAATTTTCGGATATTACTATCGCTAGTAAGGTAATCCTGACATTTGAGTGACGGGAAGAGTCGCATATTCAATCCCCAATGCCCAAATCCACCTGGCAATTCTCAACCCCCATCCCCCTCCTCGCTCTTCGTCTCCGGGAACCATTCGAGAAAACCCTCTTCGGTGGCCGGCGGGAAGGGCCACTGGTCTCCCCGCATGGCGGAGAGCGTGCGGTCGGGGCCGGGCTGGAACCGCCGGGCCGGCTCGCCGACGAGCTTTCCGTTTTCGAGCCATTTCTCGTCGCTTCCGTACATCTGCCCCTCCAGCGTCTCGCTCAGCCGGGCGAGGACGTCGGCGTAGGCGGGGTCCGAGAAGAGGTCCACCATTTCGTTCGGGTCAACTTCCAAATCGAAGAGCTGGAAGTAGTGCCCGACCGGGTAGTAGATGAGCTTGTGGCGTCCGTCGTGGATCATGCGCGAGGAATGCGCGTCCTCGCCCGCCTCGCCGAAGAGGAATTCCCGCCTCTCATCGCCCACCATCGAGAGGCCCTCCACCGTCTCGGGGATATCGATGCCGCACAGGTCGAGCAGGGTGGGCATCACGTCCTGCAGCCCCACGAGGCGGTCGTCGACCCGGTTATTGCCCACGCGCGCATCGTCGGGCAGGCCCACCAGGATCATCGGGATTCCGGCGGAATACTCGTAGAAGACGCGCTTGGCCCACATGTCGTGGTTGCCGAGCATGTCGCCGTGATCGGAGGTGAAGCAGATGATGGTGTCGTTGGTGAGGCTTTCCTCGCGCAGGGTGCCGATGATGATGCGGATCTGGTGCTCGATGTGGGTGCACAGCGCGTAGAACGCCCGGCGCGCGTCGATAACCGCCCCCTCATTGTAAAGGTCGCCGCGCGACTGGGTGGCCTGCGCGTTGTAGGGGAGTTCGCCGCGATCGCGCGCCCACTCGCCCACGAACGGCTCGTCAATCGGAATCTCGCGGTAGATGTCGAGATAGGCCTGCAGCGGCACGAGCGGCGGATGCGGATGGCGGTAGGAGAGATACCAGAAGGCCGGCCGCCTCGGGTCGCGCCGCTTTATGGTTCGCGCCATCATGCGGGTGGTCCAGTTCGTGGGGTGCGTCGCCTCGGGCAGATGCCATGCCCGGTAGGTGTACTGGTTGTTCCCCATGCCGTGGTCGAACTGGCGGCCCGTGTGGCCGATGTCGCCGAGATAGATGTCGTAATCATCCGCGACGTTGTAGATCGAGCGGCCCTCGTCGTCCAGGATCACGTCGTCGAAGCCGATGCGGTCGCGCTGGGGATAGACGTGGATCTTGCCCACCGCGCAGGCCTGATAGCCCGCGTCGCGGAAGGTCTGGGCCATCGTCGGCAGGTGGTCGGGCATCAGCATCGTCGGGCTGAACACGCGGTCGCCGTGCGCGCGGGCGCTCGCGCCGGTCATCAGCGTCCGCCTCGCCGGTATGCAGAAGGGGTGTTCGGAATAGGCGTTCGTGAAGCGCACGCCGTTCTTGCAGAAGGTGTCGAGCGTCGGCGTCAGGATGCAGGGATGCCCCGCCGCCCCCAGCAGCGGCGAGGACCAGTGGTCGGTATTGATCAAGAGGACGTTCGGTCTCGATGACATGTATCACTCCCTCAAATATATGAAACCGGGTTCGGCATCGTTTCGACGAAATTCATGCAGGACCCGGTTAACAGGAGCGCTGTTGCAGTTCTGCCTCCGGGGCATGCCGGCCGGCGAAAAAGCGCCGGGCCCGCGGGCAGGCGCGCCCCGCAACGGACCGCGTCCATCGCCATGATTTCGAGCGCCGTAGTGTCGTCTGCATTGTAGGTGAAAAAGCCCTTGCTGCGTAGCGGCCTGCGCCCGCAGAGATGCTCTCCGCACGCAAGGGGAAGAAAATGCGCGCCGGCTGCATACCCCCCTGAATCCTCCCTCTCCTTGGCTTCGTTGCATTCCGGCATTCGCGCGGATTAAAATGCGCCCGTCATCGAGGCGGCGACGCCTGAGTCTTTCCGGTTGTTCTGAATTCCCTTTTCGGGTTCGCGTCGCCGTGAACCGGTATGTTCCACAAGACATCCATAGAGGACGCAGAGCATGTCGCGCCTGGAAGGGAATGGATCCTCCGCCGTCGCCGCAGAGCCGACCCTCGATCCGCGCCTTCGCTACCTGAATCGCGAGCTTTCCTGGCTCTCCTTCAACTGGCGCGTGCTCGCCGAGGCGAGCAATCCCCGTCACCCTCTTTTGGAGCGGCTGCGCTTCCTCTCGATATCGGCGAGCAACCTCGATGAATTCTTCATGGTGCGCCTCGCGGGTCTCAAGGGCCAGGTGGCCAACGGCGTGACCCAGAAGAGCCTCGATGGGCGCACGCCCGCCGAGCAGTTGTCCGAAGTCGCCCGGGAGAGCGCGCGGCTCATCCGCGAGCAGGAGGCGGTGTGGAGGCGCCTGCAGGTTGAACTCGCCGGGGTTGGCATCTCGGTGGTGACCGCGAAGGACTTGAGCGCGGAGGATGTGGACTGGCTGGGCGACTATTTCCTGAAGCAGGTATTCCCCGTATTGACGCCCCTCGCCATCGACCCGGCGCACCCGTTTCCCTTCATCGCCAACCGCGGTTTTTCCCTGGCGCTGGAACTCGAAGCCATTGAGGGCACGCGAAGAATGCGGGCGCTGGTGCCCCTGCCCGATCAGGTGCGCCGCTTCATCCGCATTCCGGGGGAGGAGATACGCTTCATCGCGCTGGAGAATCTGGTGCGCCTGTTCATCGATCAGTTGTTCCCGGGCTACCGGATCGTCGGCAGCGGCGTGTTCCGCCTGATCCGCGACAGCGACATCGAATACGAAGAAGAGGCCGAAGACCTCGTCCTGTTGTTCGAGACCATGCTGCGCCGCCGGCGGCTCGGCGGCGTGGTGCGCCTGAACCTGAGCGCCGACATGCCGGACTCGCTGCGCGAACTGGTGGTTGACGAGTTCGACGCGCAGCCCGAGGACATCGTGGAGCTGACCGGCACGATCGGCATGGCGCAACTCGGCGAGTTGATCGACTGCGGGCGGCCGGACCTGATATTCCCGGCCTACCGGGCGCGCTTTCCCGAGCGCATCCGCGAGTACGACAACGATTGCTTCGCGGCGATTCGCCAGAAGGACATCGTCGTCCATCACCCCTACGAGAGTTTCGACGTGGTGGTGCAGTTTCTCGATCAGGCGGCGGCGGACCCGAACGTGCTGGCGATCAAGCAGACGCTCTACCGCACGACCGACGAGTCGCCCATCGTCAAGGCGCTCATCGCGGCGGCGGAATCGGGCAAATCGGTCACCGCGCTCGTCGAGCTCAAGGCGCGCTTCGACGAGGAGACGAACCTCAAGCTCTCGCGCTCGCTCGAGCGCGCAGGGGTCCACGTGGTTTATGGCTTCATGAAGCTCAAGACCCACGCCAAGGTGACCTGCGTCGTGCGTCGCGAGGGCGACGGCCTGCGCAGCTACGTGCATTTCGGCACGGGCAACTACCACCCGATCACCGCGCGCATTTATACCGACCTCTCGTTTTTCACCTGCGACGAGCGGCTCGCCCACGACGCCGCTCAGGTCTTCAACCTGACGACCGGCTACGCGCTGCCGAAGAATTTCGAGTGCGTCGCCGTGGCGCCCTCGGGCCTTCGGAAATCCGTGCTGGCCATGATTGACGAGGAGATCGCCAACGCGGAGGCGGGATTGCCGGCCGGGGTCTGGGCGAAGATGAACTCGCTCGTCGACGGGACGGTGATCGACAAGCTCTACCAGGCGAGCGCCGCGGGCGTTCAAGTCGACCTGGTGGTGCGCGGCATCTGCTGCCTGCGTCCGGGCGTGCCGGGTTTATCGGAGAACATCCGGGTCAAGAGCATCATCGGGCGTTTTCTGGAACACTCGCGCATCGTGTGTTTCGCCAACGGCCATCCGCTGCCTTCGCCTCATGCGAAGGTGTTCATGACCTCGGCCGACTGGATGCCGCGCAACTTCGATCGCCGCTGCGAGGTGCTGGTGCCGATAGAGAACGAAACCGTGCACCAGCAGGTGCTCGACCAGATCATGGTGGCGAATTTCAAGGACGACGCGCAAAGCTGGAACATGTCCGGCGACGGCGTCTACGAGCGCGCGCCGCTCGGGGAAGAAGATTTCACGGCGCACACCTATTTCATGACGAATCCGAGTTTGTCTGGCCGCGGAAGCGCGCTCAGGCGGGCCGGCGGCCCGGCGAGGTTGCGTATTGCGGAAGACGGCTGAACGACCGGGCCTCGTCGAAGAGGCGACCGACCCTCACGAACGCTATGGCGTAATCGACATTGGTTCCAACTCGATCCGTCTGGTCGTGTTCGAGGGGTTGTCGCGCGCGCCGCTGCCCCTGTTCAACGAAAGAATCCTGTGCGGCCTGGGCCGCGGTCTACACGACACCGGACGGCTCGATCCGGAAGGGGTCGATCAGGCGCTCTTGAACATCGAGCGTTTTGGCGTCCTGTTGCGCGCGATGGGTGTGGCGCGCTTCGACGCCATCGCCACCGCGGCGGTGCGCGACGCGGTGGACGGGGCCGGGTTCGTCGCCGAGGTGGAGCGGCGGTGCGGTTTCCGCGTGCGCGTGCTCTCCGGCGCCGAAGAGGCGGAACTGGCGGCGCTCGGCGTGCTGAGCGGAATGCCGGGGGCGGACGGCGTCGTGGGCGACCTGGGCGGCGGCAGTCTCGAGCTGGTCCACCTGGTCGATGGCGCCATCGCCGAACAGGCGACGCTGCCTCTCGGTCCGCTCAACCTCTTCGCCGCCTCGGGCGGCCAGCGCAAGCGCGCGCGGAAGATCATCGACGAAGCTTTGGCCGGGTTGTCCTGGCTCGCCAAAATGCGGGGGCGCGCCTTCTACGCCGTCGGCGGCAACTGGCGCGCCCTGGCGAGCGCCCACATGGCGCATTCGGGCTATCCGCTCAACATCATTCACCACTACCGGCTGCGACGCGGCGACCTTGCGAAAATCACCGACCTGATCTCCCGCCAGAGCCGCGAATCGCTGTCGGGCATACGCGGCGTTTCGAACAGGAGGCTCGATTTGCTGCCGCTCGCCGCACTGGTGATGGACCGTGTGCTGGCGGACGCCGCGCCGCGCGACGTCGTATTCTCCGCGCACGGTTTGCGCGAGGGGCTCGCCTTCGCGTGCCTGGGCGAGCGGAGCCGGAAGGAGGACCCGCTGCTCAGCGCGGTGGGCGACATCCATGCCCGCACCGCTCGGTTTCCCGGTCACGTCCCCGAACTGCTCGCGTGGACGGAAAACCTTTTTCCCGGGGAAAGCGGGTCCGAGCGCCGCCTGCGCCACGCCGTCTGCCTGCTCAGCGACGTCGGCTGGCGGGTGCACCCCGACTACCGGGCCGCCCAGGCCAGCGCGGAGGTGCTGCACGCACGCGCCCTGCACGTCAATCACGAGGAGCGGGTGTTTCTCGCCCTGGCCGTTTTTCGTCGTTATTCGGGCCGCGAGACCCGCGGCGAATTGCGCGCCGTCGAGAGTCTCCTGGACGGGGATACTGCCGGTCGCGCGCGAATCATGGGCTCGGCCGTGCGCCTGGGCGAGACCTTGTGCGGCGGCGTGCCCGGTGTGCTGGAGCGCTTTTCGCTCAGGCCCTCAATGCGCCGGGGTTCGCTGGAGCTCGAGTGCCGCCGCGGCGACCGCAACATGCTGGGCGAGGTCGTCATGCGCCGCTTCGAGGCCCTGGCCGCCCTGATGGGGCTGGCGCCCGAGTTGCGCTCTGTCGGTGAGGAAGAAGCGTGATGATTAGGTAACGGATCGGGCGTTTCTCAGGAGGGTTGGTCCGTCCGGCCCGTGGGCGCGCCCTGGATGATGCCCAACTCCCGTAATGCCCGCACCGCTCGCAGGACCACCGTATCCCTTTCCTGAATCAACTCATCTTGCGACCGCCCTCCGTAGTCGCGCCATCCCCTTCCGGTGGAGAGTCCCAGTTCGCCTCGCTCGATCTGCTTCAACAACAACGTAGAGGGCTTGAACTTGGGGTCGCCTTCGGCCCTGTAGAGGTTCTCGAAAACGTTCAGCGTGATGTCGGCGTCGTGGAGGAGGTCGTTCCATTCGAACGGCCCCTTGCAGGCCAGGCGGATTCCGAAGCCGTGCCGGACGGCCTCGTCCACGTCCTCGGGCGTGGTGAGTCCGCGCTCCACCAGGCTGACGGCTTCGTTCAGCATGGCGTATTGGAGGCGGTTCACGATGTAGCCGGCCACGTCCCGGCAGGTGACGGGCGCCTTGCCGACCTTCCTCAGAAAGGCGATGAGCCTGCCATGCGCCTCCTCGCTCGTAGCGGGGCCGAGAACCACTTCCACGAGCGGGAGAATGTGCGGGGGGTTCGCCCAGTGCGCGCCGAGCACGCGGCCGGGGTCGGAAACG